>JBGAUM010000126.1:0-9204 GCA_044228625.1 Usitatibacteraceae bacterium | reverse complement strand
TTCACCCTCCACTGCTCGGTTTCGTGCGAACAGCACACCCTCAACCCCACCTCGCGCCTTGCATGGCGCTCGGATTCCCGAGGCTTGGAACATGCCGCAGGGCATGACCCAAGTCCACGCTCATCCAACTGAGCTAACGGCCCACTGTTGCTGCAAATTTCACCCTCCACTGCTCGGTTTCGGGCGAACAGCACGCCCTCAACCCCACCTCGCGCCTTGCATGGCGCTCGGATTCCCGAGGCTTGGGACATGCCGCAGGGCATGACCCAAGTCCACGCTCATCCAACTGAGCTAACGGTCCTGCGTGCAAGCGATCATTATATTCGCCCCTAGGACGACTTCTCCTTTCGACAAAGCGGCAAAACCCAAGGACCAGCGCGGCTCTTGGGAGACATTCGTCCCAATCGCCGCGCCAGTCAATGACTCTTGGCCCGACTGGACACCGAACAAACCCTCGAAACAATTCCGCGATACTGTTTGCATGTCTGGACATTACCTTTCGCACTTGCTTGCGCCGCGCTCGATCGTGCTGGCCGGCGCGTCGGAGCGCGAGCATTCCCTGGGGCGTGTGGTGTTTGAGAACCTGCGCGCCGCCGGTTTTCAAGGCACGACCTACCCGCTCAATCCCAAGTACGCCACGGTGTTTGGCGTTCCATGCTTTGCCGCGGCGGAGGATTTGCCGGACGCGCCGGAATTGCTGGTGGTTGCTTCACCGGCTCCTTCCGTTCTTCCGCTCATCGAGGCGTGCGCCAAGCGCGGCACGCGACATGCGTTGGTACTTTCCGCCGGGTTCGCAGAGGCGGGAGAGGACGGCAAGGCGAGGAGCGCCGAACTCATCGCGTTGCTCAAACGAACGGGCGTGCGCATGATTGGGCCCAATTGCATCGGGCTAATGCGGCCACACATCGGCTTCAATGCGACATTTGCCAATACACAGGCGCGCGACGGAAACATCGCCTTGGTTTCACAATCAGGAGCGGTCTGCACGGCGCTGCTTGATTGGGCGGCGACCACCGGAATCGGATTTTCATCGGTGGTCTCGCTGGGCGGTGCGCTCGACATTGACTTCGGCGAAATCCTCGACTACCTCGTGCAGGACGCCGCGTCCCAAAGCATCCTGATGTATGTGGAGGGTGTGCGGGACGCCCGCCGGTTTTTGTCGGCCTTGCGTGCTGCGGCGCGGGTGAAACCCGTGGTGGTCTACAAGGCTGGACGCCACGCGTCGGGACGTCGCGCGGCACTTTCGCATACCGGTGCGCTGGCCGGCAGCGACAAGGTTTTTGACGCTGCGTTGGCCCGGGCCGGCACCATTCGCGTCAACAGTTCGCTTCAATTGTTTGCGGCCGCTCGCATGCTGGCCCAACCCAAGCGACTGAACGGGGAACGGTTGGCGATCCTTACCAACGGCGGCGGGCCAGGCGTGGTGGCAGCCGACTGCACGATCGACAACGGCGTCGCGCTGGCCGATTTCTCCAATGAAACGCTTGAGGCCCTTGATCACATCTTGCCGCGCCATGCATCCCGCACCAATCCGCTGGACCTCATCGGTGACGCGCCGGCAAGCCGATTTGGCGCGGCGCTGGATGCAGTACTTCAGGATGCAGGTGTTGATGCCGCATTGACCCTGTTCTGTCCGCAAGGACTGACGCCCGCGATCGACGCGGCACGCAGCGTGATCAACGTCGCGGCCAAGAGCAGCAAGCCCGTGCTCACTGCATGGTTGGGCGGTGCCTCCATTGTGGAATCGCGGGCAGCGTTCGAGGCAGCGGGCATTCCGAATTTCATGACGCCGGAGAACGCCGTTGATGCGTTTTCCTATCTCGCACGCTTCCGGCGGCATCAACGCCTGTTGCTCGAGGCACCCCCGGCCCATGCGGCGATGGGGGCCAAAGAAACGGCCGCAGCGGTGTCCACCGCGACAGCGATCCGCGACCAAGCGCGCCGCGAGGGCCGTGACCTACTGGATGAAATGGAGTCCAAGCGATTGCTTGCGGCCTTCGGTTTGTCGGCGCAGCCCGGAATGTTGGCCCGGTCGCGCGATGATGCACTCGCAGTGGCGCGCAAGACGGGATACCCGGTGGCGATGAAAATAGTGGCGCCCGGCCTCACGCATAAGACTGATGTCGGCGGCGTGCGCACCAACTTGCAAAACGCACGGCAGGTTGGCAATGCGTTTGATGACATCATGGAGCGTGTTGCGGCCGCGCGACCCGGCCTTCCCATTACCGGCGTCAACATCCAACCAATGGTCCGCTTCGCAAATCAGCGCGAAGTGCTGGTAGGCATCCAACGGGATCCCGTGTTTGGCCCGGTGATCGCGTTCGGTGCCGGCGGAGTGGCAGTGGAAGCCCTGCGGGATGTGGCGCTGGCATTGCCGCCGTTGAATGCGCAACTGATTCGCTCGCAAGTCGGCGCAACGCATATTGCGCGGGTGCTCGGCGCCTATCGCGATGTGCCCGCCATCGATTTTGCGGCCCTGGAAGATGCCCTGATCCGCGTGTCCATGATGGCCGCCTTGCTGCCGTGGATCCAGGAGATGGACGTCAATCCGCTGGTGGTGCATCCCCACGGCGCGGCTGTGCTCGATGCCCGTGTCGTGATGAACAAGAGTGAAGCACCCACCGATCCACGATATCGCCACATGGCGATCTTTCCCTATCCGTTTGCGTTGGAAACCGAATTTTCGTTGTCCGACGGAACCCGGCTGGTGGTTCGCCCGGTTCGCCCCGATGATGCGGCGCGCGAGGTGGCCTTCGTCAAAGGCCTGGCTGATACCACGCGATATTATCGATTCCAGCATCCAGTCAAAGAACTCTCGGCCGAAACGATCGCCCGATTCACGCAGCTCGACTACGCGCGTGAAATGGCGTTGATTGCCCTCGATGCCGCCACCGATTCGATTGCCGGAGTTGCGCGCTACTTTCCCAATCCCGACGACCAAGGCGCTGAATTTGCCATCGCCATCGGCGACAAATTCCAAAAGCGCGGATTGGGAACCCGACTGATGGTCGCACTGATCGCCTGTGCGAAAGAGGCAGGATTCGAATACCTGGAGGGCAGCGTACTATCCGGCAATTTGGGGATGCTGCACCTGGCCACGCAACTCGGGTTCGTCAGCCGGCCAGCCGGCACGCAGGAACAAACGGTGCAGGTCGTGTTGGCGCTGCGGGATTGACCGGTTGCCGCGCGGACCGCGCAAGAGGACCCACCGGCCGCTGAGGCAACTGCACAAAAGAAAACGCCCTCGCAATGAGGGCGTTTCCGGGCCGCCGGCTTTGGCCGGCGCGCGCATCAGCTGTCCGATTCGAGGAAGCTCTTCAGCTTTTCCGAACGCGAGGGGTGGCGAAGCTTGCGCAGCGCCTTGGCTTCGATCTGGCGGATGCGTTCGCGCGTCACATCAAACTGCTTGCCCACTTCTTCCAACGTATGGTCGGTATTCATTTCGATGCCGAAACGCATGCGCAGCACCTTGGCTTCGCGCGGCGTCAGGGAATCCAGAACATCCTTGGTCACATCGCGCAATGACGTGTACTGCGCGTTGTCGTCCGGCGCCATGGTTTGGGTGTCTTCAATGAAATCGCCCAAATGTGAATCGTCATCGTCACCGATCGGCGTTTCCATCGAGATCGGCTCCTTGCTGATCTTGAGGATCTTGCGGATCTTATCTTCAGGCATCTCCATCTTCTTGGCCAGCGTTGCCGGATCGGGTTCCAACCCGGTTTCCTGCAAGATTTGGCGCGAAATGCGGTTCATCTTGTTGATCGTTTCGATCATGTGCACCGGGATGCGGATGGTGCGGGCCTGGTCGGCGATCGAACGCGTGATGGCCTGGCGAATCCACCACGTGGCGTACGTCGAAAACTTGTAACCGCGGCGGTATTCAAATTTATCGACGGCCTTCATCAGGCCGATATTGCCTTCCTGGATCAAATCCAGGAACTGCAGTCCGCGATTGGTGTACTTCTTGGCAATCGAAATGACCAGACGCAGGTTCGCCTCGATCATTTCGCGCTTTGCACGACGGGCCTTGGCCTCGCCGGTGCTCATCTGGCGCGCGATTTCCTTCAGTTCCTTGATGGGAATACCAACATGCTTTTGCAGGTTGATCAGGTTTTCCTGCTGTTCAATGATGGACGGCTTGAAGCGCGCCAGGGTTGCACCGTAGCCTTTGCTGTTGGCAATCTCGTCGGCAATCCACTTGACGTTCGTTTCATTGCCGGGGAACGACTTGATGAAGTGGGGACGCGGCATGCCGGAGTTCTTGACGCACAACTCCTGGATTTCCCGTTCCGATCGACGCACGTTGTCAACCAGAGAGCGCAGGCCCCCACACAGGCTTTCCACCTGCTTGGCGGTAAAGCGCATCTGCATCAGTTCGGCGGAGATTTCTTCCTGCAATTCCTTGTAGGCGCGCGAACGGCTGCCCTTCTCCGCCAGGACCTTCTTCATCTTCTTGTGCAGCTTGCGAATGGCATTGAAATGCACCAATGAGTCCTGTTTCAATTGCTCGAGATTCGCCGCCGCGATGGCACCGTCCTCGTCGCCAGCTTCCTCGTCGTCGAGTTCCTCGTCATCGAGTTCCTCGTCGTCGAGTTCCGCTTCCTGGACTTGGTCTTCGTTCGGGTCAACGATGCCCTCGATGACTTCGTCAATGCGCATTTCGTCGCGCTCGACCTTGTCGGCCAGCAGCAAAATCTCCTCGATGGTGGTCGGGCACGAAGAAATGGCCATGATCATGTGCTTGAGCCCGTCTTCGATACGCTTGGCAATTTCGATCTCGCCTTCGCGCGTCAACAACTCCACCGATCCCATTTCACGCATGTACATGCGGACCGGGTCAGTGGTGCGGCCGAATTCGGAATCGACCGTGGACAACGCCTGCACCGCCTCTTCTTCCGCGTCATCATCGGCAACGGTCGGTGCGGGCTCGTTAAGCAGCAACGTTTCGGCGTCGGGGGCGGCATCGTAGACCTGGATGCCCATGTCATTGAACTGCGAGGTGATCGCCTCAATCTGCTCGGCGTCGACAACATCCGGCAAATGGTCATTGATTTCCGCATAGGTCAGGAAGCCACGTTCCTTGCCCAAGGCAATCAAGCCTTTCAGTTTGGTCTTCTGTGCCTCGACATCCACCGGCGCTTTGCTGCTGTCGCGCGCTGCCTTGAAATTCGGGATGGGATATTCGTCGTGGTCGCGGGCGCTCTTTGGTTTGCGTGCCATGGTGTGTCCGGGGCTGGAGAGTTCGGTAAGGTTCCGCCATTCAATTGCGCGGAAACCCGATATGGGGGCGCCGGCCAAAATTGCGAGCCGCGCCGGGGAACCTGTAATTATAACCGAGATGCTGAAAACACGCTAGTTTTCAGGTACTTAGCGTATTTCTTGGGGGGTGCGCCGCCATGCAATCTTCGCGCCAAGCTGACTAACGGGCTGATTTTCTTGAGTTTATTCCGCGTGCTCGGAGAATGGCCGAATTCTCAACGGCCACAATCAATGGACCGACCTTGCCTATCGCGATCAGGGATAGCAAGCCCTTGGACCATGGAAAGCGTCATGCCAATCCCATTTCGCGCGCGCGCTTGAGTTGGGCTTCTCGCGCCGCCTCGGCCTCCGATTGCTCGCGCAACCGAGCGAGGGCATCGTCGAACTCGGCGTCCAGATCAAACTCTGGACGCGCCAAGTCGATCTCCGTCAACAGCGGATGCTGGGAAGCGCGCTCCACCTCATCGAGGTCGGGCGAGCCTCGAAAATGTTCCAACACTTGCGCTTGGGTGACTTCAAAATCATGGTCCCGGATGAACGCAGCCACCCGACAAGCGCTGGCAGTAGGAGATGCATCGTCCTCTTTGCAGGCCAAATCGAATCGACCCGCGAGTGCAGGCTTCGCGAGCATCCGCACGATCAGTTGCGTCGCCGGCGGATCACGCAAAACTTTCCGTCTCATCGGTGCCGCGGCAGATTTGGCATTCGAATGGGATTCTCGCGATTCCGAAAAAGAATCCCTCTTCGAAAATGGGCGCTTGCCGCCTGAGGCGGCCGTCGGCGCAAGGCGCTGAACCTCCACCAAGCCCAGGCCGGTCAGGTCCGCCAACCGCCGCTGCATCATCGACGCCAACGCCGGCGCACCTACCTGGGCGAGCAACGGCTTGGCCATCATCAGGAGTCTGGAGCGTCCTTCATCACTCTGCATGTCCACTTCACCTTGCAAAGCGTCAAACAGAAATGCCGTGAGGGGCTTGGCGTTTGCTGCTTCGGCCAGGAATGCTGCCTTCCCCAGCCGGCGCACAAACGTATCAGGGTCGTCTTCAGGCGGCAAAAACATGAATCGAATGTCTTTGCCGTCCTGAACCGCCGGGAGTGATTGTTCCAGCGCACGCCACGCCGCCTTTTGCCCGGCGTTGTCGCCATCAAAGCAAAAGACCAGGTTGTCTGCCATGCGCAACAATGTCTCCACGTGCATCGGTGTCGTCGACGTGCCCAGCGTGGCCACGGCGTTCTCCACGCCATGCTGGGCGAGGGCCACGACATCCATGTAGCCCTCCACGACGATCGCCGTCTGGCTGTCGCGAATGGCGCGGCGGGCCAGGAACAGTCCGTACAGCTCCCGCCCTTTTTCAAACAACGGCGTTTCCGGCGAATTCAGATACTTCGGCTCGCCGTCTCCCAATACACGGCCTCCAAAGCCGATGACGTTTCCGCGGTTGTCCTGGATGGGAAACATCACTCGATCCCGGAACCGGTCATAGCGCTTGCCGTCTTTGTCGATCACCAGCCCGCATTCGACCAGCGCGCCAATGCTGTAATCCTCGAACGCGAGCTTGAGTGCCTGCCAATCGTCCGGCGCATAACCCAATCCAAATCGCGCGGCAATTTCGCCTGTAACGCCGCGTCCCTTGAAGTACTGGATGGCCTTGGGGGAACGCTTCAGCTCCGCGCGATAGTGTCGTGCGGCCGTATCCATCACCTCGATCAATGACTGTGCAGCCTGGCGCTCCTCAACGACCTCGCGTGACTCGGCAGGCACCGTCATGCCCACAGTCTCCGCCAGTTCCTTTACGGCGTCGACGAATCCTTGGCCTGCATACTCCATCAGGAAACCAATGGCGGTGCCATGGGCACCGCATCCAAAGCAATGGTAGAACTGCTTCGTTGGCGATACCGTGAAGCTGGGTGTTTTTTCGTTGTGAAACGGACAGCAAGCCTGATAATTCTGGCCTGCCTTCTTCAGCTTGACGTGTTTGTCGATCACATCCACGATATCGACGCGCGACAAAAGCTGCTGGATGAAATCTGGTGGGATCATGGGTGAAATTATAGGTCGCGCCGCAATGGGGGATTTTCAACGACCATGCTGCCGAATTTGATCGACGGGCCGGGCTTCAACAATCTGGTACGTGCCAAGCACGGCTGGATGCTGTTCAATCGCCACGACGTGTACATCGGCCGCTCGATCGGCAAGTACGGAGAATTCTCCGAGGGCGAGGTCGAGCTTTTCTCACAACTATGCCGCCCGGGAGATGTCGTCGTGGAAGTGGGCGCCAATATCGGCGCGCATACCTTGGCTTTGGCGAGCCTGGTGGGCGCGCAAGGACGTGTACACGCGTTCGAGGCGCAGCGCGTCGTGTTCCAAACGCTTTGCGCCAATGTGGCCCTGAACAGCCTCATGCAAGTCGAATGCCGGCAATTGGCACTCGGCGACCGCATGGGCACGTTGAAGATCCCGGACTTCGTCTATTCCGAAGAAGGCAATTTCGGCGGCGTGGAGATTTCTCGCTTTACTGACGGCATTCCCGTATCGCTGGCGCGCCTCGATGACGTGCTGGAATTGCCGTCGTGCCGCCTGCTGAAAATCGACGTAGAAGGGATGGAGCGTGAAGTCATTGCAGGTGCGGCCCTGACGATCGCCAAACACCGGCCGTTCTTGTACGTGGAAAACGACCGCGTTGAGAAATCCTCGGAGCTGATCGTAGCCATCGAGACGCTTGGCTATCGCGCATGGTGGAGTGTGCCGCCCATGTACAACCCAGCCAACTTCGCGAGTGACCCGGAAAACATCTTTCCCAACATCGTGTCCATCAACATGATCTGCGTGCCCAACGAGACGCCGATAGCGCTGGAGGGGTTTGCGCTTGCGCAACAAGGCCATCACCCGCTACAAACTCCTTGATGGATGGCGCTTTGCGGACAATTTTCTTGCAAGGCCCTCGTCTGATCTGGGGTTTGACCAGATTTCCCTTTGAAACGTGTTACAAGAATCCACAATGTAGACAGGCCTGTGTGACAATTGCCACTGCGGACGCTCGGCCTCTAACCGTAGCATTGCAACTGTGGAAATGGGTGTTGTGCTCAGTGAACGCGCGATAATCAGACTGCGCCGGGGCTGGACCGAAAGAGAAAGACAATGGCATTGAATCGTACTTGCGCACGGATTGGGAAGCGGATTTTCCCGGCCTGGATGGCTGAGAAGCAGCTGCGCCGTCTGCGCGCGCATGGTCACGCCCGCATCAGCCGCCTACTAACTGCATTGATGCTTTCGATTGGCGGCATGGCACCCCTCTCTTCACCGCATGCGCAGACCATCACCGCTTGCGCCGATCCCGGCGGTGCGGTCGCAGGCCGCATCACGGCGCTTTACACCTGCTACAACGGCGCCGGCGCCGGGGGTGCGGTGGGTGCCACATCAAGGCTCAATGCGTCGCTGACCAATGTTTCCACAAGCTTGGGCAATGTATCGACCAGCCTTGGCACGGTCAGCACCTCGGTGGCTTCCACGGTTACACGCCTGACCAATGTCTCGACCAGTGTCGGCAACATTTCGACCAGCCTGGGTAACGTCAGCACCAGCTTTGGTAACGTGAGCACTTCGGTGGCCTCCACCGTCACCCGTTTGACCAATGTTTCGACCAGCGTCGGGACCATCTCGACCAGCTTGGGAAATGTGTCAACGAGTCTTGGCAATGTGTCGACTTCCCTCGGGACCGTCAGCACATCGCTCGCCTCGACCGTCACGCGCCTGACCAACGTGTCCACCAGTGTCGGTGCGGTCTCCACGGCGCTGTCGAACACCAATACCAGCCTGGGCAATGTATCGACCAGCCTTGGCACGGTCAGCACCTCGGTGGCTTCCACGGTTACACGCCTGACCAATGTCTCGACCAGTGTCGGCAACATTTCGACCAGCCTGGGTAACGTCAGCACCAGCTTTGG
>JBGAUM010000125.1:0-9453 GCA_044228625.1 Usitatibacteraceae bacterium | reverse complement strand
TCGGTCGGCCCATCGATGAACGCCTGTTCCTCGGGAGTCAACTTGGCGGCCGGGTAGGACAGCAGCTTGTTCCAGTCCGGCTTGCCGCTGAACAGGTCGCCGTCGAACCACACCGTGCCGGCCTCCAGGGCCTCTTGCTCCGTGGAGGACATCTGCGGCAACAGTTTCTTGTAGAGACGGAAGATCGGTCCGGTGAAGAATTTTTGCCGGATGGGCGTCGCGGTGGAGAGCACCGCGATGCCGGCCGAGACCAGCCACACGATGGCGGCGGGCCAGCCGGTGAGGATGCCCGCGCCTGCGAGCACCAACAACGCCACACCGGCGGTCAGGGACCACACGAGTGCGCTGGCGGTGTGATAGGCGAGGAGCCAGATCACAGCGATGGCGACGACGAGACAAGCAATGAGTGTCAACATGACCGCTCCTTTTCGAAAGACATACTCTAGAAAACCAATTCGCGCCCGCTTTCCGCATTCGGAACCGGTGCCCGCAAGCCCGCCGCCAGAAATGGCGCCAGGCGCTTCAAGATCAATTCGTCGTTGTTGACTTCTTCCGGGTGATATTGGCCGATGACTTTCAAAACGTCTGTGCCCGCCAGGGTGAAGGACAAGGCCCCCATCACAAAATGCAGGCGCCAAGACAGTTCTTCGCGCGGAATGTGCGGCAGTGCGTGGCTGAATGCCGTGCGGAACCGTGCAATCATTTCGCTGTATTGGCTGGACAAGAACTCACGAATGAACGGCGCGGGGTCGGCATACGCCCGGCCGAGCAGGCGCAGGAAATTCTTGCCGCCGGTTTCGTGGTCGCGCGCGAGCTTCAGGGCCGGGATGAACATGGCCGCGAGAATCTTTTCGCAGGTCAGCAGGTTTGAGCCGGCAGCCGCTTCGTTTTCATAACTGGACAGCAACTCCACGCGATCGCGATTCATCGGATCCAAGCGCCGCGTGAGCACCGCTTGAAAAAGTTCTTCCTTCGAGCCGAAGTGGTAGTTGACGGCGGCCAGATTCACACCCGCCGCCGTCGTGATCAAGCGAAGGGACGTGGCCTCAAACCCGTGCTCCATGAACAGTTCTTCGGCCGCATCGAGGATTTTTGACTTGGTATCCGAAGCTTCCAGCGGTTCATTGGCAGGTCGCGGGATTCGGGAAATTGGAATTGAACTCACGGTTTACGAGTTTTCTGGTCAAATCAAACGTTCGTTTGAAATGATCGTATTACCCGAACCACCGGGACGTCAATCACAATCGATGGTGCGGCGCAGCATGGCGACCGCTGAAAAGGGCTTCAAATAGGCAGCAAACTGTCTGTCTGCCTATGAAACCCCCTGTTAGCAATAACTACGAAAGCAAGCACTAACATCTATTGATTGGCTGGCAATACGCAATCCGTGCAATTCAAAGCATCTGAAGCCCACGTTGGTGTCTCAACGTCAGGTCGCGCCAACCAAAGAAGCACTTGAACATGAGGCCGGAGACCGAAACGGCACAAATGCCGCCACAAGTCCCCAATTGCAGAGACTGGTGTTGGCTCAGAACACCGCGTCCAACGCCACAATGCACCCGACAATGATGGCCGCGTTGGCGGCCCAATTGCGTCGGGTCACCACGCCCGCGCGCGCGGCATCGCCCAAGCGCTCGCGCAACTTCTCGTCGGCGGCAAGTCGTTCCAGACACTGCGTGAGGGACGCGACATCCTCCGGCTGAAACAACAGCGCCGACTCGTCGTGTCGCACCAGATCACGGATATTTTCCATGTCGGGTGCGACGACGGCTTTTCCCATCGCCATGTACTCAACCACTTTCAGCGGCGACGCATAAAACGTGGCGCGTGGGCTGACCGCGACGTCCATGGCCGCGATATAGGCTTTCACTTCAGGGTGCGGGACCTCGCCGGAGATCGTCACGCGTGCGTTCAAGCCGCGCGCCTCGATCAGGGATTTGATGGCTGGCAGGCTGGACCCCCCGCCCACGATCAGCAAGTGGGCGTTCGGCACGCGATCCTTCATGCGCTCAAGGGCATCCACCAGCAACTCCAAGCCA
Organism: Usitatibacteraceae bacterium; assembly: GCA_044228625.1. Taxonomy (GTDB): domain Bacteria; phylum Pseudomonadota; class Gammaproteobacteria; order Burkholderiales; family Usitatibacteraceae; genus UKL13-2. The sequence continues at coordinate 7,414 of JBGAUM010000125.1, read as the reverse complement.
TGCCAAGGCCGCGCATTGCCTACAAAACCCATGACAAACCGGTCCGCGAGTCCCAGTTTTTCGCGCACTTTGCGGCGCGCCGACACATCCGGCGCGAACGCGGCTGGGTCGGCGCCGTTGGGCACCACCGTGATGTGCCCCGACGGCACTTGCAGCTCTGTTTCCAAGTAGCGCTTCAACGGCGAGGACACCACAAGGACGTGACTTGCCGCCATGAAGATTCGGCGCTCGAACCAACGCGCCAGCCGCGGGAGACGCAAGCGCAGGTATTCGATGTCCTTGCGCTCCAAGGCGAGCGGTGCATTGACCTCCAATATCGACGGAATATGGTGGAATCGCGCCGCCGATACGGCCGCCGTCGAATAGGTGTTGTAACGGTCGTAGATGGCGTCCGGGCGAAACTTGCGGATTGCACGTTCAAGCTTGATGCGGCCGACCACGTTGTAGGCGATCTCTGCCAATTCGTACAAGGCGTCGGGGATAAAGCGGCGAATGCCGTTCCACCGCCGCGTCAAATGCGGCGCAGCCAACGGCGCGACCTCCGGTTCGCCCACCAGCGCAGACACCTGCACCTCATGACCGGCGGCACGCAAGGCCTCAATGATGGAGCGCACGTGAATGCCCTCTGCGCCCTCGCCCATCGTCCGGTGGTGATAGAGGATTCTCATCGCGTCGAGTCGTGACCCAAGCTCCGTATTGTTGAACTGACTTGTCAGCCTATCATTGCCAAAAGTCAACCCGCCGAAGATTCTTGCCATGGTCGAGCCGACCAATTATTGATCAACCCGACCACCAGGTCGCAATTTGACCGCAGGATATCAGTGTCTGGGTTGTCACCTTGGCACCTGGAATGGCTGTTGGCTGGTGAAGGCCCAAGTCAGCAATGCCACGAGTCCCGCTCAGCAGGATTCATTCCACACTGTGGAAAGTCTCAGTTTGTGCATCGCCCAAACGCACCGGCCGCACGATGACAACATCCCTCTAGAAAGAAAGGCCCGCTTCCGCCGTTTCGCCAATCCTCAATTCATCCAGCAATCGGATCAGCGGTGCCAGCGCGCCGTAGCGCCGTGCAGTGTGTCGCACATAGTGAACAAAACGCGGCGCGTCTTCAAGGTAGTGTGGCTTGCCGTCGCGGTAATTGAGCCTCGCAAATACCCCCAAAATGCGCAAGTGCCGCTGCAAACCGGTCCATTCGACATCCTCGTAAAACTCGCCGAACTGCGAGGGTACCTGAAGGCCCGCTTTACGCGCGGCTTCCCAGTAGCGGATGGTTCCGTCGAGCACCTGTTCTTCATCCCAGGACACGAAGGCATCCCGATACAAGGAGGCAATGTCATAGGCAATCGGCCCGATGACGGCGTCCTGGAAATCGAGGACACCGGGCAGTTGGTCCGAAAGCATCAGATTGCGCGGCATATAGTCGCTGTGTACGAAGACCTGGGACTGTGAAAGGCAGCGCTGGGTGATGGCGTCGAACACGGCATCCAGCTTGCCGAGGTGCGAAGCATCGAGCATCGCCCCCGAATGACGGCCCAGGAACCACTCGATGAACAGATTCATTTCCGAACGAATGCGTGTTGAATCCCATATTGGCAACGCGCCGGCCCGGGTGGCGCGCTGCCACTTCACCAGCGCGTCATTGGCGGGCCGGAACAACTCATCGAATCGGGACGAATCGAGCACGTCCAGATAGGTCCGGGTTCCCAGGTCAGTGAGTAGCAGGAAGCCCTGATCCAAATCCGCTGCAATCACCCGGGGCACATTGACGCCGGCCTCATGCATCAATCCGGCCACATGCACGAAAGGCCGGCAGTCTTCAAGCTCCTGCGGCGCATCCATGACCACATAGGTGCTGCCGGGAACGGTTATGCGAAAATAGCGTCGAAAGCTCGCGTCTGCCGACGCCGGTGCAAGCGAATAGCCTCCATTGCTGTCCGGAAACTGCGCGCGGAGCCACGTGTCCAGGGCGGTTAGTCGTGGCGTCGTAGAGTCCAAAAACAATTTCCTTTCCAATGGGCGCGGCATTTTATCACCGGGGTTTCCCGCCATTTTCGACGATGCGCCCCCTCGCCGCGATGATCGCGGTGCTGCTGCCCTTGGCGGCCTCTTCCCAGCAGGCACCCCATCAAACGCCCAGCCAAACCGAACTCGAGTTGGCCCTTCAGGAGGCGCTCAAACTTGACCGCCAAATCCCGACACCCGGCACCTTGGTCCAGAAACCGGACAAACGCGCGTTTGTCCGGTTTCTGGACCAAGGTGCCGGGTGTCGGGATTTGGCGGTCAAGTTTGAGCGCCTCCTGAAGGGCCAACTCGAGTTCGGTTTGGCTGGGCGTTTGATGGGGTGCCTGCTGGGAAGAGGCCGCCAAGGGCAATGTCCGTTTCCGGCAAGGCGATATGGAAATCCTCGCGGATGAGGTGGCCTACGATTCCGAGTCCGATACGGTATCCATCCCGGGCAGGGTGGAAATGCGCCGCGAATCCGATCGCATCACCGGCCAGTCGCTCCAACTCAAGATTGAACAGCAAGTCGGAACATTGCTGGCTCCCCGATTCTTTTTCTCGAAGAACCCGGCCCGCCCCAGCCAACGCTATGAAGCGCGCGGTGAGGCCAGGGAGATGCGGTTTGAAGGTGAGGATCACGAGCGATTCTTCGATGCCCGCTATTCCACCTGCAAACCGGGTGAGGACGATTGGTATCTGCGGGTCAACGAACTTGCGCTGGATCGCGCCACCAACACGGGAACCGGCCACCATGGCCGCATCGAGTTCCAGGGCGTGCCGATCCTCTATTTGCCCTACATGACCTTTCCCCTGAACAGCGACCGGAAATCGGGATTCCTGTCTCCCACCTTCGGATCGTCGTCCAAGAGTGGCCTGGAAGTGTCCATTCCGTACTACCTGAATCTCGCGCCAAACTTTGACGCCACCCTCACTCCAAAACTTTTTTCCAAACGCGGCATGCAGTTGGGCAGCGAGTTCCGCTATCTGGGGAAATTTCAATTTGGCCAGTTTGACAGCGAGTACCTGCCCGGCGACCGCATTGCCGATCGCGATCGTTACCTGGTGGCAGGACGCCATTTTCAAAACCTGGCCGCCTGGTCATTGCCCAATTGGTCGGCCGCCCTTCAGGCGCAAAAGGTGTCCGACGACAACTATTTCCGGGACTTGTCGACGAAGATTGCCAACACGGCGCAAACCAACTTGCCGCGCGAAGCGACGCTGAACTACGGCACCCCGTTCGGCAACTTTGGTGCGCGCGTGCTGGCGTTTCAGACCCTCCAGGATCCCGCGCAGCCGGTCGTTGCGCCGTACCGCCTTGCCCCCCAGATCACCTTCAACGCCCAACCGGCGCGGTGGAATCGCGTGGAATTCAATACCACGGGCGAGTACACCGACTTCATGCATCCGACCTTGGTCAATGGCCGGCGCTTCCTGATTTACCCGTCAGCCGCAGTTCCCTTCGCCACCTCGTGGGGATTCGTCACCCCCAAGGTGGGTTTTCACGCCACGCGCTACGATCTCACGCGCAATGCCGGTGCGTTCGAAGGGGGCACGCGAAACGTGCCCATCGTCAGCCTGGACAGCGGGGTGACGTTCGAGCGCAACTTGCAGTTCTCTTCAGGCACGGTGACGCAAACCCTCGAACCCCGTTTGTTCTTCCTGTACGTCCCCTTCAGGGATCAGACCAAGCTGCCCCGATTCACGACGTCGGAAACGGATTTCAGCTTTGCGCAGATCTTCAACGAAAACTTGTTTGTGGGCGGCGATCGCATTTCCGATGCCAGGCAAATGACCGCCGCGGTAACCACGCGATTCATCGAGGACATCACGGGCATTGAGCGGCTGCGTGCTGCCTTGGGTCAGCGCTATTATTTCCGTCCCCAGCAGGTCACACTGACCGGTGGCGCGTTGGGCCTCTCGGGTACGCAAACCGGCGACATCAGCCGTTCAGATTTGCTGGCGGCTGTCTCTGGCCAACTGTCGGATACCTGGAACCTCGATTCCGGGTTTCAATATTCGACCTCCGACAGCGCCGTCAAGAAAGCCAATGTTTCCGCGCGCTACCAGGATCTCAACGGCCGGCTCCTGAACCTGAGCTACCGCTACACGCGCGACGCCATCCACCAAGCCGACATTTCCACGCAATTTCCCCTGGGACGCGCGGGTCCGGGTTGGACCTTGTTGGCGCGCACCAACTATTCGATCCGCGACCGGAAGCTCCTCGAGGGGCTTTTCGGGGTTGAGTATAATCACGGCTGCTGGGAATTCCGCCTTGTGGCGCACCGCTTCACCACGGCCGCGCAACAGTATTCGAATTCCGTCCAATTCCAGCTGGAACTCAAGGGCCTGTCAAAACTGGGCATCAATCCGCTGGAAACCCTTCGCCAGAACATTGCCGGTTACCGGCGGTCTGACGATCGTTGATCACCCTGCCTAACGCATCGCACGCTGGAACCGCGACCATGATGAAAACCGTCTTTACACTCCTGCTTGCCGCATCTGCCCCAATTGCGCTCGCCCAATCCCCGGTGGTGCAGGCGCCGGTTGCGCCCAAGTTGGACACCACCCTCAAGGCGCCCGCCAAGCCCTCCGGTGTGGTCGAACTCGACAAGATCGCTGCGGTCGTGAACAACGAAGTCATCACCCAAAACGACCTGAACGATCGCTTTGTCGCCATCGTCAAGCAGCTGCAAAAGCAGGGGACCAAACTGCCGCCGCAGGATGAGCTGCGGAAACAGATTCTCGAACGCATGATCAATGACCTGGTGCAAATCCAGGAAGCCAAGGAAACCGGCATCAAGATCGATGATTCAACGCTCGACAAAACGCTGCAGCGCATCGCCGACGACAACAATGTGTCGATGACCGAATTCCGCCGCCTCCTGGAGGCGGACGGCGTGAAGTATTCGAAGTTTCGCGAAGAAATTCGCGGTGAACTGATCATGCAGCGGCTGCGCGAACGCGAAGTCGAGGGCAATGTCAACGTCACGGAGGCCGAGGTCGACACCCAACTGGCGCTGGAGTCGAAGGAATCCACGAGCGACCAGGAGTACCGGCTGGCGCACATCCTGTTCTTGCTGCCCGAGCAAGCCACGGCCGCGCAGATTGATGCAAAGCGCAAGCGTGCCCTCCAGGCCCTCGCTGAACTGCGCAAGGGCGCCGATTTTGCGCAAATCTCCGCCCAGTTTTCCGATGCCCCGGACGCCCTGCAGGGCGGCAATCTGGGCTGGCGCCCGGTGGGACGCCTGCCGGCCATTTTCACGGAGGCCCTGGCCACCCTGAAGCCGGGCGAGATCACGGACATCCTCAAGAGCGCCAATGGCTTTCACATTGTGAAATTGCTCGACAAGCGGGGGCGCGATGCTGCACCGTCGATTACCCAGACCCGCGCGCGGCATATTCTCATTCGCGCCAAGGATGGCGTGACGGATGAAGATGCCAAGAGCAGGCTGGCACGCCTTCGCGAACGCATCATCGGTGGTGCCGATTTTGCGGAACTGGCCAAAGTCCACTCAGACGATCCCTCAAACGCCAAGGGCGGCGACTTGGGCTGGATTTCGCCTGGCGACACAGTGCCCGAATTTGAAAGAGTGATGAACGGCCTGCGAGACAACGAATTGTCCAACCCGTTTCAAAGCCAGTTTGGTTGGCACCTGTTGCAAGTGATGGAGCGCAAGACCGAAGGTTTGTCGGAAGAGCGCAAGCGCCTTGCCGCGCGCAATGTGCTTCGTCAGCGCAAGGCCGATGAGGCGTATCAGGACTGGCTCCGCCAAACGCGTGACCGGGCGTTTGTAGAGTTCCGCAAGGACGACTGAACCTGCTCCTGTGAACCGGATCGTCGTCACATCCGGGGAGCCTTCCGGCATCGGGCCGGATTTGGTCGCCATGATGTCGGGCGAACCGTGGGCCGGACGCCTCACCTTCTTGGGCGACCGTGCGCTGATCGAGTCGCGTGCTCGCGCGCGGGGACTTTCCACCTCAAACCTGCACATTCAGCATGTGCCGGTTGTCTCTGCGGTCAATGCCGGCCAACTCGACCCGGCCAACGCGCGTTACGTCATGGCGCTTCTCGACCAAGCCATTGAGGGCTGTCTGCAAGGCCAATACGCCGCCATGGTGACGGCGCCCGTCCATAAGGGGGTCATCAATGACGCCCAACTTCCCGGATTGCGGTTTACCGGACACACCGAGTACCTCGCCGAACGGACCGGTACCAGACGCGTGGTGATGATGCTGGTGGGCGGTGGAATGCGAGTCGCGTTGGCCACCACGCATTTGGCGCTCAAGGACGTCGCCGCCGCGATCGAGCCGGAATCCCTTGAAGAAACACTGGGAATCGTCATCCATGACATGCGCGCCAAATTCGGCATTGCCCAGCCGCGCGTGCTGGTTGCAGGTTTGAATCCCCATGCGGGCGAAGGCGGCCATCTCGGCCGTGAGGAAATTGACATCATTGCCCCTGTGATCGAGCGCATGCGGGCGCGCGGGTTCAGCGTGGTCGGCCCGTTGCCTGCGGATACGCTGTTTACCCAGCATCAATTGAAACGCGGGGATGCCGTCCTGGCGATGTATCACGATCAGGGACTGGCACCGCTCAAGTACGCAAGCTTTGGTCACGCGGTCAACATCACGCTGGGACTGCCGTTCATTCGGACGTCCGTGGATCACGGCACGGCCCTGGATATCGCCGCCAATGGCGGCCCCATCGATGCCGGCAGTCTCAAGGCGGCCATCGAGCTGGCCATTGAGTTGGCCGCCCGCCGGCACGCCGATGCTGCGTGACCGGAAGACAGCTCATGCTGCCTAGAGCCAAGAAGCGTTTCGGCCAGCACTTCCTGACCGATGCGCACATCATCGAGCGCATCGTGGTGGCGATTGCGCCCAAACGCGGTGATGCGATGGTGGAGATCGGTCCGGGTCCCGGCGCATTGACCGCCCCCTTGATGGAGCGACTGGATCATCTGCATGCGATTGAAGTGGACCGCGATCTCGCGGCGGCTTTGCGGGCACGCTTCGGCGCCACACGCTTCACCTTGCACGAAGGTGATGTGCTGGCGTTCGACTTCGGCCGGATCGGCCCCGCGTTTCGCGCCGTGGGCAACCTGCCTTACAACATTTCCACGCCGTTTCTTTTTCATCTGGCGCAGTGGGCGGACCAGCTGGTCGATGCAACTTTCATGCTGCAGAAGGAAGTCGTGGACCGCATGGTGGCAGCACCCGGCACGTCGGACTACGGGCGCTTGTCGGTGATGCTGCAATACCGCTTTGACATGCACGCCCTGTTCGACGTGCCACCCGAATCGTTCACCCCCCCGCCAAAAGTGGATTCGGCCATCGTGCGCATGACGCCGTTGCCAGTGATGCGGCTGCGTGCGAAGGATGAAGGCCGGTTTGCCGCGATGGTGACTGCGGG
>JBGAUM010000124.1:0-9854 GCA_044228625.1 Usitatibacteraceae bacterium | reverse complement strand
AGTCTTCGCAACCGGAACCGGTCAAGTTGGATACCGTGGTTGTGACCGCCAAGCGCCTTCAAAAGGCATAAGGAACATTCCATGCAAAACGGGATCGCCTGTCATCAGGAGGCCTCTGCGATAATCCGGCCACTTCGCGGATTGAACGGAGCCTCCTGTCATGGCATTGAAGCGTCCCCATTGGCCCTCGGGCCGCGTGGTCTTTCTCGAGCACACCTCGAAAATTCTCGCCGGCAATCCGCTCGGTGACCCCCACGTTCGCGCGCTGGCCGTCTGGCTGCCGCCGCAATACGATTCGCCCGCTTACAAGGGCAAGCGCTTTCCGGTCCTTTACGACCTTGTCGGCTTCATGGGCTCCGGCCTATCGCATGTCGCCTGGCGCAATTTTGATGAAAACGTTCCCGAGCGTGCCGCACGCCTGATCCACGAAAAGAAGATGGGACCGTGCATCGTGGCCTTCCCGGATTGCTTCACGGCACTCGGGGGAAACCAGTACATCAATTCGTCCGCCATCGGAAACTATGCCGACTACCTGATCGACGAAATCATCCCGCTAGTGGACCGCGAGTTCCGCACGCTCGCCTCGCGCGAGCATCGTGCATGCTTCGGAAAGTCCAGCGGCGGCTATGGCGCGATCATTCACGGGATGAAGTACGCCAAGCATTGGGGGGCGATTGCCAACCATTCCGGCGACGCGTATTTCGACTTCGTTTACATGCACGATTGGCCGCGCACGCTGACTGAACTGATGAAACACCGCCCGAAGCCGCGCAAATCCGGGCCGATTGACGTGCGCAAGGAAGAGCAGCGAGCGGCCACAGGTCTCGACGATGGTCGTGCACGCGCATTCCTGAATGCCGTCTGGAAAAAGGACAAGCTTTCCGACGGCGAAGGCCATGCCCTGATGATCCTGGCCATGGCGGCGAGCTACGATCCCGACCCCAAAGCACCGCTCGGCTTTCGCCTGCCTTTCAACCTGGAAACCGGTGAACGCATCGATACCCGCTGGAAAGTCTGGCTTCAGCACGACCCGATCCACATGGTTTCGAAATATCGCGGGAACTTGAAGACCTTGAAGGGGATCTACATTGATTGTGGCTGGCGAGACCAGTACAACATCCACTTCGGGTCTCGCATTCTGTCCAAGAAACTTCATGCGGCAGGCATCAAGCACCGCTACGAAGAATTTGACGACAACCATTCAGGGCATCGACTACCGCATGGACACGAGCTTTCCGTTTCTCTACAAGGCCATTCAGCCATGAAAATTTCTAGCGCCGTTGTTGCCCCAATTTCCCTTGCGCTGGCGGGTGTCTTGTTATTTGCCGTGGGCGCAAAAGTCAGGACGTGCGCGCAGCAGAAGGGAGTCAATGTGGCCGCCCTCAAGCCGTATGACGAAGCGGCGGACGCCGGTGCCGACATTGATCGGGCGTTGACCGCTGCCAAAAGGAGCGGCAAATCGGTGCTGGTGGTGTTTGGTGCCAATTGGTGCGGCGACTGCAAGGTGCTGGACGCGGAATTGAAGCGTGAAAAGCTGGATCAACTGGTGAAGGACCAGTGCCACGTCAGCTGAAGGTGGACGTCGGCCGCTTCAACAAGAACCTGGACATCGTCAACCGGTACGAACCGGCCCTGCTCAAGAATGGTGTTCCTGCGGTGGTGTTGCTCGATGCGGAGGGCAAGGTCAAGCGCCGCACGTTGGAAGGAGAACTCTCCGATGCCCGCAAGATGGGCGCTGACGTCATCGGCGCGTTTTTTGCCAACATGCTGGGAAAAGCAAAGTAAACCCTAGGATTGGCGGGGGCTTTGAGGCGTTTTTGACGTGAACGCCGCGCCAGTCCTAGAGTTTCAAGGCTTGATTGCGGCGCACTCGATGGTGATGGTGCGCACGTCGGACGCCAGCATCACGTGCCCATCCTGAATGGTTGCGCTGAGGGCCATCGTCCTTTCGGCCATCGTGCCCATATCGGCGGTCGACGCCGGGGGCACCTCCAGAACACGCAAGTTTTCCAGCCGTTCGCACGCGGTCCGGTTGGCATCCCACCAGATGCCAACTGCACGACCGCCATACGCCATCAGTACGACTTCGCGGGCTCGACCACAGGCGCGACGCAGGACCCGTTCGTCCGGCAGGCCGACCTCGATCCAGCGCTCGATCTCCCCCGACCGCGACTTTTGCCAAAGGGCGGGCTCGTCATCGGTGGAGAGCCCTTTGCCGAATTCAAGGCGTTCGTCGGCGAACATCGCGAATGACAGCAGGCGAACCATCATCCGCTCCGTGGTTTCGGAAGGATGACGCGCGATCGTCAAGGAATACGACGCGTAATGGTGACGATCGAGGTCGGAGACCGCGAGTTCAGCCTTGTGGATGGTGGACTTGAGTGCCACTCCGCGTTAGCGCTTGGTACGCAGTGCAGCGTCAAGGAGTGACGCCACCGTCTCGCTGAGCGGTTTGCCATCGGCCTCGGCCCGCGCGCGCAAGCGCTCGACCAAGGTGGACGGCAACTTCGTCGCAAACGGGATCAACCCCGCCTCCGCATCTCGGCGGCGTTGTTCGCGCTTGTCGACGGGCGCAGACGAGGCTTTGCCGAATCGGTCCGGGATTCCGGCGACTTTCATTTGGCCGGCGATCTGTTTGCCTTGCAGCTTTTCGAGGTCGGTGCGTTTCATGGGGTGGCCTGATTTGAACTGCGGGCATTCTATCCGCGTGCAAGTCGCACGGTTCAAAATGATCACTCGAGTCGATGGCCGGGGCGAGATGAGCTGTCCAGGCGGGTGACTGCCGGGTCGACACGCATGAATCGGCGCTCAATCAGGTCGGCGTCGTCGAAATGCCGTCGCCCCACAAACGCCGTCGCTTGAAGGCCCGCTTGCCGCAGGGACCCCGGGCTTGCGATGCCCATGGGCCAGAACAGAAATCGCTCGCCGCGCTCCGTGCCAGCGACAAGCCCGTCAGGACCATAGAGGCTGCGCCGTCCATGACCCTCGGGCAATGGTAACGATCTCAGCGAATCCGCGGGACGCAACGCGTATCGGGGGTCACGCGGTGGACTGGTTTCGTCAACCGCCATCGTGGTCAGCCCGGTCAGGTAATGCGTGCCCGATGCGATGCGAAAGACCAGGCGTTGTCCCTCGCGGATCGTCGGAAGTGCGGCAGGCGAAAAAGCCCATTCCTGGTGCGAATCCGGTGGCGCGCGAACGGCGAGGCGCGCGGAAGGAAAGAACTGGTGGTAACACCCGCAGGCATGAATGCTGTCTGCCAAAAGGATCTGGCCGTCGAGATCGAGGGTGATTCGTATGACCAGCGCGTCCAGGTGGCCCGACAGGAGGTCAAACGGACCTTCAGCAGGACGCGATGGAAACCACAGGGTGTAAACCAGTTGCGTCAGCGTCTGCCCGGCAAAGCGGGTATGCGTCACCTGGCTGAACACGACCGGCACATCGACATCGATGCCTACGCCATCCTGCGTCCACTTGGGCGCGCCAAAACGGTCGTCAGGAGTTTGCATGTCGATCTCGAAGGCCGGTGCATGGCGAGTCACCAAAGTTGCATCGGGTAGCGGCGGCAGCCAACGCGCGAGGGGGGTTGCCGGTGCAGCCGCAAAAGTGCGCGTCGTGGAATCTTCCCAGCGTCTGACGCCCCAGCGAAAGGGTACCGAGGTCAAGGGATACAGACCCAGCGCACGTTTCCAATCCGCGTACGCATCGGGCACCTGCGCAGCATCGAGGAGGGCCGCCATTCGGGCGGGTGAGCCAAGGTCGTCGGTGGTGAGAACCCGGCTGCATTTTTCGAGGGGCAATTCGCCAAGTGGTGCGCGAATGTCCAAAGGCAGATTGGCGCTCTCAAATTGCCGCGCATGCAGGTCGAGTGCCGCCATCCCCTTGAGCATCGCATGGCGAACTCCTGCATCGTTGCGCGCGGCGTCGCGAAAGGATGCGGTGAATCGATTGATGCGCAGGTATGGGAATCCGTCGAGACGATGTTCCTGCGCGTCCCGCACACCCGCCCGCTCGACTGCGGCATCCAGCCGCTCGAACATGTGGAGGCAATCCTGGACAGGTGCCGGGCGTTTTTCGGTGCGTGGCGAATGTATGGCGCACCCGGCAGCGAAAAATGCCACGGTCAAAAGCAGGAAATTACGCCGAAAACGCATGCCCGATTATAGGGAGCGCGCCACCCGGCAAATGCGCGCGATAATTCGCAGATGCAAAACACCATCACCCTGAAGCCCGGTGCGTTGACCCTGGGCGATCTTGCGCGTTGGCGCGACAGCCACGACCGGTTTGAGCTCGACACCGCGTGCTGGACCGAGATCCGTGCCGGTGCAGCGACCGTGGAAGCGATCGTCGCCAAGGGCGCCCCCGCGTACGGGATCAACACCGGTTTTGGCAAGCTCGCCAACACGCACATCCCCAACGACCAATTGGAAGAACTGCAGAAGAACATCGTGCTGTCGCACAGTGCCGGGGTGGGGAAGCCTCTTGCCGATCGTGTCGTGCGGCTGATCCTGATTCTGAAAATTGCCAGCCTCGCGCGCGGTCGCTCGGGCGTGCGGCCCGTCATCCTGGAATCCCTGCTGCGCCTGTTGAATGCAGGCGTCTACCCGTTGATCCCCGAAAAGGGCTCGGTCGGGGCATGCGGTGATCTGGCGCCGTTGGCGCACATGACCTCGATCCTGTTGGGACTGGGCGAGGCGCATGTGGGCGGCAAGCGCATGCCCGCGCAGGACGCCTTGCGGGCTGCGGGACTTTCGCCGTTGACGTTGGCCGCCAAGGAAGGATTGGCCCTGCTCAACGGGACCCAGGTCTCCACCGCATTGGCGATCGACGGCTGGATTGATATTGAGCGTTGCTTTGCCGCAGCGGTCGTGGCCGGCGCCATGAGTGTGGATGCGGCCATGGGGTCGGACACCCCGTTTGACGACCGCATCCACCAATTGCGTGGCCAGCCCGGACAGATCGCCGTGGCGGCGCAATATCGTGCGCTGCTGCAACAGAGCGAGATCCGCAATTCGCATCTGGTGGGGGACGACAAAGTCCAGGACCCGTACTCGCTGCGCTGCCAGCCGCAGGTGATGGGGGCATGCCGGGACGTGATCGATGCCGCATGCCGCACCCTGGAAATCGAAGCCAACGGTGTGACCGACAATCCCTTGGTGTTTCCGGATTCTGGCGACGTGCTGTCCGGCGGCAACTTTCATGCCGAGCCGGTGGCACTGGCCGCGGACCAGTTGGCGCTTGCGGTCGCGGAGATCGGCGCACTTTCCGAGCGGCGCATCGCATTGCTGGTGGACCCGGGCTTGTCGGGCCTGCCGCCATTCCTCGTCAAGGAGAGCGGACTGAATTCCGGTTACATGATGGCGCAGGTGACTGCCGCTGCACTCGCGTCCGAGAACAAATCGCTGGCCCACCCGGCCTCGGTGGATTCGCTGCCGACATCGGCCAACCAGGAAGACCACGTGAGCATGGCCACCTTTGCGGCGCGCCGGCTGCACGACATGGCCGAAAACACGGCCGGCATTGTGGCGATTGAATTGCTTGCTGCGGCCCAGGGAATCGACCTGCGGGCACCGCTGAAGACTTCCCCGGCGTTGCAAGAGGCGCATGCACTGATCCGCGCCAAGGTGCCACACTATGACCATGACCGGCTTCTTGCACCGGACATCGAGGCGGCGACCGCCCTGATCCGCACGGGGCGCTTCCTGACTCCGTCGTTGGCATGAAGCTGTTTGCCGAACAGGCGCTGATGCCGGACGGCTGGCGCGACAATGTGCTGATTGAGATTGATGGCGAGTCGATTGGCGCCGTCACGGTGGGCGCCCCTCGTGAGGGCGCGACGGTGGTTGCGGGCCCATTGATTCCGGGGATGCAGAACTTGCATTCGCATGCCTTCCAACGCGCGATGGCGGGCCTCACAGAGCGTGCGGGGCCCTCCGGAGACAATTTCTGGGCCTGGCGGGAGCAGATGTACAGGTTCCTCGAGCGCATTACCCCGGAAGACAATGAGGCGATCGCCACGCAGCTGTACATCGAAATGCTGAAATCCGGCTATACCAGCGTGGCCGAGTTCCACTATCTTCACCACGATCCGGACGGCAAGCCGTATGCGCACCCTGCCACCATGGCCGAGTCCATCGTGGGTGCAGCGCGCACCACGCGCATCGGCCTCACGCTGTTGCCGGTGTTTTACGCCCATGCGACCTTTGGCGGCACGCCGCCCAATCCCGGGCAGCGGCGATTCATCCACGATGTGGATCACTTCGGAAAGCTGGTCGAGACGGCCTTCACGTGGCTGGGTTCGCCGCGCACGAAAGGGACCCTGCGTCGCGTCGGCATTGCGCCGCACTCGTTGCGGGCGGTCACGCCCGATGAACTCCGTGCGCTCATTGCACAACTCGATGCAATTGACCCGTCCGCCCCCATTCACATCCATGCCGCGGAGCAACTCAAGGAAGTCAATGACTGCCGCGCGTGGAGTGGCAAGCGGCCCGTGGCGTGGTTGCTGGAAAAGCAGAAACTGGGCCCGCGCTGGTGCCTCGTGCATGCCACGCACCTGGACGATGACGAGACCTTTCGCATGGCCAACGCGGGGGCGGTCGCCGGCTTGTGTCCCTCGACGGAGGCCAATCTGGGCGATGGCATTTTCAATGCGCCGGACTATTTCATGCAGCATGGTCGCTGGGGCATTGGCGGCGACAGCCATGTGGGCGTGGATCCGTTCCGCGAATTGGCGATCGTGGAATACGCGCAGCGCCTGAAAAGCGCCCGACGCAACATACTCTCGACGCCGCATGTGGCGTCAATCGGGGGAGGGCTCTATCGCCAGGCGCTTGCGGGGGGTGCCTCGGCCCTGGGCCAACGGTCCGGCGCGATTGCGACCGGATGCCTTGCGGACCTGGTGGTCCTGAATCCGGACGATACGGCCTTGGCGGAACATCGTGGCGACGCGATCCTTGATGCGGCGATCTTCGGCCCGGCGAGAAACCCGGTGCGCGACGTCATGGTCGGCGGCGCATGGGTGGTGCGCGGCGCGCACCATGCTGGCGAGGTGGAGGCGTTCCGGAAATATCGCGAAACGTTGAAGCGTCTTTTGCATTAGGCGACATGGCTGCCCACGTCCTCACACGCGCCCGGCTATGCACCATGCAAGGCAGTCATCTGGGCTTGGTCGAGGATGGCGCGCTGGCGATGCGCGAAGGACGAATCGCTTGGGTTGGACCAGCACGCGACATTCCTGACGAATTCCGCCGCATCGAAACGCTGGATTGTGGCGGCCGCGTGGTCACGCCGGGATTGATTGATTGCCATACGCACTTGGTGTTTGCAGGCAACCGCGCCGCCGAATTCGCCATGCGCGCCGAGGGCAAGAGCTATGAAGACATTGCGCGTGCCGGCGGCGGCATCGTCTCCACAGTGCGCGCCACGCGCGCGGCCAGTGAGGGAGAACTGGTCCTTGAGAGCGAGGGGCGGCTGCGCGCCTTGATGCGGGAAGGGGTCACCACCCTCGAGATCAAGTCCGGGTATGGTCTGGACCTCGAGAACGAATCCAAAATGTTGCGCGCGGCACGCGCATTGGGGCGCAAACTTCCCGTCCATGTGGAAACGACGTTTCTGGGGATGCATGCCGTTCCGCCGGAGTATGCCGGCCGGCAGGAGGACTACGCACGGCAGGTCACCGAGGTGATGCTGCCCGCGATTGCCCGGGAAGGACTTGCCGATGCCGTCGATGCCTTCTGCGAATCGATCGGATTCACCCTCGCGCAAACCCGGGCGCTGTTTGAGTCGGCCAAGGCCCATGGGCTGCCGGTCAAGCTCCACGCCGAACAATTGTCGAACATGAACGGTGCGGCATTGGCCGCATCCTTCGGCGCGTTGTCGGCAGATCACCTGGAATATCTGGATGCGGACGGGATAGACGCCATGCGCCGCGCCGCGACCGTGGCTGTTCTGTTGCCGGCGGCGTATTACGTCCTGCGCGAAACGAAGCTGCCGCCGGTTGCCGCCTTGCGTCAAGCCGGCGTGCCGCTCGCCGTGGCAAGTGACTTGAACCCGGGAACCTCACCTGTCGTGTCGCTGCTCGCGGCGATGCACATGGCCTCCACCTTATTTCGTTTGACCCCGGTTGAAGTGCTGCGGGGGGTGACTGTGAATGCTGCGCGTGCATTGGGTTTGCAGGACGAATGTGGTGCCTTGGCTGCAGGCCTTCGTGCCGATGTGTGCGTGTGGCCGGTCAAGGCGCCGGAGGAGCTGGTGTATTGGCTGGGAGGGATGTTGCCGACCCATGTGTTTTTCAAGGGAGCGTTGCGCGATTGAATGCCTTGTACGAATTGATTCCCGGCAATTGCCCGGTGCTGGTCAACGTGCCGCATGCCGGAACGTTCATTCCGCCTGACATTGCGGCAACGCTGACCCCTGAGGCACGCAGGGTGCCGGACACGGACTGGCATGTCGATACGCTGTATCGTGACTTGGCAAGATTGCGCAGCGCCACCTTCATGGCGGCCACACATTCGCGCATCGTGGTGGACCTGAACCGGGATCCTTCCGGTGCAGCGCTCTATCCCGGTGCGTCCAATACGGAGATCTGTCCCACCTCGACGTTTCATGACCAGCCGCATTACGTCGCCGGTCGAAACCCGGATAGCCGGGAGATCGCGCGTCGCGTCGACAAATACTGGCGCCCGTATCATGTCCGCTTGTCGAGTGAGATCGAGCGCATTCGGGCAAAGCACGGCATTTGCGTGCTGTTGGACGGCCATTCCATTGTCAGCCACGCGCCGCGGTTTTTCGAGGGCCGCCTGCCGGACCTGAATCTTGGAACGGCGGATGGTGCCAGTGCCATGCCCAGCATGGCCAACGCGGCTGCCGGTGTGCTGTCGCGGGCTGCCGGCTTTACCTACGTGCATGACGGCCGTTTCAAGGGCGGCTACATCACCCGGCACTACGGGGTACCCCACCGTGGCGTTCACGCGCTGCAGCTGGAAACTGCACAATGCTGCTACCTGGACGAGGCGCACCCGGAAGCCTATGATCCGCTGCGCGCCGCGCCGCTGGTCAACGTGCTCGCGTCATTGCTGGATGCCTTGCGAGCCGCCTCCCTTGGCGCGCGCACATAAAAGAGCGATCATTGCCCCATGTCTGCGACCCACACCGCCACCCGTGGCAACATTCCTGCACCGGCCCTGATTCCGGTCCAAAAGAACAAAATTGAGCGGCGCGTTACCGTTCCTGAAACGCTGACCGCGCTGGTTCAGGACGGCATGATTTCGCAGGACGATGCCGACAAGACGCTCAAGAACTGGCGCGCCTCGGGCGGCCATGAACACCCGTTGCTGGTGATTTCGCGCGCCAATGTGAAGGCATTGAAGCCGCCGCTGCGCGCGATGGACATTGAACGCCTGACCGAGTGGATGGCGGGTCGCGTGGAAATGCGCTATTTCCACATTGATCCGCTCAAGATCGACATGCGCAATGTCACCGAAGTGATGTCCGCAGACTATGCCTCCAAACGCAACATTCTGCCGGTCGGCGTGAGTGGCCGCGACGTGCTGGTGGCGACCTGCGAGCCCTACATGACCGCGTGGCAGCGCGAGCTCGGGGACATGCTCAAGCTCAATATCACCGCGGTCCTGGCAAGCCCCGAGGACATCAGCCGCTATGCAGGCGAGTTCTACAATTTTTCAAAGTCGGTCAAGCGCGCGGAAGTCTCGGAGGGCGGCCCGAAGATCAACGACTTCGAGCAGCTGGTCGAGTTGGGCAAGGCGGGGCGCACGCTTGATGCCAACGATCATCACATCGTCACGCTGGTGGACTGGCTGTGGCAATACGCCTTCGACCAGCGCGCCTCGGATATC
>JBGAUM010000123.1:0-9479 GCA_044228625.1 Usitatibacteraceae bacterium | reverse complement strand
CCATCGAGGCGGCCAACAGGTCGGGGATTCCCATCCTGGCCATCGACATTCCATCCGGTCTGAACGCCGATACTGGTCGCGCATTGGGAGCGGTCATCCACGCACACACGACACTGACGTTCATCGGCGCCAAACCGGGATTGTTCACAGGATTGGCGCGTGACGTGTGCGGTCAAGTTGAAATCGAATCGCTCGGTGTTGCATCACCGCCGTCTCGCGGCACCCTGCTTCAGCGCGAACACGTGGCTGCGTTGATCCCGTCACGCCACCACGATACGCACAAGGGCAGCTACGGCAATGCAGCCATCATCGGCGGCGCTGAAGGGATGGTGGGTGCGGCGATGCTCGCGGCCCGCGCGGCACTGATGATGGGCCCCGGAAAAGTCTACGCCGGCATTGCTGCGCGCGAGGCCCCGCCTTACGACGCCATCAACCCGGAAATCATGATGCGCCGTGCCGAAGAACTGGTGGAAGACTCGGCCATGACGGCCCTCGCCATTGGCATGGGATTGGGGACGGACAAAACCGCCCCGCGCTTGATGACGGCAGCGATCGCTCGAGATATTCCAACGGTCTACGATGCCGATGCACTAAACCTCATGGCATCAAACCCCAGTATCGGCGCGGCGTTCAAGGCAAAAACGGCCGGAATTCCGCCCCAGTCCTTGAGTTCCATCCTGACACCGCACCCCGGTGAAGCCGCACGATTGCTCGATGTACGCACGGCCGACGTCGAAGCCGACCGCGTCAGTGCCGCCAACAAGATCGCCGGCACCTACAACGCCATCGTTGTGTTGAAAGGCAGCGGCACCGTCATCGCCATCCCAGGCGGACACTACGCCATCAACCCCACCGGCAATCCCGGCATGGCATCGGGTGGCATGGGCGATGCGCTGGCCGGCATGATGGTCGCGTTCCTGGCCCAGGGATTCCCCGCCTTGAATGCCGCAACCCTGGCGGTGTTCCTGCACGGTGCGGCTGCGGATGGCTGCATCGAACATGGCATGGCACCGCATGGGTTGACCGCCTCGGAGGTAATTTTTGAAGCCAGAACGCTCTTGAACAGCGGCCTCGCCGATTCCCACGACTAAGCCGCAACCGCCCGGTACAGTGCGATTCCCAATGCGGTCAGCGCAAACGACGCCACCAGGTGGGCGGCGGCGACGCCTAACGCCCACGCGGGCAATCCGCGCTCGAACAGGCCCACCACTTCTGCCGAGTACGTTGAAAACGTCGTCAGCCCGCCGAGAAAACCGGTCACCACGAACAGCCGCCACGCCGGGGCAATGGATTCGTTGGCGCTGAAATGCGCAATGGCCAGGCCCACCAGCAAGCCGCCGATCGCATTGGCCGCAAGGGTGCCCAACGGGAAATTGGCCACGCGCGCGTTCATCCAGAGTCCCAGACCCCATCGCAACCAGGCGCCCAGCGCCGCGCCGCCGCCGACGGCCATGGCCTGAAACGCGAATCCGTTCATGCATCTGCCCCTTGGGATTGTTGAGAAGAAGACCCGCGGTTCGAGAACCGATCGGCCGATTTGAATCGCGTGCAAAAAAGGTCCACGCCTATAATAGCCGCAACCTCACTGCACTCACGCACGACACATGTCCGAACGCGAATCGATGGAGTACGACGTTGTCATCGTCGGAGCCGGCCCGGCAGGCCTGGCGGCGGCGATCCGGCTCAAGCAATTGAATGCAGACTTGAGCGTCTGCATCGTCGAAAAAGGCTCGGAGGTCGGCGCCCATATACTCTCCGGCGCCGTCATGGACCCGATCGCGCTCAACGAGCTTCTGCCCGACTGGAAAGCCCAGGGTGCGCCGCTGAATCAACCGGTCACCGAGGATCGCTTCCTGTTCCTGACCGAATCGGGTTCCACGCAAACGCCGAACTGGATGCTCCCCAAGTGCTTCCAGAACCACGGGTATTACATCGTGAGCTTGGCCAACGTATGCCGCTGGATGGGCACCAAGGCCGAAGCGTTGGGGGTTGAGATTTATCCCGGCTTTGCCGCGGCCGAGGTGCTGTTCGACGACAAGGGCGCGGTCAAGGGCGTGGCCACTGGCGACATGGGCATCGGCAAGAACGGCGAGCAAACCAGCCGCTACCAACCGGGCATGGAACTCCATGCCAAGTACACGTTGTTTGCCGAAGGTGTTCGCGGCAACCTTGGCAAGGAACTACAGGAATCCTTCAAATTGCGCGAAGGCCGCGACCCGCAGGTCTATGGCATCGGTCTCAAGGAATTGTGGGAAATCAAACCCGAATGCCACGTGCCGGGCCTGGTGGTGCACTCCGCGGGCTGGCCCCTGCAAAGCGATACGTACGGCGGCTCGTTCCTGTACCACATGGAAAACAACCTCGTGGCCGTCGGGTTCGTCGTCGGGCTGGCCTACACCAACCCTTACCTGTCCCCATTCGAAGAATTCCAGCGCTACAAGACCCATGCGGCGATTCGCACGTTCTTCGAAGGCGGAAAGCGAATTGCCTATGGTGCACGCGCCATCAGCGCCGGCGGTCTCCAGTCCTTGCCCAAACTGGTATTCCCCGGCGGCGCGCTGATCGGTGACGACGCCGGATTCCTCAACGCCTCGCGCATCAAGGGCAGCCACACGGCGATCAAGTCCGGCATGCTGGCCGCAGAAGCGGCGGCGGCCGCGTTGGGGGCGGGCCGCGCGCAGGATGAGCTTTCGGACTATCCGGCCGCGTTTGAAAAGAGCTGGCTGTACGACGAGCTTTACCGGGCCCGCAATTTCAAGCCATGGATGTCGAAAGGCCTCTACACGGGCACGCTGATGGTCGGCATCGATCAGGTGGTCTTCGGCGGCAAGGCGCCGTGGACCCTGCATCACGCGCATGCGGACCACGATACGTTGAAGAAGAAAACCGACGCGTCGCCCATCGATTACCCCAAACCCGACGGTATCCTGACCTTCGACCGGCTTTCATCGGTATTCATCTCGAACACGAATCACGAGGAAGACCAGCCGGCGCACCTCACGCTCAAGAATGCCGACATTCCCGTCAACACCAACCTGGCGTTGTACGACGGCCCGGAAAGCCGCTATTGCCCGGCGGGCGTCTATGAATTCGTGGAAGTTGCGGCAGGTCAAAAGAAACTGCAGATCAACGCGCAGAATTGCGTGCACTGCAAGACTTGCGATATAAAAGACCCGACGCAGAACATCAAGTGGGTGGTGCCGGAGGGCGGCGGAGGCCCCAACTACCCGAACATGTAGTCCATGCAGTCAACCGAGGGGGTGCTGTCATGAAGCCGGTATCGGAGTTGTTCAAAAATCGCCCGAATACATTGTGGAGCGTGAAACCGGACGATACCGTGTTCGACGCGATCAAGTCGCTGGCCGAAAAAGGGGTCGGTGCCTTGATGGTGATGGAAGGTGGAAAACTGGTCGGCATCTTTTCCGAGCGGGACTACACCCGGAAGATCGCCCTGGAAGGCAAGAACTCCCGCGAAACCAAGGTGCGCGACATCATGACGGCCAATGTGTTGGTCGTGTCTCCGCGATCCACCACGCACGAATGCATGGCCTTGATGAGCGACAAGAAGATCCGCCACCTGCCCGTGGTCGATGGCCAGACGATTGTGGGCATGATTTCCATCCGCGACCTGATGGACGACATCATCAAGGACCACGAATTCACGATCTCGCAGCTGGAAAGCTACATTCACCAGTGAAGGTGTTGGCAGAACCGCGGAAGCGCTGTGCCTGGTGCGAGAACTCCTCGATCGGACAACTTTATCTTCAGTATCACGACACCGAATGGGGCGTCCCGGTACACGATGACCGCACGCTGTTCGAATTCCTCATTCTCGAAGGCGCGCAAGCCGGCTTGAGCTGGTCCACCATCCTGGCCAAGCGCGAGAATTACCGGAAGGCCTTTGCCGGTTTCGATCCGTCAAGAGTGGCGCGCTTCAACCCGGCGAAAGTCGAAAAGCTGCTACAGGACCCCGGCATCGTGCGAAACCGCCTGAAAGTCAACGCCGCGGTCATCAATGCCAAGCTGTTTCTCGCCGTCCAAAAGGAGTTCGGCAGCTTCGACCGTTACATCTGGTCATTCGTAGGTGGAAAACCGATCAAGAACAAGCGAAAAACGATGAAGGATGTTCCTGCCAGCACGCCCGAATCGGATGCAATGAGCAAGGACCTTGCCAAGCGCGGGTTCAAGTTCGTCGGCACGACCATTTGCTACGCCTTCATGCAGGCCACCGGCATGGTCAATGACCACGTCGCCGATTGCTTCCGGTACCCGCAAGTCTGACCATGCGCTTCGATACGATCGTGATCGGCGCAGGCGCCGCCGGAATGATGTCCGCCGCGCGCGCCGGACAACGCGGCAGGTCCGTTCTGCTCATGGACCATTACCCCAAACTCGGCGAAAAGATTCGCATATCCGGCGGCGGGCGTTGCAATTTCACCAACCTCCATTGCCGACCCGAGAACTTCATTTCACAGAACCCGCACTTCTGCCGCTCGGCTTTGGCGCGCTACACGCCGAAGGATTTCATTGCGCTGGTCGAACGCCATCGCATCCCGTACCACGAGAAGACGCTGGGCCAGTTGTTCTGCGACGACAGCGCGAATCAAATCATTTCGATGCTCAAGACCGAATGCGATCGCGCCAAGGTTCAGTGGCGACGGCCGTGCGCAGTGGCGTCGGTGTCAAAAACATCGGATGGCTTTCGCGTGGAGACCTCGCAAGGGGCGTTCGAATCCGCCACACTCGTGATTGCCACCGGCGGGCTGGCCGTCTCCAAGATCGGCGCCACGCCCTTTGGCTATCAGTTGGCCGAACAGTTCGGCCTTGCCGTCGTCCCGCCCAAGCCCGCCCTGGTGCCGCTGTCTTTCCCGCCTGAACTGCTTGCGGAGTATGGAGAACTTTCCGGCATGTCGCTCGACGCCGAAGTGAGTTGCCGCGACAGGCGCTTTCGCGAAAGCCTCCTGCTCACGCATCGCGGGCTGTCTGGCCCGTCGATCCTTCAGATTTCATCGTATTGGCAAAACGGCCCGGCCAAGGATCCGATTCACGTGAACCTGCTGCCGGACAAGGCCGTGCTCAACGCGCTCAAAGGCAAACGCCAGAGCAAGATGCAGTTGCCCAACCTGCTCGCGGAATTCCTGCCGCAGCGCTTTGCAGACACCTGGTGCCGCGTGAATCGGCTCGCGGGCACGGCTGCGGGTCTGACCGATCCTGACTTCAACAAGTTTGTGGCGTCACTTGCCGATTGGCAGGTCAAACCCTCCGGCACACTCGGGTACAACAAGGCCGAAGTGACGCTGGGCGGTGTCGATACGCGCGAGCTGTCGTCCAAGACCATGGAATCCATCAAGGTTCCCGGACTTTTCTTCATCGGCGAAGTGGTGGATGTCACCGGCCATCTGGGCGGCTTCAATTTCCAATGGGCATGGGCGTCCGGCGTGGCGGCAGGAGATGCGCTGTGAACGCACCGGTGCGCCTGGTGCTGGACACCAACGTGGTGATTGATTGGCTGGTGTTCAACGACCCCTTCATGTCGCCGCTTCGTGATGGCGTACCGGCCGGCCGCGTTCAGGTCCTCACGCACCCGCCGGCCATCGATGAGTTGAAACGCGTGCTCGGTTACAAGTCCCTCAAACTCGATGCGACACGCCAGGGCGCCATCTTCGATCGCTACCTGGCACAAACGGTTTTGGCGCCTTTGCCGGAAAGCTTCAGCCTCAAGAACCTCTTGACGCCCGGCGGTTTTCCGCGCTGCCGCGATCGCGATGACCAACACTTCCTTGCGTTGGCCTTTCACACGAAATGCGATGCGCTGGTTTCACGCGACGATGCGGTCTATGGCCTCAAGAGCCGTGTGTCGAAATTTGGCGTGACGATCTGGAATGTGCGGGAAATGATTTCCGCGCTTTCCAAAGGTTAAACCCTAGAACAGACGGCGCTTTCAGGCCGAAACCGGCCAAAACTCCGCGCCAGATCTAGGCCTTGGCCATTGCGTGCTGCGAAACCTGCCCCGCCAGCAGCCTTGCAGCCACGATCGCGCCAAAGAATGAAATGGCAAAGCCCACGAATACCCAGCGCTGCATTTGCCAATCCATCATCAGGCCGAACACGATGGGCGAAACAGCAAGGCCGACATCGAGTCCCGAGTACACCATGCCGTACACGCGGCCAAACGCGTTTTCGCCCAGCCGCGCCTTGGTGGCGGTGCGCACCAAGAGGTCCCGCGAAGGCCCTGCAAGGCCGGCCAGGAAACCCATGGCCGCCATTGCCGGCAATACCAGCCACTTGGGCATCGGAACGAATGCCAGCACCAGTGCAATCATGGCGCTGGCCCCGAATGCGGCCGTGACGGTGCCTTCGAACTTGGCGCCCGGCTTGGCCAGGAAGCCGCCCACCAGCAGACCGCACGCCCCACCCACCAGATAGGTCGACAAGGCGGATGTCGCAGCGGCCAGGGACAAATCGAACACATCGCGCAACAGTGACGGCGCGAAGTTCTGCAACGCACCGAATCCAAAAGTGGCGAAAAAGAAGAACGTGAACGCAATCCACACCAAGGGCGCGGCAAGGATTTCACCAAAGGCCACGGGGGATACCTTCGGCTGCCCGGCGGGCGCGTGGTGGGCCAATTCGTATTGCAGGTTTTCGCGTTGCCACACCAGCATCAGCAAGGCGATGGCACCAAACAGCGCAGCGGCCAATCCTGCGGCACGCCAACTCCACGTGCTCGCCACACCCACCATCACCAGCGGCGCCAATGCCCAGCCAAGATTGCCGGAGAGGCCGTGCACCGAAAACGCGTGCCCCAGCCGGGGCGCCGTCACGCGACGATTGATCACCGCAAAATCCGCCGGGTGAAACACGCTGTTGCCGCAGCCGGCGACAAACGCGGCCAGCATCACCCCGGCAAAATTGGGGGCCACCGCCACCAGCACGCCGGACAACGACAGGAGGCCGATGCCTGCCAGCAAGACGCGGTAGGACCCGAACCGGTCCACCCAAATGCCGGCCATCGCCTGCCCCACCCCGGAGACCACGAAAAAGATCGTCATCAGGGTGCCGACACTGGCGTAACCCAAGCCGAACTCCGCCATGAAAAACGGGAACAGCGGCGGAATCATCAGGTGAAAGAAATGGGAGGTGCCATGCGCGAATCCCACCACGGAGATGGTGGATGCGTCGGCGCGAAAGGTTTCAGCATTTGCGAGGGCGGACATTGCGCAATTTTACCTGCCTCGATCGCAAGGCCCGATGATCAAGGCCTAGGGCGAGGGAACATGCTTTAGGAGATCGCCGAATGATTCGATCACAGTGATCCCCGGTATAGCGGCGATGGCCGGCGACTTGGGTTCGATGGCGAAGGCCCGGTCCGCGCTTCGAAGCATTTCCATGTCATTCAGGTTGTCACCGATCGCCCAGCATTCGGTGACCCTTGGCTCGGAAACATCCTCACGAAATCTTGCCAGAACACGGCTTTTGCAAACCGGGGCACCGGGCTCGCCGGGCCTGGCCAGAAACGCCGAGTTCAACCGCACTTGGCCGGAGCACACCTCCGAATCAAATTGGAGCGTGTGCGCCAAGGCAAAATCGGCAAACAGGCGCCGGCGAACTATTTCGGCCGCCACAAAATAGCTGTCACTCAGCAAGCCCACCATGAAACCGGCACGGCGCATCCGGTTCACAAATTCGATCGCGCCGGACCGCAGAGCCATCTTCAGCGCGACACGTTCGAAATCCTGCTGGTGAACAAAGCGGAACAGGGCGGCAATTCTTTCACTGCGGGTGACCGTATCGCTGGCGGGATCGTCGAGCAATTGCATGAGATCGGCTTCCCGTCCGCTGAACCGCGCCATCTCCACCACAAAACGCGATGGGGTCACGGTGCCATCCATGTCCAACAGCAGCACCCGATGCCGCTGCCGCCGCTTGGTCAACACGTAGTCCAGTTCGGCCGAGGCCTGCCGCTGCGTCTCGTACATTGCCACGATTTGCTCGACGTTGAGCCGGCCCATTGCGCGTGCACGGGAATAGATGACGCGTGCGACTTCGTTCGCCATGAGCGTCAGGTCCAGCAGGGACTGGCTGTCGTGTTCCAGAGAGCCAATGTCGATTTCCGCCAACCGCGCTCCCATGCGGTGCGAGTCCAGCATCAGTCCGATATCCACGCCGTAGCCCGGTTCAAAACGGATGTTGCTCAGCAAGTTCTTTCGCGCGGCGATCACGCCACCCAAGGGCTGCGCAAAGTGTGCAAGCTCCGGAAAGAACACCTTGAGCATCGGCTTCGCGGTCAATTCCGTGACGCGTCCACCGCTTCGGCCGAAACGCGCCTTCACAAAGTCTGCTTGGTCCTGGACCAGCGGGCCGACCAAGTCGGAAATGATGCCGTCACGCAAGCCGGCAAGGTCACCGTCCAGAAAGACCAGCAGATCATGCTCGGCCGCAAGGACGCCGTCGAACATGGAGGCGCCCTTCCCCAGCATGCTGCTGGTGATCACCCTCGCCCCGGCCGCCCTCGCAAGGTTTGCCGTGTCGTCAATCGAACTGTCGTCGATCACCACGACCTCGGCCGTGGCCGGATCGCTGCGCGCAAACTTGACGACATCCGCAATGCGCCGCGCTTCGTTCAGCGCCGGAATGATGACACTGACGCATGGATTGAATGCTACATCCATGTCTACCTCCGATCAACATACTCGCCTCTGAGGGCCGAGTCTAACCCGTCAAGGCTGAGAATCCCTCGGGAAATACCCTGAAGCAATCAAAGAGGAAGTACGCCGCAATGGTCTTGCGCTGAGTTCAGGATTCAATCCTTGGATCGGTATCCCAAACAGGTCGCGCCAAATTCACAGCGGAATACGAAATCTCAACCCCGGCTTGCTGCCATATTGCGGAGGCTTGATGAAATGTTCAACCAGCACGCCGCCACATTTTTCAATGACGCGCTGTGAGCCAAGGTTTGCCGGATCGGTCGTGAGTTCGATGTAAGGCAAGCCCTGTTGGCGCGCGTGGGGCAGGAGTTGCTGAAGGGCGGAAACTGCGTATCCCCGCCCTTGCTTCCAAGGGACCAGGGCATAGCCCGCGTGCCCAAGAACATGATGGGGAAGCGACGCCGTGCCTTTTTGCCAGCGCAGATTGATCATGCCGCAAAACTCGCCATCCCAAATCCAGAAGCAAAGCCACGGCAAGCGTGGTACTTGCGATCCATCGGGAAGAGTGACTACGCCTTTCGCCCCCTCGGGTTCGTGCAGGCTCGACACAAAGGCCTGTGGATCCGCGGCTATCCGCTGCAACTCTTCCTGCGACGCCACTGCGGCGCGGATCGTGTCGGAGGACCATCCCGTGCGCAGGGCGGCCTCATAGGCCGGAAGGTGCGCCAAGTCCGGCACGATCAACGTCATTTTCGAATCGCCGGTCTTCCACGGCGGCGCGATTGGAGCGCCCTGATCGTTTGCGGCGTCCGCTGTTGCGAGCATCAAATG
>JBGAUM010000005.1:14093-57888 GCA_044228625.1 Usitatibacteraceae bacterium | reverse complement strand
GATCGTTGTCGGCACGGCAAGCCAAGGCGAGGGCAACCAAAAGCCCCGTCCCCGCCTCGCCGCTTTGAAAGAGTGATTCAAAGATACTGCGGGCCTCGCGCGCACGTCCGGCCATCAACAGGGCGACGCCGGTCCGCATCATCTCCTGGCGCGTGGCCATGTCAGGGGATGTCGGGGTCCGGATCGTTTCAATTCCGCTCATGGGGAGCTTTCCATGCCTGAATCTTACTTGCTATTTCTTCCTGAAATGGAGGGTGCTTCGCAAGCCATCCAATGCCCATATAGGCCAGGTAGATGGCCTCGGTCCCATCGAACCTGACACAAAAAGTCTTGAACATCTGAATCCGGAAAGCGATAGAATGCGCGTTCGATCAAAACGGCCGGCCAGGAAATTTGAGCGGGCCCGTTGGAGGAGAGGTTATGAATTATGCGGAGCGGCAACGGAGTCCGGGCAAACATGTGACCGGTATCGCCGTTGTGATTGGCTTGCACATTTTGCTTGGTTGGGCGTTAGCTACCGGATTGGCGCGCAAAGTCGTCGAAAAGGTGGCTGGCCCGCTGGAAACCAAGATTATCGAAGAGGTTAAGAAGCCGCCTCCACCGGATACGCCGCCGCCACCACCCCCCAAGATGGTGCAGGTCATGCCGACGTTTGTGCCGCCGCCCGAGGTTCAGATTTCTGCGCCTGCGCCAGCACCGGTCATTTCGAATCCGACCCCGGTTGCACCGCCCGTGTATGCTCCGCCAGCGCCGCCTGCTCCGCCTGCGCCCGTGGCTGCTCCGACGGTTGGTGTGGCATGTCCCAACTTCAAACAAACCTTGCAGAACGAGCTGAAGTATCCGCTTCAGGCGCGCAAGGACGGAATTGAAGGTGAGGTGCTTCTTGAGTTCACGGTGGCCGCCAATGGCGAAATCAAGGACGTGGAAGTCAAGAGTTCATCAAATCGCGTCTTCAATAATCCTTCCATCAATACTGTGAGGCAGTTCAGGTGTCAGGGCCAGGGGCGGGATGTTCGCGTCCAGGTACCGATTGCCTACAAGCTCACTGACTAATCAACTGGATGCGGCGGCCATCAGGGCCACCGCGGCTGAATTTCAAAACCGGCGAAAGCCAAAACGTAACGTTTGTTGTTTTTTCTCGGAGGAATCATGTCTTTGACCAAAAAATTCCAGGCGGCCCTGATCGCCATCGTGTTGGCCGCCATGCCCGTCGGTGTGGGGCTGGTGGCGCTGAATGCGCCAGAGGCTGCCGCCCAGGCGGCGGATGCGCCCAAACCAGCCGAGGCTGCTCCCGCCAAAGCGCCCGTAGCGCCGGGTTCCGTGACCAAAGAGTCTGTGGAGAATCCGTACGGTTTCAAAGCTATCCTCACGCACGGCGATATGGTGGACAAGTTTGTGTTGGGCATCTTGCTCATCATGTCGATGGGCAGTTGGTACATTCTTGTCGTGAAGCTGTTTGAACAGCGCCGAATCCTAAAAGACGCCAAGGAAGCGGCCGACAACTTCTGGCAAGCGGGGAGCCTGCAGGCAGGTGTCCAAGCCCTGAAAGAAGACAGCGCCTTCCGTTTCATTGCAGAATCCGGCGTATCCGCTACGCAACACCATGAAGGGGGCATGACTGCCGACATTCCGCTTTCAGAGTGGGTGACCATGTCTGTTACGCGCGCCGTGGAAAACGTCGGCAATCGCTTGCAGGATGGTTTGGCCTTTTTGGCAACAGTCGGTTCCACCTCGCCGTTCATTGGATTGTTTGGTACCGTGTGGGGTATCTTGAATGCACTGACGGCCATCGGTATTGCCGGGCAGGCTTCGATCGACAAAGTGGCCGGCCCCGTGGGCGCTGCATTGATCATGACCGCCTTGGGCTTGGCCGTTGCGGTGCCTGCCGTACTGGCTTACAACTGGTTGGTTCGCCGCAACAAAGTGTGTATGGAAAAGGTCCGTTCGTTCTCAGCCGACCTGCATGGCGTATTGATTAGCCAAGCCTCGAAAAAGAAGTAGCCAACAGATCCCATTTCGCAGGAGTCAATCATGGGAATGAGCATTGGTGGGGATGACGACGAAGACGGCGTCATGTCCGATATCAATACCACGCCGCTGGTGGACATCATGTTGGTGTTGCTGATCATCTTCCTGATCACAATTCCGGCTATCGTCCACACCGTAGCCGTGGAGTTACCGAAAGAAACGAATGTGGTCACAGTGACCAAGCCGGAGAACATTCTGATCTCGGTGGACAAGGATGGGGATGTTTATTGGCGCGCCGAAAAGCTGGCCGACATGGACGCCCTGTTCGACAAGCTCAAGGTGGAAGCAGTCAAGAATCCACAGCCGGAAGTTCATATTCGCGGCGATTTAATGGCACGTTACGAGTCGATCGGTCGCGTGGTCTACACCTGTCAACGCGCCAGCATCTTGAAAGTAGGCTTCATCACCGAGCCGCCGCCGCGCACGTAACGGACGCATAGGGGAACGAAACATGGGTATGAGCGCAGGCGCCACCAAAGAAGGCGAACCGATGATGGACATCAACACCACGCCGTTGATCGACGTGATGCTGGTGCTTCTTGTAATGTTGATTATCACGATTCCGATCCAAACGCATGCGGTGAAGCTGAACATGCCGGTCGGCAACCCGCCGCCGCCAACAGTGCCGCCTGTGGTCATACAGATCGATGTCGACTTTGACGGAACCATTTTCTGGAATGGTGAAACGGTTGCCGGACGCGAACCGCTGGAGCAAAGGCTTACGAGCGCCGCAGCAACCGAACCGCAACCGGAAATCCATTTGCGCCCGAACAAACTCGCCCAATACAAGGATGTAGCGATGGTGATGGCGACGGCCCAACGGTTGGGGTTGACGAAGTTGGGTGTGGTTGGAAACGAGCAGTTTGTAAAGTAACTGCTTGGAATTTCTCATCGCATCGCACATTGGGGTATAAATGAAACGCGGCATCTGCCGCGTTTCGTTTTTCTGAAATCGCGTGGAGAGGGCCAAAATGGGCCCCGAACGACTGATAACGACGGCGCAGTCCGTCACGGAGGATGGCATGTTTGGCATCAATGGTTTGAAACGCATGGCAACCGGTCTTGCAGCAGGCGTGCTGCTCGCTTTGACGTTCAACAGTCCGGTAGGCGCGCAGGAAAAAGTGCGCCCCGAAGTCGGCAAGCCACTGCAGGCGGCCAGCGACCTGATGCGAACCAGCAAATTCAAGGAAGCCTTGGCAAAGATTCGCGAGGCGGACGGTGTCGGCGGAAAGACGCCTTATGAGACGTACATGATCGAAAGCATGCGCGGGTCCGCAGCCGCTGGGGCACGCGACAATGCAACGGCAATCGCAGCCTTTGAGGCCGTACTTGCCACCGGGAAGGCGCCCGCTGCAACCCAGTTGAAGATTTACGAATCCTTGGCGACAACCTATTACGGGCTCGGGAAGTATGGGGAAGCAATCAAGTACGCCAACAAGTTCAAAGATGCGGGCGGCGGGGCCGGCGGGGCGATGCGGACGCTTTTGATCCAGTCGTATTTCCAGAGCGGTGACTACGCGGCCTCAGCCAAGGAGTCCTTGGCGGACATCCAGGCCGATGAGAAGTCGGGGCGCCCGCCGGCGGAAGAAAAGCTTCAATTGCTGGCCAACAGCTATCTGCGCCAAAAGAACACCACTGGGTATGTCGCAACCATTGAGAAGCTGTTGACCTATTATCCGAAGAAGAGTCTCTGGCAAGACATCATTTCCCGTTTGCAGCAGAAGCCCGGCTTTTCAGATCGATTTGCACTGGACGTTCAGCGGCTGCGATTGGCAACCGGCAACATGAACGCCACGAACGATTTCATGGAAATGGCACAACTCGCGATTCAGGCGGGATTCGCCACCGAAGGCAAAAAGATCGTCGACGACGGTTTTGCCGTCGGTGCGTTGGGAAAAGGAAGTGACGCCGACCGCCACAAGCGTTTGCGCGATTTGGCAGATAAGCGCATGGCTGAGGCGAAAGCAAATCGTGACAAGGACTTGGCAGATGCCAAGGCCGCCAAGGACGGAAATGCGCTCGTTCGGATTGGCTATGATTACGCCACATCTGGTGAAGGCGCAAAGGGTGTCGCGTTAATCGAGGAAGGCATCGCCAAGGGTGGCTTGAAAAGGCCGGAGGACGCGAAACTGTATCTTGGGATGGCACAAATTCTTGCGGGCAGCAAGAACAAGGGTATCGCAACGCTCAAGTCCGTCAAGGGCAATGATGGCGTCGCAGACCTTGCCAACCTTTGGGCCTTGTTCGCGCAGCAGAAGGGTTGAGCGCGGAATCGACTCTCCATCACGAAACGCCCGCGCTTGCGGGCGTTTCATTTTTGGGGAGGGGGTTGCGGAATGGGTTCATCGACTTCGCCCGTTCGAATCGTAAAATGGGGTCTTCCCGGCTTCCATGCGTGCATCGTTGAAATGAATCCTGCTGATACGGCATATCTCGCTCTGCTTTCGCATGTCTTGGACAACGGCGCGGAAAAAAGCGATCGAACCGGCACGGGTACCCGTTCGATATTCGGCTATCAGATGCGTTTCGATCTGGCGGATGGCTTTCCGCTGCTGACCACGAAAAAACTTCACCTCAAGTCAATCATTCACGAGTTGTTGTGGTTCTTGCAGGGAGATACCAACATCCGGTACCTGAAAGAAAACGGCGTGACGATCTGGGACGAGTGGGCTGATGCTGAGGGCAACTTGGGTCCCGTATACGGGTATCAATGGCGGAACTGGCCTGCGCCTGGGGGCGAGCATATCGACCAGATCGCCCAAATCCTGCGGCAACTGCGAACCCAGCCGGACTCTCGTCGGATCATCGTCTCAGCATGGAACGTGGCCGACCTGCCGAAAATGGCGTTGGCTCCCTGTCATGCGCTTTTCCAGTTCTATGTGGCAGACGGCAAGCTATCGTGTCAGCTCTATCAGCGCAGTGCAGACATCTTCCTCGGCATCCCGTTCAATATCGCGTCCTATGCCTTGTTGACCTTGATGATTGCGCAAGTCACCGGATTGAAGCCCGGCGATTTTGTGCACACGTTCGGCGATGCCCATCTGTACTTGAACCACCTCGATCAAGCGCGCGAACAGTTGGCCAGAACGCCCCGTGCAATGCCCCAGATGCGTCTGGATCCTTCGGTGAAGGACTTGTTCGAATTCCGATACGAACACTTCGCGCTTGAAGGATACGATCCTCATCCGGCCATCAAAGCGCCGATCGCGGTGTAAGGCGCCAAATTGCGGGTCAATCTCATTGCGGCTGTCGCTGAAAATGGCGTGATTGGGCAAGGCAACACCATGCCCTGGCATTTGCCCGCGGACTTCGCGTGGTTTCGCCGCCAAACCATGGGGCACCCTGTGTTGATGGGCCGGATAACCTTTCAATCGATTGGAAAGCCGCTGCCCGGCAGGCGCAATATCGTGCTGACTCGTGATCCACATTGGTCCGTCGCGGGGTGCGAGCGTGCCGCCTCGTTGGACGAGGCTCTTGAGCGGGTGAATGGCGTCCCGGAAGTCTTTGTGATCGGCGGCGGTCAGTTGTATCGGGAAGCGCTTGCGAGGGCGCAGAGGTTGTTCCTGACCACCGTGGGCGCTCAACCGGAGGGTGACACGCGATTTCCAGCCTGGGACGAATCGGATTGGCGGGAGACCCATCGCGAATTCCATGGACCGGACGCCAAGAATGCTTTTGCCATGACTTTTCGGGTGCTTGAAAGGCGCAGCCCGTCCGGTTGACGAAAGTCCATGAGGGACAAGGCGATCCAGACGATTGTCTTCGGAAACGCCCGCCAGTCCTCGGGGTTTCCTTGCTGACGTCCGGGCAGTCCTTCAGACATGCGTGTCGCCACGCGCGATTCACGGATTTCAGGATTGACGAGACAGTCAATTCAGATGCAATCTGCGCACTCTAGATGGATCCGAACGTGCCGAACGACCTCTCTGCCTCCGCCACGAATGTCTTGCCGCGAAAACTCGGCAAGTACGTGCTCAAGCGTGAATTGGGCAGTGGGGCAACGAGCACGGTTTATCTTGCTGACGATCCCTTTCACGTACGCGAGGTCGCGGTCAAGGTAGTGCGTTGGCAGAGTTCAGAGGCTACCGAGCGGGATTTAGCCGACGCTGCCTTGAGGACCGAGGCGATGCTGCTCGGCAAGCTCAACCATCCGCATATCGTCAAAGTGTTCGATGTGGTCAATGATGGTGAAGACCACTATGTGGTCATGGAGTTGGTCGGAGGCGGGTCAATGGAACGCTATACGCGCCGTGGCTACTTGCTGGAATATCCCAAGGCCGTCGATGCCGTCTTCAAGTGCGCCAAGGCCCTCCAATATATGAACGGGCTGGGGCTGATCCACCGCGACATCAAGCCGGCCAACATCCTATTGACCGTTTTGGGGGACGTGCGGCTGAGCGACTTGGGGGCCACGCTTTTGTCCAGCGATGACAGCTCGACGAGCCTGAATGCGGGGACACCTTTTTACATGTCTCCAGAGCAATTGCTGGAACGGCCGCTGGAATTCCGGAGTGACATGTTTTCGCTCGGTGTGGTGTTCTATGAATTGTTGACCGGCGAAAAACCGTTTGATGCACTCAATGTCAACCAACTCATCTTCCAGTATGTGCACGAAAAGCCGACGCCCCCCAGTGCAATGAGGCCCAGCCTGCCGACGGAAGTCGATGCCGTGGTCATGCGAATGCTGGGCTGCCTTCCTTCAGAACGATTCGATGATTGGGACGACTGCCTCGATGCGATATCAGCAATCCCGGCGAGTCGCGCCGACCATGCCGCGTCCATCGGTTTTGCGTCGGCCTCGGAAAAATTTCGCCTGCTGCGGGAGTCTCCTTTCTTCGCGGCGTTTTCCGACGCCGACCTTTGGTACGTGGTCGAAATTGGCAGATTTGTGCGAATGCATGCTGAAGAAGTCCTCATTCGGGAAGGTGACCCGGGAGGCTTTTTTCTGATCCTGCTCACGGGGCAGGTGCGCATTTCGAAGGCAGGCCGTTTGATTGACATGGTGTCAGAAGGGACCAGCCTGGGTGAAATCTCGTACGTGCTGGAGGGACGCGTCCAGCGCAACACGACCTGCGTGGCGGGGAAGGAAGGAATTGCGTTGAGGATCGAGGATAGCGTTCTGCGTGCCGCTTCCGAGATTTGCAGATCTAGGTTCGAGAAGACCTTTCTGCGCGCCATGGCCAGTTGGCTGGTGGAAGCCGACCAACGCATTGCCGGGGCAAATTGAAGCGGCAAGCTAGGCCACGTGCTTTTTCATCAGTTGTTGCTGCTCGCGTTTCCAATCGCGCTCTTTTTCGGTTTCGCGCTTGTCATACTGCTTCTTGCCTTTGGCAAGGCCGATTTCCAGCTTGATTCGGCCCTTGCTGAAGTGCAGGTTGAGGGGCACGAGCGTGTAACCCTTTTGCTCCACGCGACCGATCAGCTTGCTGATCTCGTCACGATTGAGCAGGAGTTTGCGGTTTCGCACAGGATCCGCCTGGACATGCGTGGATGCGGACTCAAGCGGTGAAATATGCGCACCGATCAAATGAAATGCCCCATCCTTGAGGATGACATAGCCTTCCTTGATCTGTGCCCTGCCTGCTCGAATGGCCTTGACCTCCCAGCCCTCCAACACCAACCCGGCTTCGTACCGCTCTTCAACGAAGTAGTCGAAGAGGGCCTTCTTGTTTTGAACGATGCTCATACGGGAATTTTACCTGTCGAAGGATGGCCGATAATGCGCATACCTTCGTTGCAACCCTGATTGAGATGCCGATTGTCGAAAAATCCGCATTGCTGCCTTATCCAGCACACGATCTCTTTGCGTTGGTCGACGATGCGGTCGAACAATATCCCGAGTTCCTGCCCTGGTGTCGGGCAACGCATGTGGACTACCGAGATGCCCAGTTGACCCGTGCCACATTGGAAATCGACTTTCGGGGGATTCGTCAATCCTTTACGACCGAGAATACCAAGATCGGGACTGAACGCATGAACCTTCGGCTTGTGAAAGGCCCGTTTCGACGGCTTGATGGAACCTGGACTTTTCTGCCTTTGGGGGATGCAGGATGCCGAGTTGCGTTGTCACTCGAATTCGAGGCGGCTACGGGCCCGATTGCGATCGTCGCCGCACCGGTGCTGGGACACATCGCGGAAACGCTGTTTGACCGTTTCATCGTTCGGGCAGAGTCTCTCGGTGGGAAACCTGCATGATTCGGATCCTGCTTTTGACCTCGCGCGGTGAAGTGGCGCGGGTGCTCGAGCCTCCGGTGACTCTGGGAGAGGCAGCGGCGTTCATGCCCGAGGGTTCGCCTGCACACGCAGCGCTGGGCATTTGGGGCCAGATCAAGCCGCCCTCCGCCATCCTGAATGACGGCGACCGGGTCGAGTGCTATGAGGCTTTGCGCGCGGACCCGAAGGTGGCGCGCAGGAAAAAAGTAGTGCGGCCCAAGGGGTTCAGAATGGGAAAGATGTAGCGGCCTCCCACCGCCAGGCTCATTTTTTTCCGATCACTTCGAAACGAAGGCCAACCCAGTCGCGGCCCTTTCGAAGCACACGGTTGATTCGTACTCGGAAATTCGTTTCACGCGTGGAGAGTTTGAAAACATTTTTCAAGCCAAAATCCCCCGCTGGCAATGCGAGGATGTCTGCCTTTCCTTCAGGGTCCCGGCCCGGCAAATAGATCGCTTCAATCGGTGCAATGTGTGGATCGGGCTCCAGGTCGCGTGCATGGTTGTAACGGTGGAGCACGACCGGCAAGGGCCGGTAGCTTAGTATTTCCACGCCAATCAGGGTTTCCCCAAGCGCACGCTGGGTGACCTTGCGGACCGCGACGCCCGCCAGAAAGTGTGAGAAACCATCCACGCGGATCGCCATGAATTCCCCAACAGTGGTTTGCTCCCCGGTCGAGCGGTCCACATTCAGGCCGACGCCCTTGGAAGACATGTCGTGCAGCCGCCACCGCGGTGCGGCCGGGACAGCCTGCACCACTTCGGTTTCAAATGAAAACTCCATCGCCTGGTCTGCGTTCTTGGGTAACAACGCGCTTCGCGCATTTGAGAATCCCGCGACCACTTCGGCCATGCGCCCAGTCACGGGCGTGCGCTCTTCGATGCGCGATGCGCTGGCCTGGAGGATGGTGGTGTAGAGGCGCTCGGCGGCACCCAGCAGGGCCACATGCTCCTCAACCGCAAAATGGCGCGCCGTGGCGCGACCGTGATAGGGCTGACCATTGCGCAACTGGGATTTCACGGCTTCAATTTGTGCCTTGAGTCCCTCGAGGCGAATGTACCGGTACCCCGGCTTCGGCGCGCTGCCGGTCACCAGTTGCAGCCCGGCCATTGCGTCGAGGTCCACAACCATGGCGTGCGAGCGGGGAGCGTAAACCTGATCGAGCGTGTATTCGGGACACCACTCCGCAAGCCACCCATCGGCAATTTCAATTTGCGGCATCGTCAAGCTTCCGGTGTTGAGCACCTCCAGCAACAAGGCCCGCAAGTACAGCGCCAAGACAGAAGTCGGCTGATCACTTTCGCGATCAAGCAGCGCCACGGGAGAAGCTGCAATACCGGCCTGCTCTGCGGCGCGGTAGATCACATGCAGGTCCGGCCACATGGTGGGCTTGACGGGCTCATGGCGGTAAAAGCACCACTTCACGCTGGCCCCGAGGTGAAACAGCGCGAACGCCATGGCCCGATGCAGCAAGGGATCCGACTCCGAAGACGACCATTCGCCACGCCGGTCAATCAGTTGTCGAAGGGCCTTGGCGGTCACGCTGTGAAGCACGTGGAGGTCTCGCGAAAACTGCACGCCTTCGACGCGCCCCAGGCTTTCAAAGAACCAGGTCTTGTCAGACTGGATGACCGGATACAGCGCGTTTTCCAGGGCAAATAGGTCCTTGACGCGCTCGGGCGATATTGGGGCGGGCAGATCGGAAAAGGATTTGAACGCGGCAATGATCTGCGCGCGCTGCTCGCGGTTTTGAATGGACGCGCTGCCGTTGGACAGCGCAGCGATCAAATCCGCGTTCATCGATGCTCACCCATGCGGGTCGGCAAGGTGTCAAAGTCCGAGCGGTCGACGTTGAACTGATCAAAGATTTCTCGTCGCAGGTCAGACAACAATGCGTCCGCGGTGAAGTCCATGGGTGAATTCAGCCAGTTCTCCACCACGGGATCGAAGTGAGAATCTCCCGCCAGCAAATCGCGACCCGCTGCAAACAGCGGATTGGCCGGGTCGAGTTCGTGTCCAATGTGACGCACCTTTGGCCAGGAAGGCGAGTAGCTGAACAACACATGGAATTTTGCGGCCAATTCGGAAAAGTCTGCAGCGCGATTTTCGAGCCGGAAGATTTCGAACTGCGCCAGCCAGAATCGCACTTCCTGTGGCCGCTCTTCGATGCCGAATGTCAGTAGTTCGCAGGCGCGATCGGCCTGGCCTTCCTCGTAATACAGGCGCGCAGCGTTGATGACGGAATCCGCATCGTCGATGGAGACCGTGCGGGACATCAACTCCGGAAAGCGCTCGTACATGTACTGCAGGCGCCTGACGCGGTCTTCATCAGGTCGATCATCCAACGCGAGGTCGAGCGATGCGGCTGGTGTGGGGTCAAGGTCGAAGCGCTCCGTCGACTCATCAACGCTGCCTGATTCGACCGGAGGCGCTGACGGGAGGTCCTGCGCCGGCATTCGGACGGTTTCAATGGCATCTGCCGGTGCGATACCAATTTCCGCAGGACGGGATTCGGATGGGGGTGTCGATGCAGCCGCGTGGACAGCCGCCTGCCCGACGTGCGCAGTCATCGCCCTCTCGCCCAATGGGTTTTTCGAGGAAGGCGGTCGACGATCTCGCCGCGTCCATAACCAGTAGCCCAAGATTGCCAGCAATCCTGCCCCTGCCACACCGACCCACCACCCTTCGATGGCATCCATCAGGGAAGCGTAGTAAGGCACGACTTCCGGCTTGGGTGACGGGCTGACCGGCGTTTTGTTAGGCACGGGGATCTCGGCCTTGGTGGCCGGTGGAATGGCGGGCGCTGACTCCGACTTGGCCGTTGTCGTTGCAGGGGCAGCGCCAGGTGCAGCGTTGGATTCCGGCTTCGCACTTGCGGGCGTAGGCTCAACCTTCTGCGCTGGTTTCAGCTGAATGGTGTCGCGCGCGGGAAGGGGTGGGTTGGTCGAGTGCTTTGCGGCGGCAACTTCCGTTGACAGGACCTGCAGCCGGGTTTCGAGTTGGCGTACGGCGTTCTGGAGCGACAAGATTGCCGCCATCTGGTCGTCGGCATCGAGCAGGAGGCGGCGCTGGCGAATCTCCTCCCGTTCCTTTGCGCTGACGCGACTGGTTCGCGACAGGTCAATCTCGGGCGCGGACAGGCGCAACAGTTGGGGACCCAGGGGCCGCCGGACATCGGTCGGCGCTACTTCACCGTGCGGCGCCGGTGCGGCGATCACCGGGGGCCTCGCGGGTTCGACACGTTTGGCGGCTGGGGGCGCAACGCCTTTCGCGCGACTTGCGTTTGCAGCGCTGTGCATGGGGGGAGCCGTTGCCTGCACCTTGGGATGTGCCAAAGTTTGGGCAGGCGCGATGCCGGACAAGTCCTTCAAGTCCGGGAACACAATTCGTGTTCCCGGTGCTATGGCCTCTCCGTCTCCCGCGGGAGGCCAATCGGGATTGTGTTGACGGATGGCGGTCTTGAGTTGCGCCTGTCGCAAGCCATCGGAGGGATAGATGAGTTGCGCGAAGCGGTCCAGCGTATCGCCTTCGCGGGCAATCACCGTCATGCCCGGATCCGCGAACCGTTTCGTGTCGGTTGATTTGGGTACGGGAGTCGAAGTGATCGTCGTTGGCGCAGGCGACTTGAGTGCGATCTCGAGTACTTGAGTCACGCGGGTTGCGGGGATACAGCCCACGTTCAAGGCGACACGTACGCGTGGCGCTTGAATGGGTGCGCGGGACTCCAATTTCACGGTCCGCCTCCCCCGCACTTCGACAATGGTCAACTCGATGTCCATTCCCGCAGGCTCACTTCCCTCCGGGAGCCACCCAAAGCATTCGCCGTCAGGTGAGGTCCGATCGATGGCGCCCATGTCCACCCGCGCATCCAGCGGCATCCCGGCTAGCGAGCGAACTTCAACCGTTGGTGTGGGAGACAACGCGCCAGCCACGGCGCCCATCGACGCCCAGCTTCCTGCAATGCCGACCAGCCAGGCGCCTGCGCGCAATCTTGGCCGGGCCATCAGGCGCGCCTATGCAGCGACTTACTTGCAGTTCTTGCCAGCGAGATCCCTGGCGCGATTCAGGTCGTTCTGGCGTTGTTCATCGCTCAGGATATAAGACTCGCCACTCTCATTTGCGCGCGCGATGGGCCGCCCGCTCTCTAAGTTGCGAATCATTTCTCTCGCCTGGGCGCAATTTTCCGCGGCGATGTCGGCGAGTTTCTTGGCCTCTTCATCCTTCTTGGCTTGCTCGTCGCCCTTCTTGGCCTGATCCTTGCGGCGCTTGTCAAAATCCTTCGCTTGGTCGGCGATCGATTTCTGCGGGTTTGCGGTCCCGGCAGGTCCGGCATTGGCGGCAGAGCCCTCGCTCACTTTTTTCGGGTCCGCCTTGGACGCACCCGGCGGAGGCGGCTGATCGGAGTACTGCACCTTGCCGTCCTTGTCGACCCATCGATAGACCTGCGCAGTCACGGTCGCGGTAGCGAGCAGGACTGCTGCGGCGGCGAAGAATTTGATGGGGGATTTCATGGCGGCTCCTTGTCGAGCGAAAGGATTTCGTCTCGTTTACCAGCGCACGGGAGGAGACTCCAGTTGCGCGATTGAAAGGGCGCAAAGTGCAATCACTTCGCGTGCATGCAATATCGTGGCGTCACTGTCGAAGCGTTTGGCCGCTTCGCGGGCCTTGCTTAAATGCTCCACTGCAGGAATCCAAAGGGATCGCTTGACGCGTGCTTCAATGACGCGTTGCTCTGCTGCCGTCAATGCCTCTTCGGCTTCGGGACTCAATACCGTGGGTTTGGGCGGCGGCGCAACGACCGGAACCGCAACGGGCATTGGTGTAGGCGCGGGCGCTTGCATGACGCATCCGGTGCTGCCCAGAATCAGGGGCGCGGCTAGCCAAATCGCATTGGAAACTTTATTTTGCATCAACCAGTTACACCGATAACTTCGACCTAATTCGATAAGGTAATCGGATTTGCCTTTGCCGTCAACAACTTGCGATAACGTGTGCCGCACGGTAATGGGGGCGTCTGGCAGGAATTGGGGCTCGCGTATAATGCCGCTTTTGCCGGAGTCCCGCACAGTGAAAGTGCTGAAAAAAGCCCTGACGTTCGACGACGTCCTCCTCGTCCCGGCCCTCTCGCAAGTCCTACCCCGCGATGTCTCATTGGCCACGCGCCTCACGCCACGCATTGCGCTGAACATTCCGCTGCTCTCGGCCGCGATGGACACGGTGACAGAGGCGCGCCTCGCCATTGCCCTGGCGCAAGAGGGCGGCATCGGCATCGTGCACAAGAACATGAGCGCCAAGGCGCAGGCGGCCGAGGTGTTCAAGGTCAAACGCTTCGAATCCGGCGTCGTCAAGGATCCGCATTGCGTCGCCCCGGGCATGAGCGTGCGCGAAGTGATGGCGCTGGCCAAGAAACACCATATCTCCGGGTTTCCCGTGCTCGACGGCAAGAAGGTCGTTGGCATCGTCACCAATCGAGACCTGCGCTTTGAGACGGCGTTGGACCAACCCGTGAAGAACATCATGACGCCGAAGTCGCGCCTGGTGACAGTCAAGGAAGGCGCCTCGCGCGCGGAAGCCTTGAAGCTTATGCACAAGCACCGCATCGAGCGCGTGTTGGTGGTCAACAAATCGTTTGAACTGCGCGGCCTCGTCACCGTGAAGGACGTGTTGAAGTCCAGCGAACACCCGCTGGCCTGCAAGGATGAAATGGGCCGCTTGCGCGTCGGCGCGGCGGTGGGCATTGGTGCGGATACCGACGAGCGTGTGGAATTGCTCGCCGAAGCAGGTGTCGATGTGCTGGTGGTCGACACTGCGCATGGCCACTCGAAAAACGTGTTGAACCGCGTGAAATGGGTGAAAAAACATTTCCCGAATGTCGACGTCATCGGGGGCAACATTGCAACCGCCGCCGGTGCGCTGGCCCTTGTGGATCATGGCGCAGACTGCGTCAAAGTCGGCATTGGTCCCGGGTCCATTTGCACCACCCGCATCGTGGCGGGCGTGGGCGTACCTCAAATTACCGCCATTGCCGACGTGGCCGGAGCGCTGGCCAAGAAGAATATCCCGTGTATAGCCGACGGCGGAATCCGCTTTTCCGGCGACATGTCCAAAGCGCTGGCAGCCGGCGCGTCCTGCGTAATGTTGGGCGGCATGTTTGCGGGCACCGAGGAAGCGCCCGGCGAAATCGAGTTGTTCCAAGGCCGGTCGTACAAGAGTTATCGTGGCATGGGATCGGTGGGCGCGATGCAGAAGGGGTCTTCGGACCGCTACTTTCAAGACCCGCAAAACAACGCCGACAAATTTGTGCCCGAGGGCGTCGAAGGCCGCGTGCCGTACAAGGGCAGCATGCTGGGGGTCGTTCACCAGCTGACCGGAGGCCTGCGCGCGAGCATGGGTTACCTTGGCTG
This sequence comes from Usitatibacteraceae bacterium, assembly GCA_044228625.1. Lineage (GTDB taxonomy): Bacteria > Pseudomonadota > Gammaproteobacteria > Burkholderiales > Usitatibacteraceae > UKL13-2. The sequence goes on along the minus strand of JBGAUM010000005.1, from coordinate 43,243 downwards.
CAAGTCGATCGACGAGATGCATCGTAACGCCGAGTTCGTGGAAATCACCTCGGCGGGTATCCGTGAATCGCATGTGCATGACGTGCAGATCACCAAGGAAGCCCCCAACTACCGCGTGGATTGACCGCACGTGCTGAAGCTTTACGGGTGCAAGGGGTGCGGCTCTGCGGCGGTCGAAGTGATGTTGCGCATGGCGCAATTGCCTTATGACTATGTCGAGGCCATCCAATGGCAGCCTGAGTTCAAGCGCGATCCGGCGCTGGAACGGCTGAATCCGTTGGGCCAGGTGCCGGTATTGGTGCTGGACGATGGGAGCGTGATGACCGAAAGCGCTGCCATCCTCATTTGGATCGGCGAAAGAATTCCGGGAATGGTGCCCGTAGAAGCAAACATGCGCGGCCAGTTCCTCCGCTGGATGTGCTTTGTTCCGGCGAGCCTGTATGCCCTCTTCAGTTTCCGGGACTTTCCCGAGCGCTGGGTGAAAGGAAAGGACGCGCAGGACGCATTCCGTGACAAGCTCACGGCGCGACAGCGCGAAATGTGGCAAACGCTGGAGTCCCAACTGATGCCGTCGCCATATGCGCTGGGGACGTCGATGACTGCATTCGATATTTATCTGGCCATGTTGTCGCGCTGGTCGCCAGGCCGGAAGTGGTTGTTGGAACATTGCCCGAAGGTCATGGCCGCCGTCGTGTTGACCGAGCAGCATCCGATTGTTCAGCAGACCTGGGAAGAGAATTTTGGGCACTGAAAACACCAAACGGGCTTCTGAAGCGCATGCGCCAGCAACGCCGGCGGGACCCGATGACGAGGTGGCAAAAAAGCGGGGATTCCGCTTTGTATTGGCCGTGGTGTTCCTCGACATGCTGGGCATCGGCATCGCGGTGCCGGTGTTGCCGTTGCTGGTTGGGGAGTTTGTCAAAACGCCTGACGAGCAGGCGTTTTGGTATGGAGTTCTCGCCTCAGTATTTGGTTTGATGCAGTTCTTCTGCATGCCCCTTCTGGGCGCACTGTCTGACAAGATCGGCCGCCGCCCCGTGCTGATTTTTTCCTCGGCGGGCATGGCGGTGAATTTCCTGGCCACGGCGTGGGCGCCGAGTCTGGCGTGGATGTTCCTTGGGCGCGTGATCGGCGGCGCCTGTTCGGCGTCGATGTCGACCGCGTCCGCTTACGCCTCCGACATCTCCACGCCGGCCACGCGTGCGAAATACTTCGGCATGATCGGTGCGGCATTTGGCGTCGGCTTTATCTGCGGGCCAATGTTCGGCGGGTTCCTCGGCAGCATCGATTACCACTTGCCGTTTTACGTGGGCGCCGGGCTTTGCGCAGCCAACGCCGTGTTCGGCTATCTGTTTGTCAGGGAATCGCTTCCGCAAGACAAACGCAACACGTTCACCTTGACCAAGGCCAACCCATTCGCCTCGCTTTTCCGACTGTTTGCGCGAAAGGACATCGGGGCCCTGATCGTGGTGTTCGGATTGGTATCCCTCGCGCAGTATCTGATGCACGGCACCTGGGTGCTCTACACGCACTTCAAGTTCGGCTGGGGGCCGAAGGAAAATGGGATCGCGCTGTTCTTTGTCGGCCTGACGGCCGCCGTCGTGCAGGCGGCGTTGCTCTCCCGCATGCTGAAGAAGTTTGGCGAGATTCGCCTGTCGCTGATTGGGTTCTGGACCGGCACGCTTGTCTATGTTGGCTATGGTTTGGCCACTGAAGGCTGGATGTTCTACGTGCTGATCGTGTGCAACGTGTTTGCATTTGCCTCCGGCCCGGCGATGCAGGCCATCGTCTCCAAGGCCACGGACCCGAAGGAACAGGGCGCACTCATGGGATCACTGCAATCACTTGGCAGCCTCGCAATCGTGGCCGGTACCTTGATCGGCACCAACATCTTTGCCACGGTCAGTCACTATGCGAAAGGCGATTGGCGCATGGGGGCGCCGTTCTTTGCGTCTGCCTTGTTGCTCGGTACCGGTTGGTTGATCGCGCGCGGTTTTTTTGCGCGACACGGCACGCCGGTTCATCCGGCCAACCACCATCCCGCTCCCACCGACGCTCCCGCCAAAGCCTGAGTCCATCCCACCATGCAAGACAAAATTCTCATCCTTGATTTTGGCTCCCAAGTCACGCAACTCATTGCGCGGCGCGTGCGCGAAGCAGGCGTCTATTGCGAGCTGCATCCCAATGACGTGAGCAATGAATTCATCCGGGAATTCGGGCCCAGCGGCATCATCCTTTCCGGCTCGCACGCCAGCACCTATGAAGCCCACGAATTGCGGGCGCCACAGGCGGTGTTTGAGGCGGGTGTGCCCGTCCTCGGCATTTGTTACGGCATGTTCACGATGACCGTCCAGCTGGGCGGCAAGGTCGAGGCCAGCGAGCGCCGCGAATTCGGCCATGCGGAAGTAAGCGCGCGTGGACATACGCGACTGTTCGAGGGCATTGAAGATGCCCGCAATGCCGATGGGCACGGTCTGCTGCACGTTTGGATGAGTCACGGTGACAAGGTTACGGAAATGCCGCCCGGCTTCAAGCTCATGGCCTCAACCGGCAACTGTCCCATCGCGGGGATGGCAGACGAGGAACGGCACTTTTACGCGGTGCAGTTCCACCCGGAAGTGACGCATACCAAGCAGGGGCGCGCCATCCTGAATCGTTTTGTGCATGACATCTGTGGATGCGCGTCCCACTGGAACATGCCGGAGTACATTCCGGAAGCGGTCGCGCGCATCAAGGCGGAGGTGGGCAGTGACGAGGTGATCTTGGGCCTTTCCGGCGGGGTCGATTCCTCTGTTGCCGCGGCGCTGATCCACAAGGCCATTGGTGACCAGCTGACCTGCGTATTCGTCGACACGGGGCTTCTCAGGCTCAACGAAGGAAAGCAGGTTATGGAGATGTTCCATGACCAGCGCCACATGAATATCGTGCATGTGGACGCCTCGGAACACTTCCTCGGCGAACTGACGGGCGTCAGCGACCCGGAGCAGAAGCGCAAAATCATCGGCCGCGTCTTCGTGGAGGTATTCCAGCGGGAAGCCGCGAAACGCGTGAATGCGAAATGGCTTGCGCAGGGCACCATTTACCCGGATGTGATTGAAAGCAATTCGGCGAAAACCAAGAAAGCGCATACGATCAAATCGCACCACAATGTCGGCGGCTTGCCGGAATCGCTTCACTTGAAATTGCTGGAACCCTTGCGCGAACTGTTCAAGGATGAAGTCCGTGAGCTTGGCGTGGCGTTGGGCTTGCCGCGCGAGATGGTTTATCGGCATCCGTTCCCGGGGCCTGGCCTCGGTGTACGCATCCTGGGCGAAGTGAACAAAGTCGCGGCAGACTTGTTGCGCCGGGCCGATGCCATCTTCATCGAAGAACTTCGCAATACCCAGGATTCTGACGGGACAAGTTGGTATGACAAGGTCGCCCAGGCGTTTGCCGTATTCCTCCCGGTGAAAAGCGTCGGAGTCATGGGCGACGGCCGCACCTATGAAAACGTGGTCGCATTGCGGGCCGTGCAAACGACGGACTTCATGACCGCGCATTGGGCCGAGTTACCGTACGCATTGTTGGCGAAAGTATCGAACCGCATCATCAACGAGGTACGCGGCTTTAACCGTGTGGTTTATGACGTCAGTGGAAAACCGCCGGCCACGATCGAGTGGGAATGATGCGGGAGAACATCTCGTCCGGTGCGCCTTGGGAATCCATCGTCGGATACTCCCGTGCAGTGCGTATTGGCAACCACGTGTGGGTGGCGGGCACCACGGCCACGGACGCGCATGGACAAGTGGTCGGCGTGGGTGATGCCGCCGCGCAAACGCGATATGCGCTGGAAAAGATCCGGAGTGCGTTGGAGCATGCCGGCGCCTCACTGAAGGACGTCGTGCGGACGCGCACCTTTGTCACCGACATCTCGCAATGGGAAGCCGTGGGCCGGGTGCACGGCGAGTTCTTTGGAACCATTCGGCCCGCCGCGACCATGGTGGAGATTTCCCGTCTGATCGATCCGGCGCACCTGATCGAAATCGAAGTCGACGCGTATGTACAAGATTAGAAACACCAAATCTGGCGCGGCGTTTGCGGCGATTATGGTCGGAGAGGCGCGTCAGTGCTTGAGGTTTGCGCATGACTGAGTCGGACAAAGGCTTCATGCGGGAGGCGCTGGTCGAGGCCGGTCGCGCAGCGGAGAGCGGCGAAGTGCCGGTGGGTGCTGTCGTTGTCTTGGATGGTCGCATCGTGGGTCGAGGCTACAACCATCCGATCAGTGGTTGTGACCCGACCTTGCACGCTGAGATTGCCGCGCTGCGAGATGCGGCAAAAAACTTGGGCAACTACCGATTGCCCGATTGCGAGTTGTACGTCACGCTGGAACCCTGTGCGATGTGCGTGGGCGCCATCGTGCATGCGCGCATCAAGCGCGTGGTGTGGGGCGCGGCGGAGCCGAAGACCGGTGCCTGCGGCAGCGTCATCGACCTCACGGCCGAACCTCGATTGAACCACCATTGCAGCTTTGAAGGAGGGATGCTGGCGGCGGATGCCGGCGCCTTGCTCAAATCTTTTTTTGCGGCCAGGCGTCCATCGTAGGTGAGCGGGGAAACGTGCCAGAATCGGTGCGATCACACCATCGGGAGGCGGGGGACACCATGCAACAGTTGAGCGCGCTCGATGCCTTGTTCCTGCATATTGAAACGCCGGAAACGCCGATGCACGTCGGCAGCCTGATGGTCTTGAAACGGCCTCCCCGCCTGAAGGGCAGCCTGTTTCCGCGGTACAAGAAACTCATCGCAAGCCGCATGCACTTGGCGCCGCTGTTTTCGCGTCGCCTGGCCTTTGTCCCCCTCGATCTGGCCAATCCCATCTGGCTGGAGGGGGTGCCGGTGGATCTCGACCAGCATGTCCATTACCGGACCTTGCCGAAGCCTGGGACGCGCGAGCAACTGGAAGCCTTGGTGGCCGAACTCCACGAGCCTTTGCTGGATCGCGACAAGCCCCTGTGGGAATTCACCCTCATCGAAGGGCTCGCCGATGGGCATGCGGCGCTTTACTCCAAGATTCATCATGCTGCGCTGGACGGCCAAGGCGGTGTGGCCCTGGCGCAGGCGGTGCTGGATACCGAGGCCAAGGGGCGCAAGATCGTTGCGGGTGAAAAACCGGTGGCCAGCCTCAAGCCTTCCACGGCGAAGCTGTTGTCCAATGCCCTGATGAACTCCGTGGCGCAATACGGCAAGATCATTGGCGCCGTGCCTGGCGCCCTGAAAACGGTCGGCATGGCAGGTGCGGCCCTCTTGTCGTCATCACAGGCCAAGAAGGCAGGCGCCCCGTCCGAACAGGGCTCCGGCATGCCCGCCTTGGCGGATATCAAGCCCGGTGATTCTCCCGAAAAGGCTGCGAAGTCGCTCTTGAAAAAAATTCCCGGCGGAATCGCGCTTGGACCCCGGACGCCGTTGAATGTGGCGATCGGTGCCCAACGCGCTTTTGCAGGTACGCGCATTCCGCTGGCAGAAACCAAGGCGTTGGCCAAGCACCTTGAAGTCAAACTCAACGACATAGTCATGGCCCAATGCGCCGGCGCATTGCGGCGCTATTTCGCGAAGCAGCCGGCTGCGCTGGCAAAGTCGATGGTGGCCGGCATTCCAGTCAGCTTGCGCACCCCAGGCGATGCATCACAGAGCAATCAGGTCACCATGATGCTGGTGAGCCTGGGTACCCACCTGGCTGATCCGAAAAAGCGCTTTGCGGCAATGCTCAAGTCGAGCCAGAACGCAAAAATGCTGACAGGCACGATGAAAAGTGTGGTCCCCACCGATCTGCCTTCTTTGGGAATTCCGTGGATCATGAGCATCGTCACGCCGCTTTACAAGATGGCGGTCGAGTCCAACCGCATTCCCGTCATCGCCAATGTCGTGATCTCCAATGTGCCGGGTCCGCAGATGGCGTTGTTTGTGGCGGGCGCGGAAATTCTCGAGTACTACCCCGTCTCCATCGTCAGCCACGGTCTTGCGCTCAACGTCACGATTCAAAGCTATAACGGCTCGCTGGATTACGGATTCATCGCCTGCCGAAAAACCGTTCCAAACGTCTCAAGCTTTGCAAAATATTTGCAGGCGGAACACGCGGACATGATGAAAGCGATGCAGAACGACCTGAAACCGGCGAAACGCGCTGTCGCCCGCCGGCCGGCAAGCCGCTCCAAGACGGCCGCCAAGCGAACGTCTCCCCGAAAATAATCGGATTCCCGACCCTCACGCATGAATTCGCGTCGCAAACCCAATCCCCACCCCCTTCATCCCATCATGCAATCAAGCCGCCGCAACAACGGCAAACATCCCAAGCGCGAAAAAATGCACGAGCGCAATGATTTGCTGACCGAATTGATGGAACAGACCGAGGCACTGCGCGCCCCCGGCGCGTTGTTGCTGGCCCTGGAATCGCGCGCACCGCTGGAATTGACGGCCAGCATCGCGACCTGGCCGCTCCTGCGGAATTCGCCGTCCGGGGATGGGCATGCGGTGATCGTCTTTCCCGGGTTGGCCGCAGGGGACCTGTCGACGGTGCCGTTGCGAAACTTTCTTGCGTCGCTCGGCTATGAAACCTACGGCTGGGATCTCGGGTTGAACTTTGGACCGCGCGAGGGCGTGCTCGCCAAAAGCCTGGAGCGCGTGCAATCCATTGCCAAGGATTCCGGCCGCAAGGTCAGCCTGATCGGCTGGAGTCTCGGGGGAATCTACGCCCGCGAGTTTGCCAAGGCCTTGCCGCAATCGGTGCGCAGCGTGATCACGCTGGGAACTCCATTCGCGGGTGATCCGAAGGCTACCAACGCATGGCGGTTCTATCAGTTTGCCAGCGGACACAAACTCGACGACAAGGAATTGCTGGAGCAGATCAAGTTGCCGCCGCCGGTTCCCACGACGTCGATTTTTAGCCGCACCGATGGCGTGGTGTCGTGGCCGCTATCGCTGCAATCCGAAAGCAAGCGCACTGAGAACATCGAAGTGCTGGCCAGCCATATCGGCATGGGCCTGAACCCCATCACCTGGTACGCGGTAGCCGACCGCCTTGCGCAGCCCGAAGGACAATGGAGCAAGTTCCATCGCGAAGGTTGGCGCCAGTGGTTCTACCGCGACCATGCACGGGACTCGGACTCGATTTGGTGATCTGCTTACGCGGCTTCAAATGGCACCGGCAGGATTCGACACGGATGCGGAGTCCAACAAAAGTCTGCTGCATTCAGATGTGCGAGGCGAAGCCTGATGCCTGACCTTGCTGCGAACGGTATTTCCCTGCATTACGAATCACGCGGAAATGAGGGCGACCCCGTGATCCTGCTGATCATGGGCCTGGGCGTGCAGATGGTGTTGTGGCCGGATGCCTTGATCGATGCATTGGTCTCACAGCGATTTCGCGTCGTGCGGTTCGACAATCGCGATGCAGGCCTGTCCACACACCTGTCCCAAATGGGGATGCCCAACGTGCCGCTCGAATTCATCCGTTACAAGCTGGGGATGACGGTTCGCGCGCCTTATACCCTGGACACCATGGCGGCAGACACCGCGGCGCTGATCGACGGTTTGGCGTTGTCGCGTCCGCATGTGGTGGGTGCGTCGATGGGCGGCATGATTGCGCAAAACCTTGCGGCACATTTTCCGGACAAGGTCGCCTCCCTGACCTCCATCATGTCGACCACCGGCCGGCGCGACTTGCCGCAGCCCCAATGGCGTGCGTTGAAAGCCGTGTTGTCGCCGGCGGGTCGCGATATTCCGTCGGCCATTGCGCGCATGGAACGGGTCTTCACCACGATCGGCAGTCTCACCTATCCTGCACCAAAAGAGCATTTGCGAGCGATCTGTGAGCGCCACGTCCTCCGCGCGCATGACCCGGCGGGCGGGGCTCGACAGCTGGTGGCCATTGCCGCCGGCGATGACCGGTCCAGCACGATCGCGAGGATTCAAGCGCCCACGTTGGTCATGCACGGAGACGAGGATCCGCTGGTGCCCTTGGCGGCAGCGCACGATACCGTGCGAGCCATCCAATCAGGGGGTGGCCGGGCGGAGATTTCCGTCGTGCGCGGGATGGGTCATGATTTTCCGATTCCGCTGTTGCCGCGCATCGCTGAGGAAATCGGCAACTTTTGTCGGCGAAACTCTGGTGCGCCGTGATTTGGCGGAACGAGTGACCTGCAACGTCGGGTAGCGCTCCTCCGGTAAAATTGGGGCCGGTTCCAGTGTCCAAGACGCTCAAAGGCGATTGGCCGTCACGCAATTCTCCATGTCCGCCTTCGTCCACCTTCGTCTTCATACCGAATACTCGATCACCGATTCGATCGTGCGTATCGAGGAGGCGGTATCACGCGCAGTGAAGGACAATATTCCAGCCCTCGCGATCACGGACCAGTCCAACCTTTTCGGCGCGGTCAAGTTTTACCAAATGGCGCGTGGGCGGGGGGTCCAGCCCCTCATTGGGTGTGACGTTTGGATCACGAGCGACAAAAACCGCGACCAGCCGTCACGCCTGTTGCTGCTTTGCCGCAGCAAAACGGGTTACCTGAACCTGTGTCAGCTGTTGACGCGGGCCTATCGGGAAAACATTTGGCGCGGACGCGCAGAAATCCGCCGCGAATGGCTGACCGGTGAAGCCGCAGACGGACTGATTGTCTTGTCCGGTGCCGGCGCTGGCGATGTGGGGCAGGCGCTGCTGCAAGGGGACATCGTGCGCGCCACGACTCTCGCCAAGTCGTGGGCGCTCGACTTTCCAAACGCCTACTACCTGGAGATCCAGCGTGTGGACCGCACACGCGACGATGCGCTCGTGGCCTCGACGCTGGCGCTTGCCGAAAAATGCGAATTGCCGGTGGTGGCCACGCACCCCATCCAATTCATGAACCGCGAGGACTTCAAGGCGCATGAGGCCCGCGTCTGCATTTCCCGTGGCGAAGTGCTGGGGGATCCGCGTCGCTCTCGCGATTTCACGGAGGAGCACTACTTCAAGTCTGCCGACGAAATGCGTGCCTTGTTTGCGGACGTGCCGGAAGCGATTGAAAACGCCTTGGAGATTGCCAAGCGCTGCCATTTCGAATTTCTGTTGGGCAAGCCAAAGCTTCCGAATTTCCCGACGCCCAATGGCGAATCCATCGAGGCGTATTTCTACGATCAGGCCCGGGCAGGGCTTGAGGCGAGATTGGGGGCCCTGTACCCCGATCCTTCAAAACGCGAAGAGGTTCGGCCTCGCTACCAGGAGCGCCTGGACTACGAAGTCAAGACCATTGTCCACATGGGATTCCCTGGCTACTTCCTGATCGTGGCCGATTTCATCAACTGGGCCAAGAACAATGGCGTGCCGGTGGGGCCGGGTCGCGGATCCGGCGCGGGGTCGCTGGTCGCGTATTCATTGGGCATCACCGGGCTTGATCCCCTGCAATACGACTTGATTTTCGAGCGCTTCCTCAATCCGGAGCGCGTATCGATGCCCGACTTCGATATCGACTTCTGCCAGGAAGGCCGCGACCGCGTCATCGATTACGTGAAGAAGAAGTACGGCGCTGAGTCGGTGTCGCAGATCGCCACGTTTGGCACCATGGCGGCCAAGGCCGTGATTCGCGACGTCGGTCGCGTGTTGGGTCTCGGGTATAACCATGTCGATGGCATTGCCAAGCTGGTGCCCAACCAATTGGGCATCACGTTGACCGAAGCCTTCAAGTCCGAGCCGCAATTCAACGACCGCCGAAAGGCCGAGGAAGAAGTCGAAGAGCTTTTGACGCTGGCGGTCAAGCTTGAAGGCATCACCCGCAACGTCGGGATGCATGCCGGTGGCGTGTTGATCGCGCCGGGACCCCTTACGGATTTCACGCCGCTTTATGTGGCGGAAGGCTCGGAATCGGTGGTGTCGCAATATGACAAGGACGATGTGGAACAAGTCGGGCTGGTGAAATTCGACTTCCTGGGCCTCACCACGTTGACGATTCTCGAGGAGGCGCAGGCCAATGTGCGGGCGCTGGGAGAATCGGAATTCGATCTGTCGCGCGTGCCGCTCGATGACCCGAAATCATTCCAGATCTTCACCAAGGGCAACACCGCCGCGATCTTCCAGTTTGAATCGAAGGGCATGCGCGACATGTTGATCCGCGCCAAGCCGGATCGCCTGGAAGACCTGATCGCCCTGAATGCCCTTTATCGACCGGGCCCCATGGATTCAATCCCGGATTACTGCGATCGCAAGGCCGGCAAGGCGCGGGTGCAGTATGTCGACCAAAAGCTGGAGCCGGTGTTGTCGCCCATCCTTGGGCCAACCTACGGCGTGATGGTGTATCAGGAACAGGTGATGCAGATCGCGCGCGAGATCGGCGGTTATTCGTTTGGCGGAGCCGACCTGCTTCGCCGCGCAATGGGTAAAAAGAAACCCGAAGAAATGGCCAAGCACCGTGCCATCTTTGCGGATGGCGCCGGGAAGAACCACGTGTCCAATGCCGCCGCCATGGCGCTTTACGACGCGATGGAAAAGTTCGCGGGCTATGGCTTCAACAAGTCTCACTCGGCGCCATATGCCTATCTGGGGTATCTCACCGCGTACCTGAAAGCCAATCATGCTGCCGCTTTCATGGCCGCCAACTTGTCGTGCGTGATGGATTTCACCGACAAGGTTGAACAATTGGTTGTGGATGCCAAGGTCAATGGACTGACGGTCAGCGCCCCCGATATCAACCGCGGCGCTTACCGTTTTGTGGCCATCGATCGCGTGACCCTCCAATACGGGCTTGGCGCCGTCAAGGGGACCGGCAAAGGCGCCATCGACAACCTTGTCGCGGCGCGGGCCTCCGGCGGTGCGTTCAAGGACTTGCTGGATTTCGTGAAGCGTGTGGATCGGCATGTCGTGAACCGACGCGCCATCGAGGCATTCATCAAGGCGGGAGCCTTCGATACGATTGAATCCAATCGCCACGCGTTGTTGCAGTCGCTGCCCAATGCGATCGAACTGGCCGAAAAGGCGGACCGGGACAAACAACAGGTTAGCCTCTTTGGAGAGGCGGGTGCCGACAGTGGAACGGAACTTGCGCTGGCCAACGTGCCGCCATGGAATGACCGGGACAAGCTGACGAACGAAAAGCAGGCACTTGGTTTCTATTTCTCGGGGCACCCGTTCACAAGCTATGAAAAGGAAGTCCGCCAGATCGTGAAGACGGCGCTGAAGGACATTGCGCCCAACACCATGGTGTTATTGGCGGGCATCCTGCATGAGTCACGCGTCAAGAATGGGCGGCGCGGCAAGATGTGCGTGCTGTCGCTCGACGACGCCACCGCGCGCATCGAGGTCCTCCTGTATTCGGAAGTGTTTGACAAGCGCCGCGGCCTTTTGAAGGAAGACAGCCTCGTCATCGTCCGCGGCAAGGTCACGCCGGACGACTTTTCCGGCGGCAACCGTGTGGCGGCCGAGGACGTTTACGACCTCGACACCGCACGGCGCATGTTCGCCAAGCGCATCGAGTTGAGAATGAATGGCCAGGCCGATGGCGCCCAGCTCAAGCGCTTGCTGGAGCCTCATCTGACGCGCGGGGAGGGCGGTTGCCCGGTCTGGATCTTTGGCAACAATGGCACTGCGGAATACGAGGCGCATTTGCCGGATGCCTGGAAAGTGCGACCCGATGGCGAACTGATGGAGGGGTTGCGCGCGTGGCTTGGCGACACCAACGCCAACGTGATCTACGACCTCTCCGGCGCGCAGGCCACGTTGGCGCCGCGCAACTGGGGCGGGCAGCGGGGGCAGTATGCGTCTGCCGGGGCGGATGACTATTGAAAGCCAAGCACTTGCGCGGCGATCGGGGCAGTCTTGGCCTGGGAGGCGCGTAGAGACTTGGGTCATTGTGGCTCATCCCGGGCGCGCAAAAAGACACGCCCTGCCATTGATGTGCCGTGATCAATCTTTCGGATTGGCAGAATTATCAACTACCTCGAAAGACATGTCGCTGTAGCCAGTCTTGATGGCCGATTCTTCTACATGCTTACAGTACATTCGTAGCGTACGTGTACCATGCCATGCGATCTTGCCATCGACACAATAGCCACGAAATACGAAGCGGTCATCGTGTGTGAAGGCGTTCGGCTTGATCCACCGCGTCCCTATAGCCACGGCCATTCCGTACTTCGGATGTTGCCCTTCATCCATTCCCAATAAGTGCGCTGAGTAGGTCCCATCTGCATTTTCTGTGCGTTGTAGTTCCGTGTAGTCGAGCGACCAAAATAGTTGAGCGACACCTGCTACAGCTGCGCCGATTGGAAATATCAGCAAGAACGCTTTCTTTCTTTGTTTGACCATTTGTCGTTTCTGAAGCTATTGGCGTGAATTGTTGACAAGAGAATCAACGCTTGTAGCCATTTTTTCGCCCCGTCCGCTTGTTCGCATAGCTGCGCGCGGCCATCTTGAGTCCGACCACGTCGGCCTTGCGCATGGCGGCGCAATCTTCACTGCTCAAGCCCGCTTCGCGCATGCAATCTTCCGGATACCGAAGGTAGAGGGAAAGCGCTTCGGGATCCGCATATAGGCGTGCGAGAAATGTCTCCAGCGCGGAACTCATGCGGCGGCTTTCAGCGGAGTCTTCGAAAGACGCGTACGACCACGCACCAACGCTTCGCGCGCCGAGTCGAGTTGCGCCAGCAAGGCCTCGAATTCAGGAAAGCCTCCATCGCGCTCGATGATCACATCCATCGGTTGGGGGACCCAGGATGCCAGAGTCTCCAAGAGGCCAAAGACATCGGCAGGGACATCGTGCACATGGTCGTCGAGCAGGCGTTGGCCGGCGGTGCGCCCGCTCATTGCGGGTTCGTCGATCCAGTGTCCTCCGGACAGGTGCACGCTTGCCACACGGTTCAAGGGCATGGCGCGCAACAGCGCCTCAGGTGTTGTGCCGAAGTTGAGCGCGTTTGCGTACAGGTTATGCAAATCAAGCAGCAGCGGCACCTCCGCGCCATCGATGATGCGGCAGACCCATTCTGCTTCGCCCATTTGTGAACCCGGCGGATCGATCAGCGTGGCGATATTCTCCATCCGCGGCGCGGCGCCCACAATTCCTGCGGCGCGATTGATGTGCTTCACCGCGGCGTCCACATTGGCAGCGGTTCGCGGCGGCGCGGCGAGGTGGCCAATCTCGAATCCGCCGGCGCGCACAAATGCCAAATGTTCAGACCAGGACTCGGCGCCGATGGCGTCCATCATTCGCGCGATGTTTGCCGGGCGCTTGTCGTCCACCTCCTCGCTGCCCGCAAGCCCCATCGCCACGCCATGCAGGCTGAGCGGGACCTGAGCTGCAAGCATTTTCAAGGGGCGCAGCGCCTTGGCATCGCTCTTGAAATGATCGTCCGCAATCAGTTCCACCAGGTCGATGCGATCGAGATTCGCAAAAATGCCGGCGGCCAGTTCGCCGCGCCAGCCCAGCCCCACCCGGTCTTGCGCGGGGTGAGCGAAATTGCCGGATTTCATGGACGCCGCTCGATCAGCCACCACAGCCCCCACCCCCACAACCACCGCCGCAGCTGGAACTGCAACTGCTCGAACTGCCGCAGGAAGAACTGCTGTCCGACCGGGGCGCCGGATAAAGCTTTTCGATGAACGGAAACGCCGAGGCGGAAACTGCAGAAAGCCCGAAGACTCCCAATAGCATGGCCAGTTCGTTGGTCTGTCCCCCGCTTTTGAGGTTGCCCGCGCGATCCTTGAGGCGCTTGAACAATTGCTTCATGTCCGCAACAGCGGCATCGCCAGCCCCGGTCCGCCGGACTCGCCAGACCGCAAACAGGATCACCGTAAAGATCAACGCCAGCGCGATCAGGAACCCCACATTGTGACGGCCTTGGGAAAGCGCCAGTTGGACCTTGTAGGTCGCCGTTCCCAGCAGCAAGACCGCGGCAGCCCCAACGCCTATCAAGCGCTGCGCATACGTGGCCGGCCCGGCGAGCAGCCCGGCGTCGACCAGTGACTTCTTGTAGCCCTCGCAGGCGCGCTTGGCCCCCGTATCCGTCAGGACGTCGTTGCCTTCCACGGGCCGGGCGCAGGCTTTCAGGATTGCATGCTCGATTTCCCGCTGCGCAAGATCGCGGTCTCCATACTTGCGTTTGATCTTGTCGCCTTCAAAGACCAACAGCCCGCGGTCGGCCAGCGAGATGGTGGCAATCTTGATCGCCTCTTCATCGCCGCCCCGGAGATGTGCAATGAGGTATGGGTCGTTGAATTTCGGCAGGTCACTTTTGGCGGGCTCGCTGAACTTGAACCAGAAGCGCAGCGCGATCAGGGTCATCACGCCGAGCACGATGTAGAAGAACAGGAATGCGAAGCCGTGCAGCGCAAAGGGGTTCATTGCAGGCCCTCCACGCGGGCCCGGAGCAGGGAGATCAATCGCATCAGCGCCATCGCCACAGGGGCGGCTGTGCCAGCATCGAGCGTTTGGGTTTCCCTTGCCACCGAAAGGGCATGCAAGGCGGCTGAAAGCTCCGCATCATTCAGGTCTGCCACAAACGCCTCCAAGGAGGCTTTAGGACTTTCCGCTTCCGGTTTGCCTTCCAGTTCCGCCAGCGACACGGCGGCGGCGCGCAGCGGGCCGGCGCTGTCGGCGATATGGCGAATCAGTTGCTCCTCGCGGGGCGACAACATCATGTAGCGTTCGCGGGCCCGGATCTGCATGTTGAGCAGGACCTGCTTCAGCCGCCGGATCAATGCATCGCGGGGCCAGGTCACGCCTGCAAAAGGATCTTCGCCGAACAGAACGCGATGCCGGTGCGCGATGTCCGCAAACTTCAGCGTGAACGCTTCCATTGCGGCGCCGATCTCTTCTTGCAGCACGAACATCGGGTTCAGGTCGATCGCCGCCTTGGCAAAGCGCAGCGGATCACGCAACCGGTCCGCGCCGGCTTTTTCAAACCGTTTCAGCACGACGACGACGTTGACATCCGATGTGGCGCGCAATCGCCCCTCCGCGGCGGACCCGAACAGCACGATCGCTGCGAGGTCGCCCCGAAACGAGGCCTGGCACGATTCCACGAAATCATCGAGCGCCGATTGCACGGCAGGTTCCAGCGTGGGGCCGGCAGGTGTTACGACTGCGGGAGAGGCACTGCTCTTGTTGTTTTGCATCTCAACCTCCTTTTTGTTGTTCTTATTGTGGCCGATGATGCGCAACATGTGTTTCAGTTTGATGACAGGCAAGAATTTCTCGAGAGCCTAGATCCCATGCGGCACTTGGGCATTTTTCGGCCGGGAAGGCCCGCCAATGCTGGGGTTTGGATGTCGGGCACTATTGCAGCGGGCCTTTCTCTATCTCGAAGACACCCGCTTTGAGGCAAACTCTTGCCATGATTGCGCGTGTCATTGGTGCGGTGTGCTTGATGGGGGTTGCAGGTTGCATGACGCCAACCACCCCCGAGCTGGATTGGTCCCTCGAGAAGGTGACCAAGGAGGGAAAATTCCGCGTGGCGCTGGAGCCACCCCAACCCGCACCTCCCTTGCAAGAGATTCATGCATGGAATATTCGGCTGATGAAACCGGATGGCACACCCATTGAAAAGGGCCTCGTGTATTTGAACGGCGGAATGCCTGAGCACGGACACGGCTTGCCCACGCGGCCGACGACCGTGGGCGAAGTGGCCCCGGGTGTTTACCGGGTGGAAGGCGTCAAGTTCAACATGCCCGGCCGATGGGAATTGGTGGTGGCGATCCAGGCCAATGGGACCGAAGACTTCGCCTACTTCAATACCGCGATCGATTTGCCGAAGGCGAAGTAAGCGTGAGAGTCTGGTGGTGCTTACTGTTCACCGCGACCACCGCCATGGCGCAATCGCCTTGGAGCGCGGAGCAGCTCAAGGTGATCGCGTCGATGCGGTTGTCCCAGTTGCCCACCGTTCCAGCCGATCCCTCCAATGCATTCGAACGCAATCCGAAGGCCATAGCTCTGGGGAAGGAGCTTTTTTTCGACGAGCGGTTTTCGAAGCCTGGCAATGTGTCATGCGCCACCTGCCATCAGCCCGCTTTCCAATTCCAGGATGGCCGGCCGCGGGGACGCGCCATCGGGGAGACCCCGCGCCGGACGCAACCCTTGGCCAATGTCGGTCACGGGCCTTGGTATTTCTGGGACGGTCGCAAAGACAGCTTGTGGGCGCAAGCCGTTGCCCCGCTGGAGGACCCGTTGGAACATGGTGGCACGCGCGCGCTCTATGTCCACCTAGTCGCAGAGCACTATCGCGGGGAGTACGAGGAAGTGTTTGGGCCGCTGCCCGACTTGTCCAAAGTTCCGCGCGACGCCGGTCCAAAGGGCAAGCCATCGGAAATGATCGCTTGGCGCGCCCTGGACAAAGCCACCCAATTTCAGGTGTCGCGCGTGTTTGCCAACCTCGGCAAGGCGATCGCGGCGTTCGAAAAGGCTATCCACCACACCCCGTCACGGTTCGATCGCTATGCGGAGGCCCTCGTGAATGGCAAACGCGAACGCCCACCGGATGCGCAACTGTCTCGCGACGAAGAGGAAGGACTGGCGTTGTTCATCGGCCGTGCGCGATGCAACACCTGCCACACCGGCCCATTGATGACGGACCATTACTTTCACGCCACGCGTGTGCCTCCTCGCGAACAGGGGCGAATTGATCTGGGACGTTTTCTTGGCGCCGATGAGGTGCTGTCCGACGAGTTCAATTGCCTGGGCCGTTTCAGCGATGCCCAACCGGAACAATGCCGGGAATTGAAATTCATGGTGTACGCGGATCCGTTTCTGAAGCGTGCGTTCAAGACGCCCAGCCTGCGCGGCGTCGCGATGCGACCACCCTACATGCATGCCGGACAGTTTGCGGATCTGGATCGTGTGGTGGCCCATTACCGCGAAGCGCCCGAATCCCTCCCCGCAGACCAAAGAATCGTGCAAGGACACCTTATGGGCTCGGAACTTGTGCCGCTGAAATTGTCTGAACAAGAGGCGAGGGCCATCGTGGCGTTCCTGAAGACGCTGGATTCGACCGCTGTCGAGACGCCGGTTGGCCGTCCCACCGAATCGCCGAGGCAATAGTAGTATTGTTTGAAATCCAGGCAGGAGGTCCCATGAAAACATCCACCGGAATTGCGCTGCTGTCAGCGGCCATTGTGTTGGGATACTTCAACGGCGGCGCAAGCCCTGCGTGGGCGGGCAGCGCTCCCAGCGTCAAAGTCTCGCCGGTGCATCGCGTCGGCGCGTCAGGTCATTTTCGCGGACATTCCCACCCCCGGTGGCGTGGATACGTCTCCGTCGGTCCGGGCTGGTATTCGCCGTGGCCGTGGTATGGACCGTCGCTTTCCGTCGGGTATTGGGGGCGCCACGTGGGGCTGGTGATCCCGGTATTGCCGATCGGCTATCAGCAGGTTTGGGTGGATGGCGATCCGTACTACGTCGTGGATGATGTGTATTACGTGCGTGAGCCGCGCGGCTATCGCATGGTCGAGCGACCCGAAGGCGACCATCGCCACGAGGAACCGCGCCGCGATGGGCCGACACCTGTTTATGTGAAAACCGAGAAATCGCCGACCGACGAGCTGGTCATTGCAGCTCAGCGCGGCCAAACCCTGACGCAACAATCGTTTGACCGCATCGACTGCGAACGCGCGGCGATCCGCAATACGGGCTACGAGCCTGCAGCGCCCGGCGCAGGTGCGCTCAAGAAGGCCGAGTGGGTGAAAGATGTGGCGGCCTGCATGACCGGCAAGGGTTACGCCGTCAAGTAGCGACGCCCTGAACCCGCCCCAGACAATTCGCGTGCTGGCAAGACGGCCGACTGCTAGCAACAAGTACGAAACCCCAGCACCCGTGAGGCTTGCGGGCCAAAAATGGCCCAATCGCCGCACCAGTACTGGGGTTTGGGGTTGATCCGCAAGTACTAGATCAGCACATTGAGAATGGCGTTGCCGATGCCGACCAAGGCGGCGCCGGAAATCAGGCCGGCGCAAATCGGTTCGCAGCCTTCCACCCAGAAATCGTGCCCCTTGGTGCCGGGCGTGGTGTATTGCTTGCCTTTCCACCAGAAAATCAGCGCACCGATCCACATCATGAAGGACGCTTCCGGCGGCAGCACCACGCCCAGGCCGATGGAGATCGACGAGAGCGGGAACTTGTTCTTCGTCTTGATGCGAAGCACTTCAAAAGCGACAGCGGCGATGGCGGCGACCACCATCGAGACGACGGCCGACGTGGGCAAGCCCGAAAGCCCCTTCGCAATGATGTCGGCCACGCCCTTCCACTGAAGCGCTGCGGGGAATGCGAATGCATCGGAGACCATGGTGGTCACCGAGCGAACACCGTTGGCATCCGGTGGCAGGAACAATAGATAGAACAGCGGCACAGCCGCCAACGAGCCCGCGAAGATGCCGATGATGTGGCCCCATACTTGGTGCCGCGGCTTTCCGCCCAGCATGTAGCCAGGCTTGATGTCCGACAAAAGATTTGCCGCATTGGAGGCAATTTCGGAGGTCATGCCCGCCGGGATGAGGTTTGAGGCCGGGTTGCTGCGATCGATGGCGCCCATCGTGAATTGTGTGATTTTCGAGAGCGATCCCGTGGGCGTCCATGACGTCAGCGCCATCGAATTGGTGCAGATCACCGTCAACACAAAGATCAACGGCAGCGAGATGAAGGCCAGCAACCACGGCACGTTGAAGAAAAAATGCGTTACGGAAGCACCGATGACGCTGAACACCGGTACGCCCACCCAGGAGACCCACAGCGGCACTTCGATGTCCTTCAGGAGGTCGGTGCCATCGCTGACTTCCTTGGACTTCTTCTTGAACAGGCTGGTAAAGATTTCGGGCTTGGCGAGCAAGCCGACCATGGAGCCCACCACCATCATCGTCACGCCCCACCACAGGGACCATTGGTTGACGATTTCGGCGCGATTGAGCGGGATCACCTTGCCGTCGAGTCCCACACGCGGGACGATGTCACCCGCCTGGATCATTAGCGGGGCCAGCACCAGGAAATTGATGCCCATGCCGATCAGCACGCTGGTCGCCACGCGGATGCCCATCAGCCCGCCGACGCCGATCATTGCAGCGTCAAGCGTCAGCCTGAGGCCCAGTTGGCGAATGTCGGTCCCGAGGATTTTCGGAATCCACCACGAATACTCGGCGGCGGCCCGGTAATAGTAGGTGTCCAGCCGCTCGAAGAAATGCCAGGGCTCTTTCAGCCCGGCCCATTTGTCCATCATGAACAACTTGAACTGGATGAGTTTCATCCAGCCATCGCTGATGATCATCTGGTAGATGCCAGTCAACACTGCCGTGATGGTGAGCAGGCGTGCCTTGAACATCCCCGATTCCGCATTGCCGGTATAGAGTGCATCGAGGACCACACCGCAGGCGCGCCCTTCGGGGAACGGCATCTGTTCCTCATTGATGAACCGGCGTTTCATCGGAAATGCGATCAACACGCCGAGGATCGAGACCACCACCATCCAGATGATCATGTGGTCCCACGGAATGATCTTTCCCGTGACCAGCATGTACGCGGCCAGGCTGGAAATCAGCGGGGTCATGACGTAGCCCGCCGCCGTGGCGATGGATTGCGTGCAATTGTTTTCGAGGATGGTGAAATCCTGGATGGCGCCGGACTTGGCGAGGATGCGATACATCGCAAAGGACAGGATCACCGAGGTCACCCCGACACCGATGCTGATGCCGGTCTTGGCGCCGATGTAGACCGAGGTCGCCGTCAGAATGCCCCCCAGCAGGAATCCCGTGAGGCCGGAGCGCAGCGTCAACTGGGCCATATCCCCGCGATAGACGTTCTTCAACCACCATTCGTCTTTTTGCGCGCGCGTCCAGGTCTGGATCTGCTCGTCTGTCAGGTGCAATAGGGCCATCTCTCCTCCTCAGGGGGCCGCCATGGGTATCCGGCGGCTGCTCATCATTCAGGCGGCGGCCTTTTGGGCCGCCGGTTCAGGGCGACACTATACATTTACCGCAATGCGGCGATGTGGGCGGGCAAAAAAGAAAGGGCACCCGAAGGTGCCCTTGGATATCTGGCGTCAAGGGGCGGAAAAGTCCGCCTCGGTTTTCATCGATCAGGACCTTTCCTTAAGGGAAATCCCGTCGCCAGAGGTCCCAGGAGTGCGCCTGGTTTGCGGAGCGGAGCGTGAATCTCGAAGAACCCTTTGCCCCTGCTCGCTACAGTTCCATCATGCGCGCGCCTGCGGACGAATTCTGTGGTCCCGTTCACAGATGGGCGAGATGACACAATCTTTGACAACTAACGTTTCCCGGTGAATTGGGAGGCGTCGTGCGGGGTGTCACAAGGCTTGCGCCGGGCGTGTTATTCGGTGGGCCAGCGCGTGAACGCGATGTAGGTGTCGGGCGGGTCGATGAGATCGGCTTTGACAAACCGGACATGCGCGCCGGGCGGGCCGTTGTGGCACCAGGCGATGAGGCGCTCCACGTCCTGCTCCTGGCCTTGAACCACGGCCTCCACCGATTCATCCCGCCGGTTTCTGACCCAGCCATTCACTTGCAAGGCTTCGGCCACGGCCCGCATGGACTCGCGAAAGCCGACGCCTTGCACGCGGCCGGTAATGGAAAGGTGGACGGTGATGTCTTCACTCATTGTCCACTCGCTTGTTGCGCAAGGTTTTCACGGAGGAGCGGGATTTCTTGGCCTCGATGCGACGCTCCTTGGACGCGCGTGTGGGTTTGGTGGCGATGCGTGACTTGGGCACGTGATTGAGTTTTTTCAATCGCTCGATCAATCGCTCCATCGCGATGTTGCGGTTGCGGAACTGCGAGGGCGAATCCTGCGCGATGACCACCACGCCCGAAGGCGCGTGCGTGACGCGCACCGCCGAGGAAGTCTTGTTCACATGTTGTCCGCCGGGGCCGGAGGCGCGAAAAGTGTCGACCACGATTTCCTGCGCCAACATTTCGCGGTCAAGCGAATAGGGCGGAGGAGATTGGGGCGTCAGTCGGGACATGGCAATGGAAACCGATGGTTGGACCAGGACGCCGAAGGCGGATCGGGATCCGTGGACGAAAGCGGCGTTATTTGACCCGCATGCCGGGCTGTGCGCCGCTATCCGGCGATAGCAAATAGACGCCAGTCCCATCCCCTGCCGCGAGCACCATGCCTTGCGATTCGCCGAAGCGCATTTTGCGCGGGGCCAGATTGGCCACCATCACGGTCAAACGACCGACCAGGTCCTTCGGGTGATAGGCCGAGCGGATGCCGGCAAAGACATTGCGCTGCTCGATGCCCAGATCGAGGGTGAGCTTCAGGAGTTTGTCGGCCTCGGCCACAAATTCCGCGTCGATGATCTTGGCCACGCGCAAATCGAGCCGGGCGAAATCGTCGATGGAAATGGTTTCGGCAATGGGCGCGACGACGATCGGCTTCGGCGCCTCGGTCGGTGTCAGCGTGAATTCGCTGGGGGCCTCCGACGTCGCCGGTTGTGCGGCTGCCTTTGTCTCGGCCTTTTTGGGCTCTTCCTCCGCGGGAGCGACCAGCGCATCGATCATTTTCGGGTCCACGCGCCCCATCAGGTGCTTGTACGGGAGGATCGCGTGACCTTCCTTGATGGGCTTGGACAGTGTTTTCCAGTCCAGCGCATCAAAATTGAACATGACCCCGGCTTCCGCGGCGAGCTTCGGCAACACCGGTGCGAGATACACGGTCAAATCCCGGAACATGGCAACAGCCGTCGAACATACGCTCAACAACTCGGCGTCCTTGCCCTCCTGCTTGGCCAGTTCCCACGGCTTGTTCGCATCCACGTATTGGTTGGCCGAATCCGCAAGCGCCATGATTTTGCGAATCGCCTTGCCGAATTCGCGCCCCTCGTAATAGCCGGCAATCTCGGCTGCAGCGCCGGCAAATTCCGTGGCCACATCTTTCGGCAATTGGGGCTTGCCCAGCTTACCGCCAAATCGCTTGCTGATGAATCCGGCGGCGCGGCTGGCGATGTTGATGTACTTGCCGATCAGGTCGCTGTTGACGCGCGCAAGAAAGTCTTCCGCCGTGAATTCGATATCCTCGACGCGGTCGTTGAGCTTTGCCGCGATGTAGTACCGGAGCCATTCCGGGTTCAAACCCACATCGAGATACTTGGCCGGCCCAAATCCGACACCGCGCGACTTGGACATCTTTTCGCCGCCCACCTGGATAAAGCCGTGCACGAACACGTTATTCGGCACCTTGCGGCCGGCGAAGTGCAGCATGGCCGGCCAGAACAGCGTATGGAAATACACAATGTCCTTGCCGATGAAGTGGAACTGCTCGACGCCGTCATCGGCCAAGAATTCGTCAAACGACCTCTTCTCGCCGTTGGCCTTGGCCTTGCCCGTATCGAAATAGGCTTTCAAAGACGCCAGGTATCCAATGGGCGCATCGAGCCACACATAAAAATACTTGCCGGGTGCATCGGGAATCTCGATGCCGAAGTACGGCGCATCACGAGAAATGTCCCAATCGTTGAGATTCTTGCCGTTGTCTCCCAGCCACTCGGCAAGTTTATTGACCACCTCGCTCTGGAGGGGGGTCTCCGACGTCCATTTCTGCAGAAACTGCACGCAACGTTTATCGGAGAGTTTGAAGAAAAAATGTTCCGACTTCTTCAAGACCGGCTTGGCGCCGGAAAGCGCCGAGAAAGGGTTCTTCAGGTCAGTCGGCGCATACACCGCGCCGCAGTTTTCGCAGCTATCGCCGTATTGGTCCGCAGTGCCGCACTTCGGGCATTCGCCCTTGATGTAGCGATCCGGCAAAAACATGCCCTTGACGGGGTCAAAGAACTGTTCGATTTCCTTCGAGGCAATCAGCTTGTTGGCCTTGAGCGCCTTGTAAATCGATTGCGCGAGTTCGGTGTTCTCGCGTGAATGCGTCGTGTGGAAATGGTCGAAGCTGATCAGGAAGCGCGGCCAATCGGCGTTATGCAGGGCGCCGACCTTGGCAATCAGCTGCTCCGGCGTGGTGCCCTGCTTGTCGGCATGCACCATGATGGCCGCCCCATGCGTGTCATCGGCGCAGACGAAGTGCACGGCATGCCCCTGTGCACGCTGGAACCGCACCCAGATGTCGGCCTGGATGTATTCCATGATGTGGCCAATGTGAAACGGGCCATTGGCGTACGGCAGCGCGGTGGTAACAAAAAGGGTACGAGGCATCGAGGCGTTTGCGTGGCTGCCGCGATTGGTGGTTTTTTGGCGCGGCAGACAATTGAAAATTCAAGACGCATTGTACCAAGTGCGCATGTATGCCGACGGGAAGAGCATGGGGATTCCGATAAAATTGATGACGATTCACTAACCGGCAGCCCCGCATGAGCGTCACCATCGAATCCATCCAGAACGCGTTGAAAGAGTTGGTCGACCCGATCCTCGATCAGAACTACATCGAGTCCAAGTCGGCCAGGAACATCAAGATCGACGGCGCGGATGTCTCGCTTGAAGTCGTGCTGGGCTATCCCGGAAAGAGCCGGGTCGACGACATCCGCCGGCAGGTGATCGATCGCCTGAAGAAGATCGAGGGCATCGGCAACGTGTCTGTCAATGTCTATTCGAAGATCGTGTCGCACGCGGCGCAGTGCGGTGTCAAGCTGGTCCCCGCCATCAAGAACATCATTGCCGTGGCGTCCGGAAAAGGCGGGGTCGGCAAGAGCACGACGGCGGCAAATCTTGCGCTGGCGCTCGCGGCTGAAGGCGCGAGCGTGGGCATGCTGGATGCCGATATCTACGGGCCCTCGCAACCGATGATGTTGGGCATTACCGGCAGGCCCGCCTCGCGGGACGGCAAGACCATGGAGCCTTTGGAAGGCCATGGTGTGCAGGCGATGAGCGTCGGATTCCTGATCGATCCCGAGACGCCGATGGTCTGGCGCGGCCCCATGGTGACGCAGGCCCTGGAGCAGCTGCTCAACGATACCAACTGGCGCGATCTCGACTACCTGGTCATCGACCTTCCGCCCGGGACTGGGGACATCCAGCTCACGCTGGCGCAAAAGGTCCCCGTGACCGGCGCCGTGATCGTCACCACACCCCAGGACATTGCACTGCTCGATGCACGCAAGGGCCTGAAGATGTTCGAAAAGGTCAACGTGCCGATCTTGGGAATCGTGGAAAACATGGCCATGCACACCTGCTCGAACTGCGGCCACATGGAACACATTTTCGGGGAGGGGGGCGGCGCGCGCATGGCCGCCGATTACAAGATCGATCTTCTCGGGTCCCTGCCCTTGGATATCAAGATCCGCGAGATGGCCGATGGCGGAAAGCCTACGGTGGTTTCAGACCCTGATGGGCCGGTCACTGCGATCTACCGGGACATCGCGCAAAAGTGTGCAGCCAAGATTGCACGCATGACGCAAGACCGCTCGGCAGTATTCCCCAAGATCGTCATCCAGAACACATGATGCCTGGCGTTGCAACCCGGAATGAGGCGGTCCGCCATGACTGACGTGGCCGGTCATGTGGCGCGTGCCCGCCAGCTGCGCAACGAGAATCAGACGACCGAGGCCCTGGCGATCTTGCTCGACCTGGTGGAGAAGCATCCCCACGATGCAAAGATCAACTACGAACTGGCCTGCACCTACGACAGCCAGGGTGTCGAAGACGAGGCCATCGGTTTTTATGAACATGCCATCCAGCATGGCCTTGAAGGCGATGACTTGCGGGGCGCCCTGCTCGGGCTGGGCAGTTCGTATCGCTGCGTGGAGCGTTACGGTGATGCCGCACGCACCTTGCAAAAAGGCGCGGCCGCATTTCCGGAAGCCAACGAATTCGATATCTTCCTGGCGTTGACGCGATACAACATGGGGGAACACGCGGAAGCGATGCGACTGCTGTTGGACCATATCGCGCAACATTCGGGAGACCCGGCGGTGTCGCGATATCGCAGGGCGATCAGCTTTTATGCGGAACACCTGGATCCGCCATACGACGAGTGACCGTGGCCGCAATTTGTGTTGGACATATTCGCGTCAAGGATCCCGGGCAATGGGAGGCCTATCGGTCGGCCGTCGGTGCCACGATTGCCCATTACGGGGGAGAATTGCTGTTTCGCGGGCGCTGGCAGCAGAATTTTTCCGGGCAGTCGCTTGGCGAGAAAGTTGTTGCACTCCGGTTCTCAGACCTCGGTGCGGCGAGGCGTTGGCATGATTCACCCGAATACCAGGCGTTGATTCCCCTGCGCGATGCGGGAGCCGAAGTGACGCTGGAACTTTACGAAGAACAGGATTCCCAGTGAGCATCAAATCGGACAAGTGGATTCGCAAGATGGCCACCGAGCACGGCATGATCGAGCCTTTCGAGCCCGGCCAGGTCAGGCATGTCAATGGCCAACGGATCGTGAGCTACGGAACGTCGAGCTACGGCTACGATATCCGCTGCTCGGACGAATTCAAGCTGTTTACCAACTTGAATTCCACGATCGTTGACCCGAAAAATTTTGACGACAAGTCCTTTGTCGATATCCAGGCGGACTTCTGCATCATTCCGCCGAACTCCTTTGCCTTGGCCAGGACGGTCGAATATTTCCGCATCCCACGCAACGTCCTCACGGTTTGCCTGGGTAAATCCACGTACGCCCGTTGCGGCATCATCGTCAACGTGACGCCTTTCGAACCGGAGTGGGAAGGTCACGTCACTCTGGAGTTCTCCAACACGACGCCACTGCCTGCGAAAATCTACGCGAACGAGGGCGTGGCCCAAGTTTTGTTCTTCGAGTCTGACGAGGTTTGCGAAGTCTCATACAAGGATCGCGGGGGAAAGTACCAAGCGCAGCGGGGCGTGACCCTGCCGAAAATGTAACGCATTGCGCGCTGCGGATGGCATTGCCCCGCCGACCAACCCATCGATTGAACAAGACTTTTTGAGGTTTCATGCAAGTCCGTTCCCGCTTTGCCCCATCCCCCACCGGTTTTCTGCATATCGGCGGCGCTCGCACGGCGCTGTATGCGTGGGCGTTTGCACGCCGGCACGGCGGCACTTTCATCCTGCGCATCGAGGACACCGACGTGGAACGCTCCACGCCCGAAGCCGTGCAGGCCATCCTGGATGGCATGAAGTGGCTTGACTTGCAGCACGACGAAGGCCCGTTTTTCCAGATGCAGCGCATGCGGCGCTACAAGGAAGTCATCGGCCAGATGCTGGCCGACGGCCGTGCCTACCATTGCTACATGAGCGCGGCGGAGCTCGACGCCTTGCGCGAGGCGCAACGTGCGAGAAATGAAAAGCCGCGTTACGACGGCACGTGGCGGCCGGAGCCCGGAAAGGTGCTCCCCGCGGTGCCAGAGGGCGTGAAGCCGGTGATCCGGTTCCGCAACCCGGTGGGCGGCAGCGTGGTTTGGGAGGATGCGGTCAAAGGGCGCATCGAGATCGCCAACGAGGAACTGGATGACCTCATCATTGCCCGTGCCGATGGCACGCCGACCTACAACTTTTGCGTTTGCGTTGACGACTGGGACATGAAAATTACGCATGTCATCCGGGGGGATGATCACGTCAACAACACACCGCGGCAAATCAACATCCTGAAAGCGCTGGGCGCCGAGGTGCCGGTATATGCGCACTTGTCGATGATTCTCGGCGACGACGGCCAGAAACTCTCGAAACGCCACGGCGCCGTCTCCGTCATGGAGTACCAGGCGCGCGGTTACCTGCCGGAGGCCGTGAATAATTACCTGGCAAGACTGGGTTGGTCCCACGGCAACGACGAAGTGTTTTCGATGGAGCAGTTTTGCGCGTGGTTCGGGCTGGACCATATCACTGCTTCGGCTGCGCAGTTCAATACCGAAAAGCTGGATTGGCTCAATGGCGAGTACATCAAGCAAACGCCCGCCCCGAGATTGGGCGCGCTGCTTCAACCTTTCCTGGTGCAAACGGGATTGAGTACGAGCGGTGGTCCCCCGGTGGAGCGTGTGGCCGACCTGCTTCGCGATCGGTCGCCGACCTTGGTCTCCATGGCCGCGCAAGCCCATTACTTTTATGCGCGCCCCACGGTTTTGGCGGAATCGCTGGCCCCGCACTTGTCCGAGTCGGCACGCCCGGCACTGGCCGAATTGGTCAAGCAACTGGCGGGTGTGAAGTGGCAAAAATCCTCATTGGGCGCCGCCATCAAGGCAACAGTGGCTGCGCATGGCCTCAAGATGCCACAGATCATGATGCCCCTTCGCGTAGCGTTGACTGGGCAAGCGCAATCTCCTTCGGTCGATGCAGTTTTGGAGGTTTTAGGGCGCGAAGAGTCGCTTGCGCGGCTGCAAATCCTCGCCTGACCCCTGATTTCCGACCGATTCCGGGCTTGGCAGGGAGTGCAGAAACCGGCTATAATGCGCGTCTTTCCCTGTGGGGGTATAGCTCAGCTGGGAGAGCGCTTGCATGGCATGCAAGAGGTCAGCGGTTCGATCCCGCTTACCTCCACCACAGAATTTGGCACCTACAGAGCAGGACGTATTGCGGAAAGCAGCAGATCCGCAAGCGAGTAGTTTGCAGTAAGACGTGTGAGTCCCCATCGTCTAGAGGCCTAGGACATTGCCCTTTCACGGCAGTAACAGGGGTTCGAATCCCCTTGGGGACGCCAATTCAAAAACAAAAAGCCCGCTTCGTGCGGGCTTTTTGTTTTCGTTGTCGCACGCATGGATTGCAGCTATGTGCGGTCATTCGATGGATTGGCAATTTGATCAGGTTCACCTGCTTTGCGGCAAAAAGAACTCCTTCAATTTGACCGTTACACTCAAATTGCTGCCGTCCTCCCCACCAACCAATCCCTTGCCGCACCCGAAACCAAGGGTTCCACCCTTGCGCGCACTTCAGCGTGATACGCGTTAAGCCATGCCGCCTCCACGCCATCGAGCAGCGCAAGGTCCACACACCGTGTATCGATCGGGCAAAGCGTCAGCGATTCGAACTCGAGGAATTCGCCAAATTCGTTGGTCACGGAGGGTTTTGCAAGCAAAAGGTTTTCGATGCGCACGCCCCATTGCCCCGGACGGTAGATGCCGGGCTCATCTGACGTGATCATCCCGGGCTCCATGGCGTGGTGCGCCGTCGGCACGGCGACGTTGGAAATGCTCTGCGGACCTTCATGCACATTCAGAAAATAGCCCACGCCATGGCCGGTTCCGTGCCCGTAGTTGATGGCGTCCCGCCAGATCGGGGCGCGCGCCAGCGCGTCGAGCATGTTGCTGCGGGTGCCGCGTGGGAAGCGTGCGCGCGCAAGGTTGATCATGCCTTTCAGAACCAGCGCGCAGTCACGTTTTTGCGCGGCGCTGACCTTGCCGACCGGCACCATGCGCGTAATGTCCGTCGTACCGCCGACATATTGACCACCGGAATCGATCAGCAGCAAGCCATCTCCCTCGATCTTTGAGAATGCGGACGGCGTGGCACGGTAATGGGGCAAGGCGCCGTTGGCATTGAAGCCCGCGATGGTGGAAAAGCTTTGGCCGAAATAGCCGGGGCGTTTGGCGCGGGCGGCGGTGATTTCGCGATCGATGTCCAATTCGTTCAACGGATCGCGTTGCGACAGGGCCGTATCCAGCCACGCAAAGAATTCACATAGCGCCGCGCCATCATGGGCCATCGCCTCGCGCACGAACGCAATTTCGGCGTCGGACTTTCGAGACTTCATCAAGGTGGTGGGGTTGATGGCTTCCACCAACGAGACTGCAGAGGGCACGTGGGACAGCGTGCCAACCGTATTGCGATCCGGGTCGATCAGCAAGGTGGCGCCTGACGGCAACGCCTCGAGTGCGGTGCCGATGCCCTCATACGCGGCAATACTGACATTGTCCTTGGCTAGCACGGCCGCCAGCGTCGCATCGATTTTGCCCGGGGACACGAACAGCGTGGCGGTCGATTCGCCCACCAACGCGAATGCGAGGAAGACCGGATTGAACGCCACATCACGCCCACGCAAATTGAACAGCCACGCGATATCGTCGAGCGTGGAGAGTACGTGCCATGAAGCCCTCTTGGCGCGCATGTCGGCGCGCAACCGGGCAAGCTTTTCGGCCCGTGGGATGACGGCATGCGGCATCGCGTGTTCGAAAACGGCGGCCATGGGAAGCGCGGGCCGATCGCGCCAGGCGTCCTGCACCAGGTCGATGTCCAAAGCCAACGTGATCTGCTTGGGCGCGAACGCAGACTCCAATGCGCGGCGCAAGCCGAGGCCCAGAACATGGCCATCCACCGCCACG
>JBGAUM010000005.1:0-14088 GCA_044228625.1 Usitatibacteraceae bacterium | reverse complement strand
CAGAACATGGCCATCCACCGCCACGCGCCCCCGGAGCGGAACGTTCTCCGCCATCCATTCGATATGCATCGGACTGGTTGCCGCATTCGTTTTCATCAACCCAATGCCGCTGCCCGCCAATTCGCGCTCCGCCTGGATCCAGTAACGGCTGTCGGCGAACAACCCGGCGAAATCACGGGTGATGACCAAATTCCCCACCGAACCGGTGAAACCCGATGCCCATTGCCGGCTTTGCCAGCGCTCCGGCAGGTATTCCGACAAGTGCGGATCGGATGACGGAATCAACAAGGCGTCGACGCCGTGGCGATTCATCGCGGCACGGAGATCAGCAATGCGGCCAACGGCCAAGGGTAGGGCAGATGTCATGAGAATTCCTGCAGGAGCGAGGCGTAAACCATCTATTTTGAGGCAGGTGCGAATTGCGATGTGTAGCAAAGCATCGCAATGCCAAAGTCAATATCTGGCGCGGCGATCAAGGCAAAAATGGCTTGAAACGCCCGTCAGCGCTTGACCTTCAGAGCTTGGGCCGCGTTGCGATCGCATGATCGATGATGGCCAATGCGGCGTCACGCTCTTCACCCACCAGTTCGAGCCGGGGTGCGCGCACGCGCTCATGGCCCATGCCGACACGCATTTGCGTCAACTTGATCAATTGAACAAACTTTGGAACGACATCGAGACGCAGCAGCGGCAGAAACCAGTGATACAGCGGCTCAGCCTCCTTGTTTTTCCCGGCGCGCGCGAGTTCGAACAGCACGACGCTCTCCTTTGGAAAGGCAGCGACCAATCCCGCGACCCAGCCCACGGCACCGGCGGCGATGCCCTCGACGATCATGTCGTCCACGCCCACCAGGATATTCAGGCGGTCGCCGATCAAGGCACGGATCGCCGCAATGCGACGGATGTCCGCCGAGGACTCCTTGACCGCGGCGAGGTTTGGAAACTCGTTTGCCAGCTCCGCAATCTGCGGTGGCAGAAAATCGGTCTTGTAAGCAATGGGATTGTTGTAAAGCATGCACGGCAATGGCGTCGCGCGAATCACGGCGGCCACGTGCGCCTTCATTTCGCGCCAGTCGGTGGAGTACACATAAGGGGGAAGCACCATCAGGCCGTGACATCCTGCGACCTGCGCAGCCTTGGCCAGTTCCACGGCTTGCGCAGTCGACAACGCCGCAATGCCCGTGGTGACGACACCACGGGACCCCACGGCCTGCACCACCGTTCGCATGACCTCACATTTCTCGTCGAAAGTGAGCGTGGCGGTTTCCCCCAGGGACCCAAGTGGGACGATTCCCTTGCATCCGGCGTCCAGCATTTGCTTGACGTGATTTGCGAGAAAAGCATGATCGACATCGCCATCAGCGCCGAATGGCGTGGTGAGGGCGGGCAAGACTCCGAGAAATGGATTCATGGTGGACTCAAAAGCAGTAGGTGTCGGGATTGGAACGGGATGGGTCTAAGTGACGTGCAGGCCAAAGCCCAGCGGGTCTGCGTCATCGATGAGCAACTCTCCCTGCCCACAGACGAACGCGCGCCCCACGATGGTCGGAATGATGCGGCCGCTGGCAGCGTTGGAATCCCATCGGTAAGTGGCATCAAACGTGCTGCCGATGACGCTTTCCTGCCGCCAGATCTCGCCGGGCCGCAGAAGCCCGTCCGCTGCGAGGCACGCCAACTTGGCGCTCGTTCCGGTACCGCAGGGGGAGCGATCGTACTCATGGCCGGGGCACAGCACGAAATTCCGGCTCTGGCATCCCGGCGTGGCGGATTCGCCAAACAACTCGATGTGATCCACCAGATGTCCGTCGGCGCCTGCGTGGCCGCTCGCGTCGAGCGCGCATCGGATGGCTTCGGCCTGCGAGATGAGCACGTCAATCCGGTCCCGCGCGATGGCGGGGGAAGGATCCTTCACCAGGAAGAACCAGTTCCCGCCCCAGGCGATGTCGCCCGTGACGGGTCCGACGCCAGGGACCGAGAGCTCGACGCCGGCGCGATGGCGAAACGACACGACGTTTTCCACGCTGACGGTGTGGTCTTCATGCAGTGTGGCCTTGACGGGCCCCGCGGGCGTTTCGACCACGTGGACACCCGGCTGGATTCGTCCCAGAAAACGCAACGTCTCAATGACGCCGATGGTGCCGTGTCCACACATGCCCAAGGTGCCGGCATTGTTGAAAAAGATCACCGCAGCCGTGCTGGCCGGATTGCTTGGCGGCACCAGCAGGGCGCCCACGACGACCTCCGAGGACCGCGGCTCGCCAACCGTCGCGCGCCGCCAGCGATCATGCGACGCCGACAATTGACGGACCCGCGCAGGGAGTGGGCCGTTCCCGAGATCGGGAAAGCCGGACAGAACGACGCGCGTGGGTTCACCCCCGGTGTGGGAATCGACGATTTGAAGGCGATGCATGGCGCCATTTTGGACGAATTGGGCTCATGTGTCTTGGGTGAAATCCGCATGGGCGTGACGAATTGGGCACAATACGCGCATGATCGATGCGCGTGCCTTGTCGATGTTGTTCGATGCGCTTCCGGACGTGGTCTTCTTCATCAAGGACCGGGAGGGGCGCTACCTGCATGCCAACAAAACCTTGCTGGCGCGCTTGGGGCTGCGCACGCCCAATGCCGTGGTGGGCAAAACCGCAGAGGAGTTGTTCCCTTCGCCCCTCGGCGGCCGCTACCTCGCACAAGACTTGGAAGTCGTCCGATCCGGACGCGAAATCCGTGATGAACTGGAGTGGCACCTGTTTCCAAACTTCGCGCATGGCTGGTGCCTGACCCAAAAGGCGCCGCTGTTGAGTGGCGGAAGAATTACAGGGTTGGCCGGCATTTCCCGGGACCTTCCGGACGGCGGGCCAGCGGCATTGGGTCGGCTCCAATCGACCCTGACCTACGCCGAGCGGCACTTGGATGAGACCTTGTCCATTGCGGGGCTCGCCAGCCAGGCCGGCATGTCGATCGCCCAATTCGAGCGTCACATGCAACGGCTGTTCAACTTGACGCCGAGGCAATGGCTGCTCTCGCGGCGCATTGAACACGCATTGCCGATGATCGAGTCCGGTGTGGGGATTGCGCAAATTGCGTTGGCCTGTGGCTTTGCGGACCACAGCGCTTTTACGCGCGCCTTTCGCCGCCACGTCGGGGTTGCACCACGCGACTACGCCCGCGTCGCACGCAATGCAGTCCTTCAACCAAAGAACAAATAGGCGACGAATACAGCTGCAATGACACCGCAAAACTCGGCGATCAGCCCGTAGCCGATGGCGTAGCGAATCTTGTTGATGCCGACATAGCCGTAGTAAAGGGCCGCGATGTAAAACGTCGTGTCGGCAGAGCCCTGAAACACGCATGCCAGCCGTCCCGCGAAGGAATCCACGCCGTAGGTCTGCATCGTTTCGATCATCATCGCGCGAGCACCAGACCCGGAGACCGGCTTCATCAAGGCGGTCGGCAGGGCGGACACGAAGTCCGTGTTCGCGCCGGTTTGGGTGAACATCCACGTGAGAATTTTCAGCACATAAGTCAGGACGCCGGATTCCCGCAACACCGAAATGGCGACCAGCATGCCGACGAGATACGGAATGATTTTGAGCGAGGTCTCGATGCCGCCCTTGGCGCCCTCGATGAACGCGTCGTAGACGTTGATTTTTTTCCAGAGTGCACCGCCGATAAAGGCGACCATGATGAGCAGCAACAATAGATTGCTCACGACGGTGGATACCAGCGTGATCTGCTCCTTGGTCATCTGGGTACTCATCGCCCATACCAGCAGCACGATCGCTCCGGTGAGGGTGCCCAGCCATGCCACGATTACGCGGTCAAAGAGGTTGATGCGTTGCTTGATGGCCACGGCGATCAAACCGGCAACCGTGGCGACGTACGTCGCGATCATGCACGGGATGAAGATGTCCGCCGGGTTCTGCGCGCCCATGACCATGCGCTGCGCCATGATGGAAAGGGGAATCAAAGTGAGGCCAGAAGCGTGCAGCACGGTAAACATGATCATCGCGTTGCTGGCCTCGTCCTTCTTCGGGTTGATCTCTTGCAAGCTCTGCATGGATTTCAAACCGAACGGCGTGGCGGCATTGTCGAGCCCCAGGAAATTGGCCGAAAAGTTCATCACCATGTGCCCGGTTGCAGGATGATCCTTCGGCACCTCCGGAAAGATGCGCGAGAAAAATGGTGCGATCAGCTTGGCGATCCAGGCAATTGCGCCGGCTTTTTCACCAATCGTGAGCAGGCCCAGCCACAGCGTCATGATCCCGGCCAGCGGCAAGGCGATGTCCATGACGCCGAACTTGGCCATCTTGAAGGTGCCGTCGATGATGCGCTTGAACACCTCGGTGTCGCCACCGAAAATGAACTGCGCCACCGCCGCGACGAAGCCGACGATGAAGAATCCGCACCAGATATAAGTGAGCGTCATGCGTCGACTTCCCGTGCGCCGGTCATTTCACCGTGATCCACAACGGCGCGAACTTGTTGTCCGGGCGATGCACGAGCGTGACGCCCGCGCGTGAAACCCAGGGGATGACCTGTCGGTGCAGAGGAATCGCCAACACCTCCTTGT
Source organism: Usitatibacteraceae bacterium (assembly GCA_044228625.1). GTDB lineage: Bacteria > Pseudomonadota > Gammaproteobacteria > Burkholderiales > Usitatibacteraceae > UKL13-2. The sequence continues at coordinate 9,518 of JBGAUM010000005.1, read as the reverse complement.
GGATCAATTCCATGGCTTTGTTGATCGTGGCCTGGCGCGTCGCGGGATTCATGTCCACCTCGGCCTTTTCGATCAGGTCGTCCAATTCGACATTCTTGAAGTTGCCGTAGTTGGTCTCTCCGTAGCCCTTGTCATTGAAGCTGTGGTATAGCGGCTTCAAGGTGAACATCGCGTCGCGATTGATGTCCCCCCAGCCCTGCAGGCAGGCCGAGAATTCCTTTTTCGGGGTTCGGGCAAAGTATTGCGCCTTGGGCATGGCATCGACCTTGACGTTGAGGCCGATCTTGGCCCACATGCCGGCCAACGCAACGCAGATCTTTTCATCGTTGATGTACCGGTCGTTCGGGCAGTGCAGCGTAAATCCAAAGCCGTTTGCATATCCCGCATCGGCCAAGAGTCTCTTTGCGGCGGCCACATCAAAAGCATGGCGTTTCTCAAGCGCGGCGGGCAATCCCTCCCCCTTGGGATTGGGGGTGAGGATTCCCGTAGGCGTGGCAAGGCCACGCATGACCTGAACCTTGATCGCATTCATGTCGATGGCCTGATAAAGCGCCAGGCGAACGCGCGTGTCCTTGAATGGATTCTTGCCCTTCACGTCGGCGAACAGCAATTCGTCGCGCGCCTGGTCCAGGGCGATCGAAATGATGCGGTACTCGTCGCCCTCCCAGACCTTCAAATCCTTGTCTTCCTTGAGGCGTGGAATGTCTTGCGGGCTCGGATCAAGAACGAAATCGACCTCCCCGGATTTCAATGCAGCCATGCGCGTGGCGCCGGAGGCGATCGGCCGGTACTCGATGGTTTCGATATTGCCTTCAAAGCGCTTCTCGGCAAGCCCCCACCATGCGGGGTTTTTCTTGTGCACCGTCCGGACGCCGATTTCGAACGACACCAGCGTGAAGGGGCCGGTGCCCATGGCATGGCGAGAGGCGAAAGGCGTATCTTTCTTGGTTGCGTCATGGGGCTCGACGGCCATGTTTTTCTCCGCCCACGCCTTGCTCATGATCGGTATCTGGCCTATGGAGGAGAGGGCGGTCGGATTCGGCACCTCGTTCACGAACTCCACGGTATACGCATCGACCTTTCGCGCTTTTCCCGCCGGAATCGCATAGTTCTTGAACTGGCGGGACCGAGTGGCGCGCTCAAAGCTGAAGACCACATCGTCTGCGGTGAACGGCGTGCCGTCGTGGAACTTCACGTTCTTGCGAAGTTGCATGGTGATCTTTCCCGGGCCGGTCACTTTCCATGACGTGGCAAGCCAGGGCGTGGGCGACATGTCGCGACCCGGCTGGATCAACCGCTCGTAGACGAGGTTGTTCATGGCGTTGGTGAACCCCTCGTCCTGTCCATGCGGATCGAGCGTCGTGGTATCCCCGGCGGAGGACCATTTGAATGTTTTCGCGCAGAGCGCTGTCGGCACACTGCTCACCAGCAAGATCGCAGCAATGAATGGGGTCAAAGCGCGCATGTTTCCTCCGTTTGCCACCGGGGTGAATTGACCCCAAGGTTATTTGGTATTAAAGTGGTACTAATACCAATTATCGCATCACGTGTGGATTCATGACAGGCGTCTTTCGACGAACTAGCAGCAAGCGCCGCGCCGAATTCCGACCGGACCCGGACGACAGTTCGCCCCTTTATCTGCAGCTGGCGCGCCACCTTGCGGATGCGATCCATGATGGCGTCTATCCGGTCAACGCCGCGTTACCCTCGGAGCGCGTGTTGTCGGAAACCGTCAATGTCTCTCGGGTGACCGCACGCAAGGCCATCGATCAGTTGGTCGAGCAAGGATTGATCGAGCGTCGCCGTGGGTCGGGCAACTATATTGCGCCGCATATCGAGCAGCCCTTGTCGAGACTCTCGGGCTTCTCGGAAGAACTTTCACGCCGCGGATATTCGCCAAGGTCGGTATGGCTGAAAAGGGCGATCACGCAGGCGACTCCTGAAGAGCAGTTGAGCCTGAGCCTGCCGGCCAACGCGCGCGTGGCGAGACTGGAGCGTCTTCGCCTGGCCAACGATGTGGTCATGTCCTACGAAGTCAGCACGCTGCCGCAAAGCGTGCTGCCGAAACCGGCCGAGGTCGAAGCGAGCCTCTACGAATATTTGTCGCGCACCGGGCGCGCGCCGGTCCGCGCCATGCAGCACATTCGCGCGGTCAATGCCAACGCGAAGCTGGCCGAACGGGTTGGCGTGCCGGTCGGGCAGGCCCTGTTGTTCATCACCCGCATCGGCTACCTCGATGAGGGCCCGCCCGTCGAATTGACGCATTCCTATTGCCATAGCGACTATTACGACTTCGTCGCCGAGATGAGGCGCGATCAGTGACACGACTTGAGGGTTGCGTGCTGACCCCAAACGGTTGGTTGAAGGGCGCGATCGAGGTCTCGCCCGAGGGCCGCATTGCGTCGGTGAACGGTGCGAACCTGTCGGAAGCCGCGGCGCGTGACAGCCATCTGCCATTGTTGGTGCCGGGTTTCATCGATACCCATGTGCATGGTGGAGGCGGCCGCGACATCATGGAAGGTGGGGACGCCGCAGCGGTTGTGGCACGAGAGCATGCCCGCCATGGAACCACAGCATTGGTGGCGACCACGATGACAGCGCCGATCGCCGACATCGACGCTGCGTTCAATGCGGTTGCGCCCGTGTGCCGGGCGCCGCGCGGCAACGGGGCCCGGGTTTTGGGCGTGCACTTGGAAGGGCCGTATCTCAATCCCGGAAAGCTCGGTGCGCAACCAGACTTTGCAAAGCCGCTGTCGATGGATGAAGTAAAACGGCTGCACGCGATTGCGCCCATCCGAATTCTCACGCTTGCCCCGGAAGTCGACGCCCACGTGTCGTTGATCCCCGCACTGAGCGCTTTGGGGATTCGCGTGCAAGCGGGGCACAGTCTCGCCAGCTATGAGGACGGCGTCAAGGCGCTGGCCCAAGGTGCGGCCGGATTCACCCATCTCTTCAACGCGATGACGGCCATGCATCATCGCAAGCCGGGGCTGGTGGGCGCGGCGCTTGCCCACGCCGAGTATGCCGAAATCATCCCGGACCTCTTGCACGTCCACCCGGGGGCGATTCATGCTGCGCTGCGCGCCATTCCGAAACTCTATTGTGTGACCGACTCAACAGCGGCCGCCGGCATGCCCGATGGCGAATACCGGCTGGGGCGCCACACCGTGACCAAGTGCATGGGCGGCGTCCGGCTCGCAGATGGCACGTTGGCAGGCTCCACACTCACCATGGAGCAGGCGTTGAAAAACTGGACTGAGTCCCTTGGCCTAAGTGTCGCCGATGCCAGCGACCGGGTGTCCACATTTGCGGCGGATTATCTGGGCCTCGAAGATCGGGGCCGCCTGGCCGTGGGCGCATGGGCCGATATTGCGGTCCTCGATCGCGATCTGAATCTTTCCGCGGTTTACGCCGAGGGCCTGTCCGTCCGCCCTTGAATTGAAAGCAAGCTTGTGAACACTGATTCATTGATGCGCATTGAAGCGATGAGCGCGCCGGCCGCCATCGCCCGGCAATTGACCGCAAGCGAGGAGTCCTACCATGCCTTTGGGGAGGAACTGCGGCGCCGTCCACCAACGTCGATTCTCACTGTCGCGCGTGGAAGCTCGGATCACGCGGCGCATTTCATGGCGTATCTCATCATGGCGCGCATGGGCAAGCTGGTGACATCCTTGCCCATGTCGCTGGTGACCTTGTATCAATCGAACCTCGAGGCCCGAGGGTTGCTGGCGCTTGCGTTTTCGCAGTCGGGTCAGAGTCCGGACCTGATCAGTCCGATGAAGTATTTCTACAAGAGCGGCGCGTTGACCGCAGCGTTCGTCAACGATGCGGCATCTCCGCTGGCCGATGCCGTGGGCCATGTGTTCCCGTTGCATGCGGGCGAGGAGCGCAGCGTGGCGGCCACGAAGAGTTTCATTGCGCAGCTGGTCGCGGGTGCGCACGTCCTGGCGGCCTGGCAGGAGGACGCTGCGCTGGAAAGCGCCGTGATGTCGTTGCCTGCCGCCCTCGAATCTGCGATCACCCAGGATTGGAGCGCGGCTGTAGAGGCGTTGGCCGATGCAGAGCGCATGTTCGTGATCGGGCGCGGCACGGGCCTGGCCGTTGCGATGGAGGCGGCCCTCAAGTTCAAGGAAACCTGTGCGATCCAGGCGGAGGCATTCTCCGGCGCAGAGGTCAAACACGGACCGATGGCGTTGATCGATGAGGGATTTCCGCTGTTGGTCTTCGCGCCACGCGGCCCTGCGCAGGAAGGGCTGCTGAGGATGGCTGACGAGATGCGCTTGCGGGGCGCGCGCGTGCTGCTGGCCGCACCGCCGGGGACGCCGGGGATGGAATTGCCGCTGGCTGAAGCGCCGTCAGAGGATGTCGAGCCAATCGTTGCGATCCAAAGCTTCTACCTCATGATCGAGGCACTATCCCGCAAGCGGGGATTTGACCCCGACCGTCCACGCCACTTGTCGAAAGTGACCAAGACCAAGTAAGTTCTCTGTTCATCAGTCCACTACGGAGAAAGACATGGCGCTTCGAATCGCCCTGATCACGGGCAGCACGCGGCCGGGCCGCAAATCGCTGGATGTGGCGCGCTGGGTCCACGCCATTGCCGCCAAGAGGGGCGACGCGCAGTATGACATCGTCGATATCGCCGAATACGACCTGCCATTGCTGGACGAAGCGTCACCGCCGATGAAAATGAACTATGCGCATGAACACACCAAAAAGTGGTCGGCGGCCATTGCCAGCTACGATGGATTCATTTTTGTCACTCCCGAATACAATCACGGCCCGGCAGCCGCGCTCAAGAATGCCATCGACTACCTGTATCGCGAATGGAACCACAAAGCCTGCGGATTTGTGTCCTGGGGCAGCGCCGGCGGCGTGCGAGCCGTGGAGCAGTTGCGACAGGTGATGGGCGAAATCATGGTGGCAGATGTGCGTGCCCAGGTGGCGTTGTCGCTGGCCGCTGATTTTGAGGGTTACGCGGTTTTCAAACCCCAGGCCCATCATGAGAAATCGGTGAATACGATGCTGGATCAAGTGTTGGCCTGGAGTGGCGCGCTCAAGGGGCTTCGCACCCCCTAGACCGGCAGGGCACAGCACAGTCCGGTGCGATAATTGGTATTATTGTGGTATTACCATTTTGGGGCTGTGTTCAAATGCACGGCGAACCCCACCATTCTGGCGGCTGCTCCATGTCCAGCACTGAAACGCCCAATGACCAACACGTCTCCCTCGACCGGTATGAGGGGCAGGCGCTCGTCGACGCCTTTGTGCAAGATCAAACTCATGCGGCTGAAGCGGTCGCGCGCGCGTCGGCAGACATTGCAAGGGCGGTGGAGGCCGCCGTTCCGCGCATCAAGGCGGGCGGGCGGCTGATCTATGTGGGTGCGGGAACGTCGGGTCGCCTGGGACTGCTCGATAGCGTGGAGTTGTACCCAACTTTTTCCTGGCCGCCGGAGCGTGCCGTGGCCTTGTTGGCGGGCGGAGAGAAGGCACTTTATCGGGCGGTGGAAGGTGCGGAGGACAGCGAGGAGCAAGGACTGGCCGATATTCGCCACGTGAATGCAGGCGCCAATGACGTGGTGATCGTCCTTGCGGCGTCCGGCACGACGCCCTATGCGCGAGGCGCCATCGCTGCTGCGCGCGCTGCGGGCGCCTTGACGCTGGGCCTTTCCAACAATCGTGATGCGCCGGTTGCTCGAGAGGCCGAGATTGGCATCGTGCTGGAGACCGGGCCGGAAGTGATTTCCGGCAGCACACGGATGAAAGCCGGCACGGCGCAAAAGATTGCGCTGAACGCGTTCTCAAGCGCCTTGATGGTTCGCCTGAACAAGGTCTACGGCAATCTGATGGTCGATCTCAAGGCCACCAATGCGAAGCTGGTCAAACGCGCGGAGCGACTGACCATGCTTGCCACGGGCTGCGACGCGCCGACGGCGCGAGGCGCATTGGATCAATGTGACAATCACGTCAAAACCGCCATCGTCATGGTCCTGTGCAAGCTCAGTGAACAAGCGGCACGTGCAAAACTTGAAGCAGTTGACGGCAGTGTGCGGCGCGCACTCGAGGATTGACGTGGTCCCCGCGCCATGAGCCTCACTGATACAGCCTTCATCCTGGCGCTCCTCGTGGGGCTCAATGCGTTCCTGGCGCTGGCAGAACTTTCGATTGCCAGTGCGAAGCGCATCAAACTCACGCAATTGCGCGATGCGGGCAACAAAGGCGCCGAAGTGGCACTGCAGCTCAAAGACAATCCCAACAGTTTCTTGGGCATCGTGCAGATCGGCTTGAACGTCGTCGGCATCCTGGCGGGCGTGTTCGGAGAGGCCGCGCTGAATTCGCGCTTTGCATCGATGCTGATGCAAGCCGGCGTGGCCGAGGGGTGGCTTCGCGAGACGCTCTCCCTGGTCCTGGCCGTGGGCGTCATCACCGCCGTGTTCCTTCTGCTGGGCGATTTGTTGCCCAAGCGAGTCGCCATCCATGCGCCAGAAAAATTCGCCTGTGCGCTGGCACCGTTGGTGAAGACGCTGCAGAAACCATTTGCACCGTTCTTGTGGTTTTTTGGGAAGCTGGTAGACGCGATCCTGACCTTCTTCAATGTCCGCACCACCGGAGAAGAGGCGGTGACGGCCGAAGACATCTTTGCCATCGTGGAAGCCGGTGCACGCGCCGGTGCGGTGGATCGCGACGAGCGGCACCTGATCCAAAACGTGCTGTCGCTGACCGAGCGCGCGATCACCAGCGCAATGACGCCCCGCGCAGCGATCGTTTCCGTTGATATTGGCGACGACGAAGAAACGGTCAAGACTGTTCTCGCCGAGGCACCAAAGGCACGGTTTGTGATCACGCAGGGCGACATCGACCATCCGGTGGGCTACATCGACGCAGCCGACTTGCTGGCGCGCGTGATCCACAACCAGTCGTTGAAACTGAATCGTGAAGAACTCAAGGCGTGGGGCATGAAGGACCTGCTCATGATGCCGGACACCATCACGGTCCTCGATGTCCTTGACCGCTTTCGCACCGTCGGTGAAGACATTGCGCTGGTCGCCAACGAATACGGGGTGGTCGTTGGGCTCATCACCTTGAATGACGTCATGGCGGCCATCATGGGCCGCATCGCGGAAGAGGTGGCGCGCGAAAAGAGCATTGTCAAAATGACAGACCGCAATGACGCGTGGCTCATTGATGGCATGGCCGCCATCGGCGACGTGAAGGAATTGTTTGGTTGGGCGAAACTTCCCGGTGAGGAAAATTACGAAACGATCAGTGGTTTTCTGATGTCGCTGATCAAGAAATGGCCCCGGAAGGCGGACACCATTTCCTATCAGGGCGTGAAGTTCGTGATCGTGGACACCGAGGGTTCGCGGATTGACCAGGTCATGGCCACGCTGGAAAGCGGCACTGCCATGGAAGGCGTGAAGTCATGAGCAATTCAATTCCCCCGCAGGGAACATCGTCCGAGCGAAATCCCTGGGCTTGGATTCCGACGCTCTACTTTGCGCAGGGAATGCCGTATGTGATGGTCATGAGTGTGTCCGTGATCATGTACAAGAATCTGGGCATCTCGAACACGGACATTGCGCTTTACACCAGTTGGCTTTACCTGCCGTGGGTCATCAAACCCCTTTGGTCGCCCGTCATCGAATTGTTCAAGACCAAGCGGCTTTGGGTGGTGGCCACTCAATTCGTGGTGGGTGTCGCCTTGGCGCTGGTGGCGTTCACGTTGCCCATGGCGTTCTTCTTTCAGATGTCGTTGGCGATGCTCTGGCTGATGGCGTTTGCCTCGGCCACGCACGACATCGCGGCCGATGGCTTTTACATGCTGGCCTTGCCGACGCATCTTCAGGCGGCATTTGTCGGCGTGCGCAGCACGTTCTACCGCATTGCCAACATCGCCGGCCAGGGGGCCCTGGTTTATCTGGCGGGGCAATTGATGGAATCGAACATGGACGCCAAGACCGCCTGGCAATGGGTGCTCATGGTGCTTGCCGTGATGTTCGTGGCGCTGTTTGCGTATCACGCCTGGGTGTTGCCCCGCCCGGCGAGCGATGTGCCGACCGGGAAGGGCGACGGAGTGGCCGACGGATTCATGGAAACCTTTGTCTCATTCTTCTCGCGCAAGGACATTGTGGTGGTGCTGTCGTTCCTGCTCCTGTTTCGCCTGGGGGAGGCACAAGCGCTGAAGCTGATTGCGCCGTTCCTGCTGGATTCCACGGTCAAAGGCGGCTTGGGCCTTGTCACCAAGGATGTGGGGCTGGTCTACGGCACGATCGGTGTGCTGGCCCTGACGATTGGTGGCATCTTGGGCGGCGTGGCCATTTCCGCCGGCGGATTGAAGAAGTGGATCTGGCCGATGCTGATTTGCGTGCACGTGCCCAACCTGGCCTTCGTATTCCTGGCCTATGTCCAGCCGGCCAGCATTCCCGTGATTGCCACCGCCATTGCCATTGAGCAATTCGGATATGGATTCGGGTTTGCGGCATTCCTGATGGTCATGATCATGGTGGCCGACGGTCCGCACAAAACCGCGCACTACGCCATTTGCACCGGCTTCATGGCGATGGGCATGATGTTGCCTGGCATGGTGAGCGGCTGGATCCAGGCGCAATTGGGCTACCAGCACTTCTTCATCTGGGTGCTGATCTGCTGCCTGCCCTCGGTGGTGGCGACGTGGTTCCTCAAGATTGACCCGGCATTTGGGAAGAAAGTCGCATGACGCAAGAGCGACTCGTTTCGCTGGATGCCTTTCGCGGCTTCACCATCGCCTCGATGGTGCTGGTGAACAATCCGGGCGATTGGGGAAATCTCTACCGCCAACTCGGGCATGCGGAGTGGCACGGCTGGACGTTTACCGACTGGGTGTTTCCGTTTTTCCTGTTCATCGTCGGCGTGGCGATGACATTTTCACTTGCGCGCCGGCAACTGCAAGTGCATGAGCGCTGGCCGTTGATCTTGAGCCTGTGGAAGCGCGCAGCCATCATCATCGGCATCGGGTTGCTACTCAATCTGATTCCGAATTTCAATTTCGAATCCGTGCGCATCCCCGGGGTTCTGCAGCGCATCGGACTGTGCATCATCATCGCCGCACCGATCGTGGTTTTGTCGGGTTGGCGCATGCAGTCCATCGGGATCTTGGTCTGCTTTGTGCTGTATTCGATCGTGATGCTCGCCGTGCCGGTCACGGCGCCCGATGGCGTCACGGCGGCGGGGATGCTGCAACCCGGGCGGGATTTTGGAGCCGCTGTGGACCGCCTCGTGCTATCGGGCCACCTTTGGGCCAAGTCGAAGACCTGGGATCCGGAAGGGTTGGTCAGCACCCTTCCAGCCGTCTCCACGCTGCTGTCCGGCGTGCTCACGGGCCATTGGATCGCAGGCCAGAATGATTCCTCCGAAAAGACCGTCTGGATGTTATTGGCCGGGTTGGGCTGCCTTTGGGCAGGCGCGGTGTTGGATGTGGTGGTCATGCCGATCAACAAGAGTTTGTGGACGCCGTCCTATGCCGTATTCATGACAGGTTG
>JBGAUM010000122.1:4166-9882 GCA_044228625.1 Usitatibacteraceae bacterium | reverse complement strand
ACCGATTTGCCAACCTTTGATGAATTGATTGGAAACCCAGGATGCACGGAAAGCAATGTTCACGAGAGCCTCCTCCAGCGCACGCGGGTTTCCCATCCGGAAACTGGCGGGTCCTCGGAAGGAAAGGACCATGTATTTACGTTGCATGCCGAACTGGAGGGGCTTCGATTGCTGTCGGAATTTGAAAAGTTGATTGTGGGCTGGAAGAATCAAGGCTATCGCTTGATTTCCACGCGGTCACTTTTCGAAGACCAAGCCAGAAAGTCGCTACCCTACTTCCGGGCGATGGCCGGAGAAGTACCGGGCAGGAGTGGCTCGCTGTTGATCACGGGGGGGCCGTATCCTGGCTCCGCATTGCAATAGTGGGACTTGAACCCAAGCAGTTGTGCAAAGGAGTACTACCAGATGATTCCAGATTTTGAACTCCCGGCGACCGGGAATCAGCGCTTTTCTAGCGCTGCGTTCCGAGGCCATCGATACGTGTTGTATTTCTATCCCAAGGATGACACACCAGGCTGCACGCTCGAAGGCATTCAATTCAAGCAACTCCATGGCGAATTTCAGAAGGCTGGTGTGATGGTCTTCGGAGTCTCTAGAGATAGTCTGGCAAGTCACGAGAGATTCAAAGCCAAGTTGGGTTACCCTTTTGACCTGTTGTCTGATCCGGACGAAACCGTCTGCAAGCTTTTTGACGTGATACGCGAAAAGTCACTCTACGGCCGCAAATACATGGGCGTGGATCGATCAACCTTCCTGATGGGACCGCGCAATGAAATCCTGCGCGAGTGGCGAAGCGTCAAAGTCGATGGCCACGCTGCAGCGGTGCTGGAAGCCGCCAAATCCGTGTAATATCAGGGAAATCGGGTGCAGCCCGGAAATCTACAAACAAGTCTTTGGCCCAACTCTACGTGTCACCGGTTTCATTCGACCCTCTTGCGGTTAACCGCCCAAGAGGGTTTTTCGCTTTTGAGCCCGCCCAAATCGAATTGCTGCGCTGCAGCGCAACAAATCCATTATTGAGTTTTCAGTAAACCTTTCATCAGGACCTCCTTTGGCACATCGATCCGCTCCCAAGACGCCGGCTCCCAAATCGCCCACCAAATTTTTTGTGCTGGATACCAACGTGCTCATGCACGATCCCACCTCCCTTTTCAGGTTTGAGGAGCACGACATCTATCTTCCGATGATCACATTGGAAGAATTGGACAACAACAAGAAGGGCATGACTGAAGTCGCGCGGAACGCCCGGCAGGCCAGCCGATTCATCGACGACATCATTTCCAGCCAAGAAGGCGATATTGAAACCGGGGTTCCGCTCGCCAATTTTGGCACGCGCGAAGCCACCGGGAGGCTCCTGCTGCAGACACGACCGGTCAGCATCGAGTTTCCCAATGCCTTGCCCGACAGTGGAAAGGCGGACAACCAGATTCTCGCCGTCGCGCTCGATCTTCAACACCACAATCCCAAGCGCAATGTTGTGTTGGTGTCGAAAGATATCAACATGCGCATCAAGGCGCGTGCCATTGGCGTCGCCGCGGAGGACTATTTCAACGACAAGGTGCTCGAGGATACCGACCTGTTGTACACGGGTATCCGCGAGCTGCCCAAGGACTTTTGGGACAAACACGGCAAGGACATCGAGTCGTGGCAGGAGCACGGCCGTACGCTGTATCGCATCAAGGGGCCGATGGTCGATGCCTTTCACGTCAACGAGTTTGTCTTCCAGGACGATGACAAGCCTTTTTATGCGTCGATCTCCGCCCAAGACGGCCGCACGGCCGTATTGCGGACCTAAAGACTTTACCCACAGAAAAATAGCGTGCATGGGGAGTCTTGGCGAGAAACCGGGAGCAGAACTTTGCCCTGAACGCCTTGATGGATCCAGAACTTGATTTCGTGACCTTGCTGGGCCAGGCGGTCAGCAGAAATCTGCCAGCGCTGGCAGCGGCCAAGCGCAAACGCTGGAAACAGAAAGATCTATACGGAGATCCCTTCCATTGCCCGCGTGACGGTTTCCGTGCGGATAATTGGATTCCTTCCGGGAACTGAGGAAGAAAAAATGAATCCATGGATGGGGGCCCTGGAGGACAACCTTGACGTGCTGAATTCGGCGGACGACGAGGCGGGAGACTGGGGACGTGCGGCGACTCGCGACCTTATCCGCTCGCGCATCAAGGTGAAGTCGCTCAATTTCATGCGGGGCCGTACTTTCCTGAACAAATTCCTGATCATCGATGAAGCGCAGAACCTCACGCCGAAGCAGATGAAAGCATTGATCACGCGCGCGGGGCCGGGGACCAAGGTGGTGTGTCTGGGCAATATTTCGCAAATTGACACGCCCTACCTTACAGAGGGCTCGTCCGGGTTGACGTATGTTGTGGACCGGTTCAAGGGATGGCCGCATTCCGGCCACATCACCCTACAACGTGGAGAACGTTCTCGCTTGGCCGATCACGCGGCGGAGGTGCTTTGAGTTTCAGGAGGCTCGCGGCGGTTGCACTTGCTGCAGCCACTTCGGGAACCGGCGGGGCACAAGAGCCTTCGGCCCCCCTGCCGGATACCGTCGCGCGCACCTATGTGCGTGATTTGGCATCAAGGAACGCCCTGCCTTCCGGCACAGTGCGCCACGCGGTCCCAGATGGTGTCTCGGTGCTCGATGAAGTCGTGATCTATGGGCAAGTGGATCCAGAAGACTTTGTCCGCCGCAGGTCGCGTTTCCTGGCTTTTCGTGACCGCCTCCAAGCCGAGCGCCCGGCAACTCCAAAAGAACAAACGCAGCGTCTCCTTTGCCTGATTGGGCTATGTGGTATCTATGGCCCGGATGGACTGCCGGTAGAGCCAACGGTCGCGGAACGCAGCGAAAGCCGAAGGATGGCCACATCCACCCAACTGAATGCCATGTTTCGTGGGACCCTGCAATGATTCGCCGGCGCCCGTAGCTCCTCCGCTGCACCCACTAAGAAGAATCCAATGAAACGCGGCTTTTACACAATCATGGCGGCGCAGTTTTTCAGTTCGCTGGCGGACAATGCGCTGTTCATCGCCGCGGTGGCGTTGATTGCCCAGCTGCACGGTCCGGCGTGGATGACGCCCATGATCAAGTGGGGGTTCGCGGTGTCCTATGTAGTGCTCGCGGCATTCGTCGGGGCGTTTGCAGATTCGCGCCCCAAGGGCCGGGTGATGTTCTTCACCAATGCGATCAAGATCGTCGGTTGCTTCACGATCTTCTTTTACGATTTCATGCGTCTGCCCGGCAACGCGGAGTTTTGGGTCGTTTTCATCGGATACATGATCGTCGGGATCGGTGCGGCGATGTATTCGCCTGCCAAATACGGCATCCTGACGGAACTCTTGCCGCCAGATCAATTGGTCAAGGGCAATGGATGGATCGAAGGATTGACCGTGGTATCGATCATCCTCGGGACCGTGCTGGGCGGCGCGCTGATCAATCCGCGCATTTCAAATTGGCTGTTGTCACATGACTTGCCAATCTTCGATACGGGTGTCGATACAGCACCGGAGGCCGCGATTTTGGTCATTGCGGTCTTTTATGCCATTGCAGCCCTATTCAACCTCCATATTCCCGATACCGGTGCCCGCTACGCCAAGCAACAAACACATCCGGTTCGCCTCATGGTGGATTTCTGGCATTGCGTTGGTGTGCTTTGGCGAGACAAGTTGGGGCAAATCTCACTTGCCGTCACGACACTGTTTTGGGGCGCCGGGGCAACCCTTCAACTGATCGTGATTGAGTGGGGCAAGGCACACTTGGGGCTTCGCCTTGACCAGGCCTCCATGCTGATGGGAGTTGCCAGTGTTGGCACGATTGCCGGTGCCATCATAGCGGGCAAGTGGATCAGCCTACGACAGTCCCTGCGCGTATTGCCGTTTGGAATTGCCATGGGGTTTGCGGTCATGGTGATGCCATATACCCACGCGATGCCGCTCGTTTGCGCCGTCCTGATTTTTGTCGGCGGACTGGGCGGATTCTTCGTGGTTCCGATGAACGCCCTGCTCCAGCATCGCGGTCATGTGCTTTTGTCCGCAGGCCACTCGATTGCGGTCCAGAATTTCAATGAGCAGCTCAATATTCTATTGATGGTGGCGATGTACTCGGTCATGTTGTCGATGCAACTCTCCATCAACACAATCATCGTGATCTTCGGATTGATCGTTGCCACGATCATGGTGCTGATCATGCTTTGGAACCGCGAGAATCACCTTAAGGATCCAAAACTCGACCAATTGATCGGCATTGAAAAGCACGAACCTACCAGCATGGGACACGAGCACGTGAAGCCAAAAGTCTAATGCTGGCGGGACTTTCGGACCGGATTGGGCTTGCGAGCCGCGCCAGTCAAGGACTTCAGGTGTTCTGTTGGATAATCCGCTTCAAGGCCTCCAGATCCCTCACAACCAACTGCCCGTAGCGCGCGCGGACCCAGCCTTGTCGTTCGAGAAGCTTTAACTCCTGGTTAACCCGTTGGCGCGATGCACCGAGCAACTGTGCAAGGTCTTCTTGCGGAAGACGCAAGCCGATTTCAATGCCGTCCTCGCCCATCGTGCCGTAGGTTTGCGCCAGGTTGATGAGCTGCTTGGCCAGTCGCGCCTCCAAAGGTAGGAAATTCAAGTCCTCGATGGCGCCGAACATGATCCGAATTCGGGCCGACAATAAGCGCAGAAGCGCCATGGGCAACGCCGGAAACTCGGCGCAGAGTCGCAAAAACGCGTCACGTTGCACCATCAACACCTCTGTGTGACCCACCGCAATTCCGTCGTGTGAGCGTGGCAAGCCATCAATCATGGAAAGTTCACCGAACCAGGCGCCGGGCTCCAGGTAGGTCAAAGTCAGTTCTGAACCTGATGTGGTGGCATTGGAGACCCTCACGGCTCCGGTCAGAATGCCATACCACCCCGTCGGGGCATCTTCCCGTGCATGGAGGCGATCGCCGTCGAGATACCGCCGGCGTTGCGCGGCATCGACAATGGCAGATTTCAGGGGCGGCTGAAGGTTGGCGAACCAGTGGTTCGAATCCAGGGCCGCGATTTCGGATTCGCTCAAATGGGCCATGGCACATTGTCGCATCGGTGACAGAACCCGGGGCACGAATCGCTTAGCATTTCACAATCCAATCGTTGATGAAAGATCCCCATGCAAACAACCGCATTTCCAAGCGTCAAAGGCAAGGTTTCTGCCGAGGAATGGCAGGCCCGGGTAGACCTCGCCGCAGCGTACCGCCTGATCGCGATGAACCGATGGGATGATCTGGTGTTTACCCATCTGACCGCAAAAATCCCTGGTGCAGGTGACCAGTTCCTGATCAATCCCTATGGAATGCTCTTCGAGGAAATCACGGCGTCCAGCCTCGTGAAAATCGACCTGGATGGCAAGAAACTCGATGTTGATAATCCGTTTCCGGTCAATCCTGCCGGATTCAACATTCACAGTGCGATCCATGCTGCCCGCCGCGACGCCAAATGTGTCATGCACACGCATACTGCACACGGCATTGCCGTCTCGGCTCAGGCGGAAGGTGTGCTGCCGATATCACAGCAATCGATTTTCATCTTGTCGAGCCTGGCGTACCACGGCTATGAAGGCGTCGCATTGAACGAAGACGAAAAGCCGCGGCTGGTGGGGGATTTGGGCGACAAGAACTTTCTGATGCTGCGCAATCACGGGCTCTTGACCCTTGGAGAGACCGTTGCGGACACG
>JBGAUM010000122.1:0-4104 GCA_044228625.1 Usitatibacteraceae bacterium | reverse complement strand
TCGAAACGACGTGCCAAATCCAGATCAAGGCACAGGCGGGCGGCGGCAAACTGATCCACGTGCCACAACCCATCCTGGACGGTGCCCGCGAACAGGCCAGAGTGGCCACCAAGGGGCTGGGCGGCGCGCTCGCATGGCCGGCCTTGTTGCGTAAACTCGATAGAATGGACGCGACTTATCGCGATTGAGATGGCGGTTCTGGAACCAATAGGCGACGTGACCATGGAACAAAAATATGAAAGCTTTGGCCAGTTTTACCCGTTCTACCTGGGCGAGCATGCCAATGGCACCTGCAGGATTTTGCATTTCGTGGGGTCGAGCCTGGTCTTGGTGACAATTGCAGCGATGATCATGACCCGCAACTGGTGGCTCGGTGCCCTGCTCCCGTTAATCGGCTATGGTTTTGCGTGGGTCGGCCATTTTGTATTTGAGAAAAACAAACCGGCGACCTTCAAGTATCCGGGCTACTCTTTCATGGGTGACTGGGTGATGTGGTGGCAGCTTTTGACCGGGAAAATTCCCTTCTCACCGGAACGCGAAGTCGCCACACGTCAATCGTGAGCGTTCACGGTGAACACCCTCGGCGCCGCATATATCTCATGCGGCACGGCAGCGTCGATTACTTCACTCCCGCCGGCCAGCCCATTGCGCCGGACACCGTGCCGCTCAATGCAAGGGGTGTGGAACAGGCGCGTGCAGCGGGACGGCTTTTTCGCGATCACGACGTGCGCTTCGATCGCATCATCACCAGCGGGCTGCGGCGAACATTGGAGACGGCAAACCATGTTGCCGAGGAAAGCAGGCATTCGTTGCCGGTCGAAGTGCGCGAATCGATGCAGGAAATCCGGGGTGGCCGGCTTGCATCGATTGCGGAGCGGGACCTCCTGCAGTCCTTCACGGCCGCAACCGACGGGGTGGTGGATGAAGACGTAAAGTTTCTTGGGGGCGAGACTGTCGGTGCCTTCCTGGATCGCGTGCTCCCGGAAGTCGATGCGCTCCGCGCGGATCCCGATTGGGACACTGCGTTGTGGGTACTGCACGGCGCGGTCAATCGCGCGATTCTTTCCTATCTAGTCACCGGGCGCAGGCAGTTGTTGGGGGCCTTCGAGCAGAGCCCCGCCTGCATCAATGTGTTGGATATTGGCGCGGCACCGGTTGATGTGGTGCTACGCGTGGTCAATCTCTCGCCGCTGGACTGGTTGCAGCCGAATAACCGTCGCACGACCATGGAACATCTTTTCGAACAATACCGGCGGTTTCGCCAGCATCAAGAGAACCCCCACAATGTCTGATCAGGACTATGAGCATTTTTCGGGCACCATGCCCGTTGCCGCGCGTCACCAGTTCGACATTGGCGCGCTGGAGTCGTGGTGCAAGGGCCACATTGATCGCTTTGCCGGGCCGTTGACGGTTTCGCAGTTCAAGGGGGGCCAGTCGAACCCCACCTTCAAGCTCGTCACTCCTGGTCGAGCCTATGTGATGCGTGCCAAACCAGGGCCAGCCGCCAAACTTCTGCCTTCGGCGCACGCCATTGACCGCGAATATCGCGTTATGGCGGCGCTTGCGCGTGCCGGGATTCCAGTCCCCAACGTCCTCGCGCTAAACGAAGACGAATCGACCATCGGGCGGGCATTTTTCATCATGGAGATGGTGGAAGGACGCGTATTGTGGAATCCCGCGTTGCCCGGTTTTTCGGTCGCGGAACGCGGTGCGATTTTTGACCAGATGAACCGCGTCATCGCAGCACTGCATAGCGTTGATCCCAGTGCCATTGGCCTTTCTGATTACGGCAAACCGGGAAATTTCTTCGAACGGCAGATTGGTCGATGGACCAAACAGTACCGTGCGTCAGAAACGGAAACCATTGAGGCGATGGACCGCCTCATCGAATGGTTGCCCGCGCACATCCCGCCAGGCGATGAAACTGCCATCGTGCATGGCGATTACCGGCTGGACAACCTGATTTTCCATCCGTCAGAACCGCGCATCCTGGCGATTCTCGATTGGGAACTGTCGACCCTCGGCCACCCGCTGGCTGATTTTGCCTATCACTGCATGACCTGGGTGGTGCCGCCGGATGCCTTTCGAGGGCTGGCCGGCGTCGATCTAGATGCCCTTGGCATCCCGAGCCGCAGCGCATACATCGACCTTTACTGCCAAAGAACCGGACGCCAGGGCATTCCGAATTTCGACTACTACATCGCGTACAACCTGTTCCGGATGGCCGGCATTTTGCAGGGAATCATGAAGCGCGTCGTCGATGGCACGGCGTCATCTGAGCAGGCCCTGGCGATGGGCCGCGCGGCGCGTCCCCTCGCTGAACTGGGCTGGAAAATGGTGGAGAAAATGCGCAAAGGATGATGTGTCGCAACGGCGGAACGTGCCATTGCCGCAACATGTAGCAGACCGTGACAACTGAGTGAGCCCCATGGATTTCAACTATTCCCCAAAAGTCGTCGACCTGCAGCAACGCATGCATGCGTTTTTCGAGGCCCATATTTACCCGAACGAGCACCGCTTCGAGGAAATCATCGCGGAGAATACCGTTCGAGGCGCGCGCTGGACGCCCGTATCGCTCTTTGAGGATTTGAAACCCAAGGCCAAGGCGGCGGGCCTCTGGAACCTGTTCCTGCCGGATAGCGAACTCGGCGCAGGGCTGACCAACCTCGAATACGCGCCGCTGGCCGAAATCACCGGCCGCGTGCATTGGTCACCGGAAGTGTTCAACTGTTCAGCGCCCGACACCGGCAACATGGAGGTACTGGTGCGTTACGGCACGCCGGAGCAAAAAGCCAAGTGGCTCACGCCGCTGCTCAACGGCGACATCCGCTCCGCCTTTGCCATGACCGAGCCGGATGTGGCATCCTCGGACGCCACCAACATCACGCTCTCCATCAAAGCCGAAGGCGACGATTACGTGCTCAACGGCCGCAAGTGGTGGATTTCCGGTGCGGGCGACCCCCGCTGCAAGATTTATATCGTGATGGGCAAGACCAACCCGGACGCGGAAAAACACGTCCAGCAATCCATGATCCTCGTGCCGTCCGACACGCCCGGCCTCACGATGGTGCGCCCCCTGCCCGTCTACGGATTTGATGATGCACCGCACGGCCACTGCGAATTGAAGTTCGAAAATGTTCGCGTGCCAAAGGAAAATATTTTGCTTGGCGAAGGACGCGGATTCGAGATTGCACAGGGCCGGCTGGGCCCGGGGCGCATTCATCATTGCATGCGGCAGATCGGTGCCGCCGAGCGTGCGCTGGAATTGATGGTCAAGCGCCTGAGCTCGCGTGTGGCCTTCGGCAAACCCATCGCCGCGCAGTCTGTCTGGCACGAGCGCATTGCCGAATCGCG
The DNA here is from genome assembly GCA_044228625.1 of Usitatibacteraceae bacterium. GTDB lineage: Bacteria > Pseudomonadota > Gammaproteobacteria > Burkholderiales > Usitatibacteraceae > UKL13-2. Next base: position 750 of record JBGAUM010000122.1, on the reverse strand, counting down.
CTGCATGATCGATCAGGCGCGGTTGCTGACCTTGAAAGCGGCGCAGATGATGGATACCGTCGGCAACAAGGTCGCGCGAACGGAAATCGCCATGATCAAGGTGGTGGCCCCCAACGTGGCGCAAAAGGTCATCGACTGGGCCATCCAGGCGCACGGCGCGGCGGGCCTCTCCAACGATACACCGCTGGCCGGCATGCACATGTGGTCACGCGCGTTGCGATTCGCCGACGGCCCGGATGAGGTGCATCGCGCGGCGATTGCGAAGTGGGAAATTGGCAAGCATGTCGCGATGCCAAAGCGGGACAAACACTAGGATTGGCGCGGGGTTTGGGCCTGAATCGCCCTGTAGCCCGCTCCAATACTGGTGTTTTGCCTTGTCGTCCCTGCATCCCCACTACGGCGCAGCCGCTTCATTCGCGACGTCCGGTGCCTCAATCCAGTAGCGGCTGCGCTGCGTGCGAAAGTGCTCTACGCGCGGCGCGCCATCGGGTGACACGCGAACGGTGATCGCGCCGGACGTATCCGTCCGATGCACCGGAATTTTTCGCGCTGCATAGCGCTGCATCACCTGCGCATTCGGATGCCGGAAGCGGTTTCGATACCCCACAGGCAATATCGCCATCTCCGGCGCGACGGCGTCGAGGAAGGCTTCGGTCGATGAGGTGCGGCTGCCGTGGTGGGGAACGACGAGCAAAGTGGACTTTAGCGTGCCCATGTCATCGGCATGGCGCGACAAGATGGCTTGCTCGG
>JBGAUM010000121.1:0-9715 GCA_044228625.1 Usitatibacteraceae bacterium | reverse complement strand
TGGTCAATTCTCTTGGCGCGCCGATCGATGGCAAAGGCCCGATTAACGCCAAGATGACGGACGTGATCGAAAAAGTGGCGCCCGGGGTGATCGCGCGCAAGTCTGTGGATCAGCCGGTTCAAACGGGTCTCAAGGCCATCGACTCGATGGTGCCCGTGGGGCGTGGCCAGCGCGAATTGATCATTGGCGACCGCCAAACCGGCAAAACGGCCGTGGCGATCGATACGATCATCAATCAAAAAGGCAAGGACATGTTCTGCGTGTACGTCGCGATCGGCCAAAAGGCGTCGACCGTGGCGAACGTGGTTCGCAAGCTCGAGGAAACCGGCGCATTGGCGTACACGATCGTCGTGGCGTCCACGGCATCTGAATCCGCCGCCATGCAGTACATTGCCGCGTATTCCGGCTGCACGATGGGCGAGTACTTCCGCGATCGCGGCCAGGACGCGCTGATCATTTACGACGATTTGTCGAAGCAAGCGGTGGCCTATCGCCAAGTGTCCCTGCTGTTGCGCCGTCCGCCGGGCCGCGAAGCCTACCCTGGCGACGTGTTCTATCTGCACTCCCGCTTGTTGGAGCGCGCTGCACGCGTCAACACCGACTATGTCGAGAAGTTCACGAAAGGCGAGGTCAAGGGCAAGACGGGCTCTTTGACCGCGCTGCCAATCATTGAAACCCAAGCCGGTGACGTCTCCGCATTCGTGCCGACCAACGTGATTTCCATCACTGACGGCCAGATCTTTCTGGAAACCGACTTGTTCAACGCCGGTATCCGCCCGGCCATCAACGCCGGTATTTCGGTATCGCGCGTGGGTGGTGCTGCACAGACCAAGATCATGAAGCGCAAGGACACCGGTGCCGGAGTGCGTTTGGCGCTCGCGCAATATCGTGAACTCGCGGCGTTCGCGCAGTTCGCTTCCGACCTTGACGATGCGACGCGCAAGCAATTGGAGCGTGGTCGTCTGGTTACGGAATTGATGAAGCAGCCCCAGTACCAGCCGATGCAGGTTTGGGAGATGGCGCTCTCGCTGTTCGCAGTCAACAACAGCTACATGGACGACGTAGAAATCAAGAAGGTCGCGTCGTTCGAGAAGAGCTTGCGCGATTTCATGAAGTCCAAGTATGCAGCGTTGGTGGCGTCGATCGAGAAGGCCAACAATTTGTCGGCCGATGACGAAAAGGCATTGCATGCCGCCATCCAGGATTTCAAGAAAACCGGTTCTTACTGATCCATCCGCCCAAGACTCGACCGGGATAAGCAATGGCAGGCTCCAAGGAAATTCGCACCAAGATCAAGAGCGTTGAGAACACGCGAAAGATCACCAAGGCCATGGAAATGGTGGCCGCGTCGAAGATGCGGAAAGCGCAGGATCGCATGCGCGCGGCGCGTCCCTATGGCGAAAAGATTCGCAGCGTGTGTGCAAACCTGTCCCACGCCAACCCCGACTACAAGCATGCCTTTCTTCAAAAGCGGGATGCCGTCAAGAATGTCGGCCTCATCATGGTGACTTCTGACAAGGGTCTTTGCGGTGGTTTGAACACCAACGCGATGCGCCTCGTGGTCAACAAGGTCAAGGAATGGGAAGGTCAGGGCGCCAAAGTCCAGGGCACCGCCATTGGCAACAAGGGCTTTGGGTTCTTGCAGCGCTACGGCATCCCGCTGGTGTCGCATGTGACGGGCCTTGGCGACAAGCCGCATTTGGAAAGGCTTATTGGACCCGTCAAGATCCAGCTCGATGCCTTTGCCGAAGGCAAGGTCGACGCCGTCTATCTTTGCTACACCAAGTTCCTGAACACCATGAAACAGGAAGCGGTGTGCGAACAGTTGTTGCCGCTGACCGGTGACAAGCTTGGTGCGCCGGATTCCTCGTGGGACTATCTCTACGAGCCTGATGCGCAGTCCGTGCTCGACGAGCTTCTGGTGCGATACATCGAGGCGATCGTGTATCAGGCGGTGTCCGAGAACATTGCCTCCGAGCAATCCGCACGCATGGTCGCAATGAAATCAGCCTCCGACAATGCAAAGAAAGTGATCGGGGATTTGAAGCTGACCTACAACAAGGCGCGTCAGGCAGCGATCACGAAGGAACTTTCGGAAATTGTGGGCGGCGCTGCGGCCGTGTGACCGCACAAGCAGAATTCAAAAATATCGTATTGGTTTGGAGCGAAAAATGAGTGTCGGACAAGTCGTTCAGTGTATTGGTGCGGTGGTGGACATCCAGTTCCCACGCAACGAAATGCCCAAGGTGTATGACGCCTTGATGCTGGAGGAGTCCGGCGGCAAGTCGTTTGCCGAAGCCGGTTTGACCTTCGAGGTGGAGCAGCAGCTGGGCGACGGCATCGTGCGTTGCATCGCGCTGGGCTCGTCCGACGGCATCCGTCGTGGCATGAAGGTGAAGAACACCGGCGCCGCGATTTCCGTCCCGGTGGGTAAGGGCACGCTGGGCCGCATCATGGACGTGCTGGGTCGCCCGATCGACGAGCAGGGTCCCATTGTCACCGACGAAAAGCGCGCCATTCACCAAGCCGCGCCAAAGTTTGACGAACTCTCCCCCTCCGTCGACCTCCTGCCCACGGGCATCAAGGTGATCGACCTGGTTTGCCCGTTTGCCAAGGGTGGCAAGATCGGCCTGTTCGGCGGTGCCGGCGTCGGCAAGACCGTGAACATGCTGGAGCTCATCAACAACATCGCAAAGAGCTATGGCGGTTTGTCGGTGTTCGCCGGTGTGGGCGAGCGCACCCGCGAAGGCAATGACTTCTACCATGAGATGCAGGAAGCCGGGGTTATCAAGATGGATAACCTCAATGAATCCAAGGTGGCGATGGTGTTCGGCCAGATGAATGAGCCGCCGGGCAACCGCTTGCGCGTGGCGTTGACCGGCCTGACCATGGCTGAGCGTTTCCGCGACGAAGGCAAGGACATCCTGTTCTTCGTGGACAACATCTACCGTTACACACTGGCCGGCACGGAAGTGTCCGCGTTGCTGGGCCGCATGCCGTCTGCCGTGGGCTACCAGCCGACGCTGGCCGAGGAAATGGGCGTGCTGCAAGAGCGCATCACTTCGACCAAGACCGGTTCGATTACCTCCATCCAGGCCGTGTACGTGCCGGCGGACGACTTGACCGACCCGTCACCGGCGACCACGTTTGCCCACTTGGACGCGACCGTGGTGTTGTCCCGCGACATCGCGGCACTGGGGATCTACCCTGCTGTGGATCCGCTCGATTCGACCAGCCGCCAGCTCGACCCGCAGGTGGTGGGCGACGAGCACTACACGGTCGCACGCCGCGTGCAGGCCACACTGCAGCGCTACAAGGAACTCCGCGACATCATCGCCATTCTCGGCATGGACGAGCTTTCGCCCGAAGACAAATTGGCTGTGGCTCGTGCGCGCAAGATCCAGCGCTTCCTGTCGCAACCGTTCAATGTGGCTGAAGTCTTTACCGGCACTCCTGGCAAGATCGTACCGCTCAAGGAAACGATCCGCGGCTTCAAGATGATCGTCGATGGCGAATGCGATGCGTTGCCTGAACAGGCGTTCTACATGGTCGGCGGTATCGACGAGGCATTTGAAAAGGCCAAAACCATGAACTAATCGACTTTGGCGAAAAGCAACCCGCTTTCGCCAAGTCGAATGACTCGAAACCCGTGGCCGCACCATAGGGTTTCGGAAACGAAAAAGCACATTCCGGACAGCACACGATGAACCACACTTTGCACGTCTATATCGTCTCCGCCGAACAATCGATTTTTTCGGGCGAGGCGAGCATGGTGGTTGTTCCCGGAGAAACGGGCGAGTTGGGCATTCTTCCGGGACATGCGCCGCTTCTGTCACGGGTCAAGCCGGGCACCGTCAAAGTCAAATTGGCCGGGAAGGAAGAGGACGAGATCATCTACGTTTCCGGCGGGGTCTTGGAGGTTCAGCCCAAGAACGTCACCATCCTTTCGGACACCTCGATCCGCGGGCATGACTTGGACGAAGCCAAAGTCATGGAAGCCAAACGCGCCGCGGAGGAAGCGCTCGCTAACCGTGCAAGCGGCCAAGATCGTGCACTAGTGGTTGCCGAGCTGGCTCAATTGGCTGCCCAATTGCAAGCCATCCAGAAACTTCGCAAAAAATAGGTCACCCAGTTTATAATTGACCTACCGTAACGGTTTAGAGGCGCAACACATCCAGGCAGCGGAGTTTCTCCCGCTGCCTTTTTTTTCGCCCAAAATGGCAGGCTGAAGCCGCCCGCGACTGAAATCATGACTACGTCCGCTCCGAAATCTCCTGAAACGCTTTCTGTCGTCGTCTTGGCTGCTGGCCAAGGCAAACGAATGAAATCGGCCTTACCCAAGGTTTTGCAGCCGATCGCGGGCAAACCCATGCTGGTGCACGTCTTGGAAACGGCACAAGCGCTGAAACCTGAAACGATTTGCGTCGTTTACGGACACGGGGGCGAAACGGTCCGCGCGGCAATTCCTGATGAACAGCTTCGCTGGGCAATTCAGGAACCCCAATTGGGCACGGGCCATGCCGTTCTCCAAGCATTGCCCGAAATCCCGGCAGACGGAATCACGCTCATTCTTTACGGCGATGTGCCCCTCATTACGCCGGGCACATTGAAATTTTTGGTCGAGGGTGCAAGGCGTGGCCATCTGTCCTGGCTCACCCAACGCGTCGCCAACCCAACGGGACTAGGGCGCATTCTTCGCGATAACCAAGGGGCCGTCACTGGCATCGTGGAGGAAAAGGATGCCAGTGCAGAGCAGAAAAGAATTCAGGAAATCAACACGGGATTCCTGGCTTGCCCGACGCACCACCTAGCACGCTGGCTTCCAAAGCTGGGCAATCGAAACGCCCAAGGCGAGTACTACCTCACAGACATCTTGGCCATGGCCGTCGCCGAAGGCATTTCGGTCGAAACCTCGAGCACACCGAACGAGTGGGAAGTCGCCGGCGTCAATGACAAAGTTCAACTGTCTGCGTTGGAGCGCATTCATCAACGCAACCTTGCCACAGCATTGTTAGTGGATGGTGTCACGATCATCGACCCAGAGCGGATCGATATTCGCGGTACCTTGGCATGCGGCCGTGACGTCATCATCGACGTCAATTGCGTATTCGAAGGATCAGTGACCATTGGCGCAGGCACCCGAATCGGGCCCAACTGTGTCCTTCAGGATGCAACCATCGGCTCGGACACCGACATCTTTGCGTTTACGCATATTGAAAGCACTTCCATCGGAAACGGTGCACGAATCGGTCCCTATGCCCGTTTCCGCCCAGGCAGCGTACTTGCTGACGGCGTCCACATCGGTAATTTTGTCGAAGTCAAAAACAGCGAAATTGGTGCAGGATCGAAGGCTAACCACCTTTCGTACATTGGCGACACCACTGTAGGCAGCCAGGCCAATATAGGTGCCGGCACCATTGTCTGCAACTACGATGGCGCCAACAAACATCGAACCGTCATTGGCGACCGCGTGCATATCGGGTCAGACGTGCAACTGGTCGCACCGGTCTCCATCGGCGACGGGGCTGACATTGCGGCGGGCACCACTGTCTGGAAAGATGTACCGCCTGGGGGGCTTACCTTGAACAGCAAAACCCAAATCCACAAAGCGGACTGGAAAAGGCCCCAAAAGAAAAAATAGCGCGTCAAAAAACACGACGCGACCACGACAGACCAATCCGAACCATCCCGGGTCTATCTTCGAACCGTGACATCGCCGTGCGCAACGGGCAAAATGCCGTTTGCAACGTCTTCAGATCGGACAACCCATGTGCGGCATCGTCGGCGCCATTGCTCGGCGCAATATTGTTCCCATTCTCACCGAAGGCCTGAAACGCCTCGAGTACCGCGGATATGACTCCGCCGGCGTCGCCGTCATCAATGAGGGTATCCGCCGGGTGCGTCGCGTCGGCCGCGTGGCGGAAATGGAAGCTGGCATTGCCGCCGAAAACCTGACCGGGCCCCTTGGCATCGGTCATACCCGTTGGGCCACGCATGGGGGTGTTACCGAACCCAACGCGCATCCGCACGTGTCAAACGGCGAAATCGCCGTCGTGCACAATGGCATCATCGAAAACCACGAAGAGCAGCGCGCGCGGCTGAAAGCGGCGGGATACACCTTCGAGTCCCAAACCGATACCGAGGTCATCGCGCACCTGGTGCACTTTTACTTCAAGGCAACCAACAATTTGTTTGAAGCCGTACAACGTACGGTTCACGACCTGCACGGCGCCTATGCCATCGGCGTCATGGCCCTCAAGTCCCCGGATGTGCTGTGCTGTGCGCGTATGGGATGTCCTCTCCTAGTCGGTGTTGGAGAATCCGGCAAGAATGAAAATTTCATTGCATCGGACGTTTCCGCAATCCTGCAGGAAACGCGCCGCGTCATTTATCTGGAAGAAGGTGACGCCGCCGAACTTTCCCACACGGGCATTCGTGTCGTCGACCGTGCGGGCAAGCCGGTTGAACGCGAGATCCACACATCCGATGCGACGAATGAGGCATGGGAACTTGGCCCGTACCAGCATTTCATGCAAAAAGAGATTCACGAACAGCCTCGCGCCGTCTCCGACACGCTTGACGCGGTGCTCAACGACGGTGTGAGCCCTGCCCTGTTTGGTGAACACGCCGCGGCCGATTTTGCCGCCGCAGAAGGTGTTCTGATCCTGGCTTCCGGAACCAGCTATTACTCCGGCATGGTGGGAAAACAGTGGATCGAGTCTATTGCACGAATCCCGGTCACCATAGAGTTCGGACACGAATACCGGTACCGCGACTCCATTCCAAATCCGAAACAACTTGTGGTGACGATTTCGCAATCCGGGGAAACGCTGGACACCATGGAAGCGTTGAAGCGTGCCAAAGAATTGGGGCACGACATGACGCTGTCCATCTGCAACGTGCGTGCATCGGCCATTCCCCGGGCCTCGCGTCACGTCTGCTACACGCGCGCCGGCCCGGAAATTGGTGTGGCATCCACCAAGGCAATGACCACCCAAATGTGTGTCCTGTTTTCGCTCGCACTCACGTTGGCCAAGGTAAAGGGCAGGCTCTCGGCATCAGACGAAGCAAGCTATCTCGAGCAACTTCGCTACCTTCCAGGAAGCATTCAACACGCACTGAATCTTGAGCCGCAAATCAAGGCTTGGGCAGACCGATTTGCCGAAAAGCAGCACGCACTCTTTCTTGGGCGTGGCCTGCACTACCCGATTGCGCTTGAGGGCGCATTGAAACTGAAGGAAATTTCCTACATTCACGCAGAAGCCTATGCAGCGGGCGAGTTGAAGCACGGTCCACTCGCATTGGTAGACAGCCGCATGCCCGTGGTCGTCATCGCGCCCAACGACACGCTGCTGGAAAAAGTGAAATCAAACATGCAGGAGGTGAAGGCGCGTGGCGGCGAACTGTTCGTCTTCACCGATCTCGACTCGCACTTTACGGAATCTGAAGGCGTGCATATCATTCGCGCACCGCGGCATGCAGGACAACTCTCTCCGATCGTGCACGTGATTCCGGTGCAGCTTCTGGCCTACCACGCGGCGCTGGTGAAGGGGACCGACGTGGACAAGCCTCGCAATTTGGCGAAGAGCGTCACGGTGGAGTAAACACCTAAAGCTGGTTTGATCTTTGGAGCCCAACGATTACCAAGACACGGCCCGATCGATGCGAACTCCAAACTCATGCGAAATACAGCAGCTTCCGTTCGCGCGGCAGCTTCTTGACCGCCGCCTCGGCTTTCGAAGCGCTTGACCGATCGGCAAACTCTTTCGCAGCGAGCACGCGCAACGGCGGATACATTCTCGTAAATCGCGCGCCAACCCCGGCACAATGCTCTTCGAACCGGCGACACAAGTCAGTGGCAATGCCCGTGTAATAGCGGCCACCCTCGCACTCCAATAAATACAAGACCCACTTCGATCCAGTCGCGGAATGCTCTTTCATTCGACTTCCGTGGTCCGCATGACGCGTCCTTTGCCTTTTTGTTTTCCCGCGTACATCGCGGCATCTGCAGCCTTTAGCAACGCCGCCGAGCTGGTGCCGTCAGCAGGCACGACGACGTAGCCGATTGTCACGCCCACTTGGCATTGAAGGGCATCCATCTCGAAGGGGCTCGCAAAAGCAGAAAGCAATTTGTTCCCCACCTCGACTGCTTGTGACTCGGTCTTCAAATCTGTCGCCACGACGACAAATTCGTCCCCGCCCACACGCGCCACAATGTCGCGTGAGCGCACGGTTGCCGTCAAGCGCGCAGCAATCGCATTCAGCAGGAGGTCACCCGTGTCGTGGCCGTGTTGGTCGTTGACGGGCTTGAACCCATCCAGGTCGAGCATGTAAATCGCAAGCAACCGTTCTGAAGTTGCGCGCGGCACGAGTGTCGACAGTGACTCATTCAAGCCGCGACGATTGGTGAGCCCGGTCAGCGAATCCGTGTGGGCGAGCGACCTCATTACATCGCGCTCCCGGCTGGCGAGTTGCGCGGCACGGTGTTCGGCGGCCGTGCGCAAAATCACGATCCGCATGAAGATCAACATGTCGAAAGTCGCGCCGAACTGAAGCGAGTGAAGGGTCCAGAAATTCACCCCGATATGCCCGTTGATGGTCAGGGAAAGCACGATGCCGGTGAGCAGGTAACCTACCCAGGCCACGATGAAATACGTGCCGACGATGTCACCGCGCCGTACGCGGGCAATGGCGCCTTGGAGACCGATCAACGCCGGCATCAATCCAAAGGCGGCGGAGACAATGCCCAGCCAATGATTGTTCATCCAATCCATCGCAAAGAGCCCGGCAAAAAACACCAATGCCATGGATAGCGCTTTCAAGGCCAGACGTGCGCGTGGGTGCAGATCGTCAGCAAGCACGGCTTCGACAAACAGCGCCAACGTGGCCGATACCATCAGCAATGAGAGCCCGGCCATATGCACTTCAATCCAGGGCTGATCGGTCCACAGATACATGGCCCCCAGGCCGAACAAGTGCGCATTGAACAACAGGTGGCAAACAATCACCGCAGCGTACTTGAGGTAAACCGTATCTCGGAGGCTGACCCACTGCTGCAAGCTGAAAACCAGCAGGCACATGCCGACCGCGAAAAGAATGCCTTGCAACAGGAATTCCTGGTTGGCGCGTGCGTGAAATGCGCCGGGCTTCATGAACTTCACCGGAACAATCACGGAGCTGCGTGTGTCGATATGGAACAGGATGTCTGCGCGTTGACCCGCAGGGAGATCGAGCATGACCGCCGGCGTGCGTGATCGCAATGGTCGATCCTGGAATGGCTGGAGGCTACCCATGGTGGCCAGCTTCAAGGCGCGCCCTTCGCGGAGCATGAAGACGTCAATGCGATTCAACAGGGCGTAGTCGATTTCCAGGATCCAGCGGCCGTCCGATTCGCGGGGAACCGAAACCGGAACATGAAACCACACGGCGTCGTTTCGGAATCCCATCCCGGCATGCGGTGAAGCCGGCGGCGTGAACTCTGCAAGGCGTGCTTGGGCTGCCGCCACATCGATACGTCGCTCGGGATCGGACAATACTCGCACATGTGGCCACGCGTCATGCACCTGTTGATGATCGTCGAGACCAAGCGGCGCAGCAGACGACGTTCCGGCGATGATGGCCAGTAACCACACACCTGCTGCCCTGACGAACCTGTGCATTCGCGCGTGATCGCTTTCTTGGTTTGAGAGCCAGTATAGGAGGATTGCAGGGGGCG
>JBGAUM010000120.1:0-9772 GCA_044228625.1 Usitatibacteraceae bacterium | reverse complement strand
ATTGTCGCGGGGATCATCTTCGGCCAGGCCATCGTGCTGTTTATTCGGTACTCCGGGATCTCCGATGGGCCGGGCATGCGCGGGCTGTCCGGCATTGGTTATGGCCTGCTGGTGATTGGCCTCGCGTATGTCGTAGTGAAGGATTCCAACGAAAGCATTGCGCGGCAAGCCGTCACCGACGACCTCACAGGGTTGCCCAATCGCCACGTGCTGCTGGATCGCCTCGGCGCCTTGGTGCGCACCACGCCGGGCAGCAACTTGACCGCAGCCGCGCTGCTGGTGGGGATCGACAACCTGCACCGCACCCAGGAACTCTACGGCCACCTGACGGTGGACCGTTTGTTGAAAGAACTTTCGCAGCGTCTGACGAGTGTCGCATCCGGCCAGCACACGTTGGCCCGCTACAACCACGATGAGTTTGTGTTCATCGTCACCGGGCACTCGTTGGAGGACGCCACGCGCCGCGCCGAAGATGTTGCGCAACGCATCGTCCAGGCCATCTCGGCGCCTTTGGTGGTGAATGGTTTTGACCTCAAGCCGTCTGTGAGCATCGGCATTGCACTGTCGGGCAAGGACGCATTGAGCGCCGGAGATCTCGTCCAACAGGCCATGCTGGCCAGCACGCAGTCCCGCCAAACTGATAGAAATACGTGGAACTTCTGCAATCGGGATCTGAACGACCGCGCACAGCGTGAATTGCTCATCGAGCAAAAACTGCAAGGAGCCTTGCAGGACGACGAGCTTTCACTGGTTTTCCAGCCGATTGTGTCTTCGGAGGCGGGCCACCCGCTGGTCAAGGCCGAGGCGCTCCTGCGTTGGACCCATCCCGAATTGGGCCGTGTTCCGCCCGACGAATTCATCCGCATCGCCGAGCGTTCGCGGCTCATTATCGATATCGGCGAGTGGGTGCTTGAAGAAGCCTGCAGGCAGGTCTCGCGCCAAAGTCAACGCCTGGGCAGGCCGATCGTGGTCTGCGTGAACGTCTCGGTGCGCCAGTTGCGTCGCGCGGGATTTGCGGAAACGGTGGCGTCGTTACTTGCGGAACATCACCTGCTCGCGAATCAACTGGAGCTGGAATTCACTGAAACCATCATGATCGACAACGATCCGGTGATCCATGCCGAGATCCAGCAACTGCATGTCCTTGGGCTCAAGCTTTCGCTGGATGATTTCGGCACGGGATTCTCTTCGCTGTCCTACCTCACGCGATTCGAGTTTGACACGCTCAAGATCGACAAGAGTTTTGTGCAGATGTTGGGGCACGATGAGCGTGGAAGGCGCGTCGTCGAATCGATCTGCGCCATCGGCAAGAGCCTGGGCCTTTCGTTGGTGGCCGAAGGCGTCGAAACCCAGACGCAAGCCGACCGGTTGATCCAAAACGGCGTGGATTGCATGCAGGGATTCTTGTTCGCCCAACCGATGACGCCACAGGCGCTTGCAGAGTGGCTGGAGGTACGCGAGGCCGCGTAATGGTGAAATTGCGCCAAGCCCTGCTCTAGGCTTGTCCGGAGTTTGGGCTAGCAAATCAGGACTCAACGGAAAGCGTAGACTGATCCGTGGTCCCCCTCGCCATTCGGGAGGTTGAGATGCAATCCACAGCCGGCTTGGCCATTCCAGCGAACTGGCCTTCGATCCGTCGTTTCGCGGTGCTCGTGCTCGTGATCTTCGCCGAAGGGTGCGCGGTTTTTGCCCCGATTCCGCGCGACCAAGAGGTTGACCTCCGGTTCGTCTGGAGTCAACCACCTGGCGAACGCATCTCGATAAAGAACATGACCATCCGACGAGATGCAGGTGTGGGTGGCGCCGGCGGTGCCTTGGTGGGTGCGGGTGCCGCCGGTTTGGCTTGCGGGCCATGGGCGCCACTCTGCATGCCCTTCACAGCGCTGGCCGGCATGCTCGTCGGTGGCGCCGCCGGGGCGGGTGTCGGCGTCCTGGAGAGCTGGGATCAGGAGCGGGTCGAATTGCTGCACACGCGATTGAACAATTATCTTGAAACCCGGAGTGCGGCCGACCAAATGAAACATGCGCTGTCCATGCGCACCCAGGCCACATGGAAACTCGGCAGCGGCCCGAATTCGGCGCAAGTGCAGGTCGAGATCCGCGAGTTTTCGTTCCACACGTTTCGTGCGGGTGAAGGCGCGCTGTTCGTGCGCGCATGGGTGAAGTCGGAGGTTCCCAACCCGGGAAAATTCTGGACCGGCCTCAATACGGAACACGAGGTCTATGGGCCGGCCGTCAACGCGAAATTCTGGTTGGAGTGTTCCGAAGAGGAATTGGACCGGCAGTTTGATCTGGTCTATCGGCGGCTTGCCGATGGGGTTCTCTCCAAATTGACCGGGCCCGGCCCCGTAGTCGTGTTCTGATTCATCCCGATCAACGCTTCAATGACTTGTCCACCAGCAGGAGTCGCCCTACGCGGCCCGGGTATTTGTGCGCCCCCAATGCGGCGCCCCACGAGTGGCCAAGCACGTCGAACTTCTCCAGCTTGAAAAATGTACGCACACTCTCCAGGTCAGCGACGTGTCTGTCCAGATTGATGAGCATCGCGTCCGACGACACGGTAGAACGTCCTGCGCCGCGCTGGTCGCAATAGATCACGCGGCGGTTCTGGGCGAGCGGTTGCAAATCCGGCTGGAGGTACAAGAGTTTGAACCCTGGGCCGCCATGCTGAGATCGGCGTCTCATTCTCCCGGGAGAGTGCAGGGGAAGATTCTGCCTTCGACGTGTGCTTTGAGATTGCCTGGCGAATGAATGCAGAAACCCTAGCACTGGCGCGGTTTGCGGGCCGAAAATGGCTGGAAAGGCAAGCGGTTGCTTGGATTTTGCCTAGGCGGGCTGGGAATGTGAGTCTGGCCGCTTTGGGTGAATCAACAGTTGAAGGCGGGCCGAATCGGAATACGCAGTTCACTCTTGCGTGTCACACCGACTGCGCACGACAAATGGGTTGCCGGGAAAATTTCGCTCTGCGTCGAGGCCGTTAAGCGGCCAACTGGATGAACAATGCGCCTCCCATCACAAACGCCGCTTCGATTCTCTTGGAGTTCTCCACCAGGAACTCATCGCCGGCGCGCTTCGGGCCATCACCATAGGGCCACAGATAGTCGTCGATCACCAGCCAGCCTCCCGGCATGACAAAGCCCTGCCAGCCGACCACATCCGCCTTCACTGCCGTGTAGCTGTGGTTGCCGTCGATGTGGAGGATCGCGATCTGGCCACGATATTCCGTCGTCCCGAATGAATCCGTGGTGACGCGCCGGTTGGCGCGATAGTACGCGGCACCCTCGGTGGAGGGCATGCGCAGATAATTGACATGATTGAAGTTGTACGGGAGCAGGTTCATTTCAAAAACAGTCAATGCTTCATCTGCGTCCATCAATGCCGACCCGCTGTCCACCAAGCCTTTTTCGTCACGTTGAACCAGGTGCTCGTTTGACCAGGGATCGACACACAGCAATTTTCCAATGCGGTGGCAATGGGCCAATCGCCCAAGTACAAAGGCCGACTTCCCCCACCAGCTGCCAATCTCCACGATGTCGCCCGCCGGAGTGATACGGGCGATCTCGCATAGCGCACGAAGTTTTTCATCGTCGCACATGCCGGGAATCTGGGCGGTGTGCCGCAACAATGCGGCAAGCTCGATCGCTGACAAGGCATCCCTGCGTGTAAGAGCGGAGGCCAGCGGAAGCGAATTCGCAAGCCACGCATTCGCGCGCTCGCGCGCCACGCGAAATCCATCGAGCTCAGCGCTGACGGGCGAATCATTCACGAGGCGCACCTCAGGCGCCAGGTTCTTCAACACCTGGTTCAGGTAATTCCAAACCACCGGGTTCGGCGAATAAATTCCGGCAATGCCGAACTCCCCAATGCGTTGCACCAGTGCACTATTGAAGTCGGGGTGTGTGATGTAGGGCAGATGTGTCCACGCTGGATACTGCTGGCGCGATACATCGTAGTCGAGCGAAGAGGAACCAATCACGGCTTGGCCCTCGCGCAGGCATTTTTGTAGATATTCGAGTGAACGCGGCATGCCCCCCGGAAAAATCAGGATGGGCCTTGCGGTTCTGTTTGTTTGTTCGCGAGGCGTCATGTCATTGATTCGTCGACCGATTGGGGCAGCATCAACTCACACACCTCACTCATACTTCGCGCCTCGAGAAAGGTGGGCTTTAGCGCCTGATTTCGACGGCCGCCCCGCAGTCACGCGGCTGCCGTCGACAACCGCTCGGCGGCCTTGGCCATCATGGCTTCGAAGCGCGGATCCTTGCGCAGGGGGTCGAGGTCCGGATCCACCTTGGCCCAGTTCACGGTCTCGGCGGCGTCCTTCTCAAACACTGGGCCGAGGAGTTCGAAGGCGGCGTCCGGCTCGCCGAGCGATGCGAAGCCGCAGGCGAAGTTGTAGCGCATGGTGAGGTTGTCCGGTTCCAGCAGCATGGCGCGCTTGGCGAGGTCCTTCGCACGCTCGGCCTGCCCCAGTGTGCACAACGACATCACCACATAACCCAGCGCCAGCCCGTTGTCCGGCTCCTGCATGGTGATCTTCTCCGCGCGCGCCAGCGTGCGCTGTGCCGCAAGGCGGGTCTTTGCCGTGTCGCCGATGGCCTTGTAGCAGGTCATCAGCACGCTCACGGAGGAAAAATCCGTTTCCATCAGCGCGGCGGCTTTTTCATTGAATCGAATGGCATCCGTATAGCGGCTCAGCATGAAATACAGGCGTGCCGCCGCTGCATTGACCTCGAAGGACTCGGCATCCAATCGCAGCGCAGCCTCGATCTCGATCATCGCCTCGTCGTACCGGCTCTCGGTGGTCAGCACGCGTGCCCGCGCCGCATGTGCCTCGGCCAGGTTGTCGTCCAGCTGCAGCGCCCGCTCCGCGGCGGCGAGCCCGCCATCGCCGGGGCCATTGAAATAGAACTTGAGCGCAGCTTGGGCCACCGCCATCAAGGCCCAGGCCGTTGCATAGTCGGGGTCGATCTCGGTGGCGCTGCGGCAGAGGCGGATGATCGCCTCGCAGCGCCGCACGTTGCCGTAGTTGCCGGTCACGCTGAATTGCCGCGCCATCAGGTAAAGGTTGTAGGCCTCGAGATTCGTGGTGCCGCGATGCTCGATGGCCTTCTTCTCGTCCGGCATCAGCTTGAGCTTAAGCGCCTTGACGATCGCCTGCGAAATTTCATCTTGCAGCGCAAAGATGTCGTTGAGGTCCCGGTCGTAGCGCTCGGCCCACACGTGGCTGTCCTTCGAGACGTCGATCAGCTGCGCGGTGATGCGCACGCGACCGGCGGCTTTCCTCACGCTGCCCTCCAGCACATACGCCACCTTCAACTGCTGGCCAATTTGCGGGATATCGACATTGCGCCCCTTGAAACTGAAGGCCGTGTTGCGCGAGACCACCGACAACGAAGACACCTTGCTCAGGTCCGTGATGATGTCTTCGGTGATGCCGTCGCTGAAATATTCCTGCTCCGCGTCGCCGCTCATGTTGGAGAACGGCAGCACGCAGATCGCGACGCGCTTGGTGTTGTCCACCGCGGGCATTCCGGCCGGCGTGGCGCCCGGCAGACCGGCTCCGCTGCGGGGTTGGGGATGGCGGGCCATCATGGCGCCCAGCGCCCGCAGCACTTCCTGGAACGGCGGGCTGGCGGGGTCCTCCGCCCATTTGTCGAGATCCGTGGTGTGCAGGGCCCGCACATCCATCGGCATGCGGGCGTCATCAAACCTCACCGGCACCAGGATGCCGCGATCCGCGGCTTCGCGCGCCTCACCCCTCACCCAGCGCGAGGCCACCGACGTGGGCGTCCAGACCACCAACACCGCGCGCGCGGCCGCAAGCTGGGTTTCGATCTGATCATCGAAGAGCTGGCCGGCGGCAATCTCCGGGTCCCACCAGACGGACCATCCCTGCGCCTCGATCGCGGCAACAATGGGAGCGACGCGCGCCTTGTCCACACGCGCATAGGAAACAAAGACGTCAGCCATGGGCTAGTTTAGCGTACCGCTTGGACGAGGTCGCCGAAAGCCCTGAGTACACGGCCGGACTGGGGCGAAAACCGTTGGGAAGGCGCGCGGATACTAGGGTTTCGGGTCAATGCCCTGTGCCGCAACGCCCGCTTCCTTGGGCGGCTCCTCCACACTCAACTTGAAACAGCGGATGGCCTCGGTGACGTTCTTGAAGTGGTGTTCGCCTGCATCGGTGAGTGACGCAAGGCCCTGCGCTTGATTCGCTGCATCAGCGCTCAAGGCGATCTCGCCGCCTTTCGCAACATCCACGAGACGCGCGGTGACGTTCACCGTGTGGCCAAAGATATCGCCATCGTGCGTCTCCGCAATCTCGCCGTAGTGGACTGCCGAATGCAGCGGGAGCGGTGTGTACCCCAAGGGCGCAATCATGGCCGGGAAGGATCGATGGATTTGCCGAACGCCCAGTGCGGCGCCACGCGAGGTCTCGTAAACCATCATCACCGCATCCCCGAGCGTTTTCACGATCCGTCCGCCATGCTTTTCGGTGGCGAGTTGTGCCGCGCGCTTGAGCACCCCGCTCTGCATGCGCGCAGCTGCGTCGTCAGTCGCGGCCAATGCGGTGTAACCCGACAAATCCGTGATCGCCACGGCACGAAACACGCGTTCGCCATCCACCACAGCAGAGACCGGCAGCCAGCGCTCGGCAAGCCGCGTGACCAACTTTGTCACCCCCCGCCGGATCGGAATGAACGTGGCTGCGATGACCCCGCCTGCGACGATGGCACCCGTATCCGGGGGCAGCTCAAATGCTTTCACCAGCTTCAATGCGACGTAGCGTTCAACGATCACGAACAGCACTGTCATCACAAGGCTCAAGACCCCCCAAATCGTGATCTTCGAAAACCCTGCGCGCGGATCCAGCGTACCGCGCTGCACCACGGCGCTGGCCAAGACCAGCGCGATCAGTTGCGGGAGCAAAATCAAGTAGGCGAAAAAGGCCAATGCGATCAACTCGCGCATGCCTGCCGTCGTCCAGGCCGTGCGCCAGGAATGTGGGATCAACGCGTAAACGCAAAGCGCGAGGAGCGGTGAAAACGCCAGCGGCAGCATGAGCTTGAGCCAATAGACCTGCGAGCGCTCACGCTCGGTCCCATAGAGGTGCACATGACGGATCGACCGCCACGCCAGCCAAAGCCCGCATCCATACGCGCCAAGCGCCAAGAAAATCAGAAACGCTACGATGCCGGGTAACAATCCGGAAGGCGACAATCTCGCGAGCCATGCTGAGACGGGAATTGCCGCCACAAATGCCAAGGTCACGACCAGGACCGCCCGACCCGAGACCAACCCTTTTTGCAAAAGTCGCAGAAGTTTCAACTTCGATTTTTTGGACGTCACCCATTTCGGGAGTGGGCCGTCCGGCATCGCCGCGACGATGGATTCCGGGTCGATGACGCGTGGAAAGATCATCAGGAATCGCGCGAGTTCCATGAAGAAGAGGGCCCAGAGCCCCGCCGCGACGGGCGGATAAAAGGCGGGGTAGGCCTTCGCATCCCAAAAGAAAGCCGCTTCGCGCGGACTGATCCCAAACAAGTGAGACCAATAGCCGATGGCCGCGCAGGTGATGAGGAGCCACACCGTCTGTCGCGCGGGCTGGGAGTTGCTGACGCGAAACATCACCCAGGCCGCGATGGACAAGCAGCCGATGTTCACGGCGCCGATGATGAACACCAAGCCGCGCCACATTCCCTGAGCGCTCCAGCCTGCGCGGTCCTGCAGGAAAGACATCATCTGCGTGACGATGCCTTGCGGCGGCGGGCGTACTTCAGAAGTGAAGACGCGGACCACGCTTTCGACGCTCAAGAGGGCCAGCACAAGCGCAAACGCAAGCAGCGCCCACTTCTGCAACCTGATCGACGTTTCCGGTTTCATCTGTCAGCCTTCAATCGCCCATCTCATTCGACCTCAAGAAACGAAGCCGATGCCCAGAGCCGGATGGCCCTTTTCAAATGATGAACGTGATTCGCCAGGAAGACAAAGGTGCGGCCAAACTCTAGCATTGGCGCGCTGTTTGGGCCGAAAACCAGTGAAGAGGCGCGCGGGGTCTAGGGTTTCAGGTCAATTTGCTGGGAATTTGGCGCCTAATTCCATTGATAATTCGCTTTGATGCAAGACCAAGTTGGCACCTACCGCTCAAACAATCCCGACTTCGCGAGCTGCCGCGCGACCCGCGTGAGTTGATGGGACTTGCCTTTGTGATCCGGGCTGCCAAAGAACGCGATCACCAGGTCGCGGGACGGTGAGATGTACAGCCCCTGGCCGCCAAACCCGCCCTTGAAGAAATCGCCGTCGTTCATCACGAAGTCCCACTGATCGCTGTTGTGCCGCGCGGGTTCGCCGTCGATCGGGCGCGGGCCGTCCTTGCTCGCCGCGCGATACACCGCCGGCCGGCCCCGCTTCTGGATATTTTCAAGGTGGCGGTCCGAGATGAGGGGGGTCTTTCCCGTTCGCCCGGAGGGTGTGAACAACAGGCCGAATCGCGCCATGTCGCGCAGCGTGGTGCTGACACCCGCGAAGGCCAGTGGCACCCCGCGACGCGAGGACGAGATGAGCGCAGCGGAATCCGCGCCGATTTTTTGCCAGATTTCGGTGGACACTAGATCGGCAAAGGGCCGGCCCGTGACTGTCTCGGCCAGCCAGGCCAGCACAAAGTTGTTCACCGACGTGTATTCAAACGCTTCGCCCGATGGCCGGCGCGCTTTCAGGCGCTTGACGAAATCGAACGTGCTTTCGGCCGTCGCCGCCGTCGGCCGCAACCAGCCCAACGACGCCTCGTATTGGTAATAGCAGGTGGCCGGATCGGTCAGCGCGCCTTCCACGCCTTGCAGGCAATCGATGCCCGAGGCCATGTCGAGCACATCGCGGATCGGCACGCCGGCCCAGCCGGAGCCGACGAGCGCCGGCAGATAGGTGTCAACAGATTTGCGGGTATCGACTTGGCCGCGATCCTCGAGGATGGCAATGAGCGTGGACGCCAGCACCTTGGAGACCGACATCGTGAGGTGCGGATCGGTGGCGCGCATGCGCGGGTAGGCTTCGAACACGATCCTGCCTTTGTGCAGCACCAGCAGGCCGTCCACGGTCGGATCGTTCAGCGTGTCCTGCAGCGGCATCTTCCCCGCGTCGGTGGTGGCCATGAAGCGCGCCACCTCGGGCCGTGGCGCCACCTTGAGTTCCTGAATGGGGCCGCCACGCTGAATGACCGAGTGGTGGAAAAACTCCGTCATGTTCAGGAACACATAGCGCGTCAGCGGCCCGCCCTTGTCCCAATTGTCGATGGTCAATTGGTTGCGAAAACCCGTGGCTTCCGCGGCGGTGTAGCCGCGCTCCTGCGCCATCGCGGGCATCGACACAACGAATGCGCAAAGAAGGGTAGCCTGCAGTTTGTTCATGGTTCGACCTCGCGAGGGAGCCGCTATTCAAGCGCCACGACAGGCGCAGGGCCAAGGTTAACTTGTCAGGTCCGTTCGAGGTGAATCACTGAGAGGGGCAGGGTCGATACATGTGAGCCGAGAACGAGTGCTGACCTGCTGAAACTCAAGCACTGGTGCGGCGATTGGGGCGAAAATCGCTGGAAAGGCGCGCGGGGATTGGGGTTTCAGGTCAATGCCCTTCGAAAATGGTGTCTGAGCTATCCCGGTTTCCGTGGACACTTTTGAAGGTAGACAATACCTGTGGAGGTGTCAAATGGGAAAGCATGTGGAGAAGGTCAATCCTGACCGGAAGCGCCAGCGGTTCACCAAGGACTTCAAGCTTG
>JBGAUM010000119.1:0-9867 GCA_044228625.1 Usitatibacteraceae bacterium | reverse complement strand
CCTTGATTTTCGAGCGCGATATGAATTCAATGGGTTCAACCTGCCAGTTTCGATTGATCAGTTCGATTTCGAATTCCATGCTGTCGGTCGGTGATACGCCAAGCTCAATCCAAATGGGGCTGTCGGCAATGGCTGTGCCCGTTGCAACGGGTCCGAGAAGGCGGGCATTAAATTGGGTGAGCGCCCGCATGAATCTTTGGGCAGATTTTCGCAAGCCCCGCAGGGCCGCGATCCGGCTGGGGTCGTCGTGGATTGCCTGAAGTACTGCAACTTCTGAATCGATTTCCTCGAGGGTCGGCCTTTGATCTGCAGGAAATGACGGAAAGTCTTTCTCAGCCTTGGCAAGCGCGTGAAAGTAGTCGGGCTCCCCTTCTGCCACGCGTCTTGCAGCCGCGCGTGCAAGTTGGTAGCGAGGCGATTGCATGCGGAAAGCCGGATTCAAAAATTGGGGGGACGATTGATCATTTGCAAGGGGCGCCGCCCCGAGCATCAAAAAATCTGATTCTTGACCTCTTCACTGGGCTTGTTTGCCTCTCGAAGCGCGGCCGGACCTTCGCCAAGATTACCGGCCGATTCAGCATAGATAAATTCGAATACGGGTTTGCCATCCTTTCCCAGCTCGCCAGGCAGCGGAAGCGAAAGGATGCCAGCAGGTGGTTCGAAGGGCTTTTCCGGCACGCCCTTTAGCACTTTCGCTGCGTACCCCATCCAAATCGGCAACGCCGCGCGTCCCCCTGTTTCATTGTTTCCCAAATCCGTGGGCGAATCGAATCCAATCCAGCTGATCGCAACCAAGCCGGACGCGAATCCGGCAAACCACGCATCAAAGTGATCGTTCGTTGTGCCGGTCTTGCCTGCTAGATCACCACGCCCAAGGGCCAGGGCAGCCGTGGCAGTTCCATTTTTCACGACTTCCCGCATCATGCTGGTCATGATGAACGCGTTTCTTGGGTCGATCACCCGCTCTGCACCGCCCTCCGCATCGACTGCAATTTTAGGGCTCGCTTCGAACAGTACAGCGCCCCTGTCGTCCGTAATTCTTTGAATGAAATAGGGTTTTACGCGAAAGCCACCATTGGCAAATACCGCGTAAGCCCCGGCCATATCCATTGGTGACGCGGACCCTGCGCCGAGCGCCATCGTCAAATAAGGGGGGTGTAACTTGGGATCAAAGCCAAATCGCGAGATGTAGTCTTGGGCGTAGTTGGGAGTAATGGCTTGCAAGACCCGAATGGATACCATGTTTTTTGACTTTGCCAGTGCCGTGCGAAGCCGCATCGGCCCCTCATATTTACCATCGTAGTTTTTGGGTTCCCAGACCTGACCGCCGTTTCTGCCTGGGTCGAAAACGACAGGTGCGTCATTTACGATAGTTGCTGGTGTGAACCCCTTCTCAAGCGCGGCGGAATATACGAAAGGTTTAAAACTTGAACCCGGCTGGCGCATCGCCTGGGTGACACGGTTGAATTTGTTTGCGCCAAAATCGTAGCCGCCGACCAATGCCCGAATTGATCCGTTGTCCGGATCAATCGCCACCAGAGCCGCTTCTACCTTGGGGAGCTGAGAAAGGGACCATTGGCCCTTTTCGTCAGCTTGGATACGGACGATGGAACCGCGTACGGGCTTTAGTGGCGAAGGCTTGTCAGCCAAAACGCGTGATGCCAGACGCAGGGCATCTGCAGACAGGGTGATGTCCTCGCCACGTTTGGTATGGACCACCATCTGTTTTGCGTCGACTTTCAGTACAACAGCCGGAATTTGATCAGCAACGATGTCTTTGGAATCCAGCGCGTCTTCGGCTGCTTCCTCTGCCTCTGTGGCATCCGCGGGCAACGCAACCAGTCCTTCCGGACCGCGATAACCGTGCCTGCGGTCGTAGTCGATGATGCCCTGCCGGACGCTTGCGACTGCTGCTTTTTGGTCAGCGGTACGAATCGTCGTAAAGACCTTGATCCCGCTTACGTATGTCTTGTCGCCATATTGTTTATAGAGATCCTCGCGCACCATTTCCGCCACGTGCTCGCCCGTCACGGCGAAGAGCACGCGGTCGCGGTTGTATTTCAAAGCCGTCGATTTGGCCAACTGCAGCTCTTCCGCGCTCAGGAACTTCAATTCCCCCATGCGCCGCAACACATACTGTTGGCGCAACGTTGCACGTTTCAGGTTATTGAAGGGGTTGTACTGTGAAGGCGCTTTGGGAATACCTGCCAGCATGGCAGCTTCTGCTGCAGTGAGATTGCTGACTTCCTTTCCAAAATAGACCCGCCACCTTTCATTTTGCCTTGAGTGACCAGTCCAGTCGCCGCACGTGCCAGCCCAATGAAATCGACACCGCTGTGCTCGTAAAACCGCTCATCTTCTGCAGCGATGATGGCGTTCTTCATGACCGGCGGAAAGTCGCCGACCTTCACAAAGGCACGTTTTTCCTCTCCGAACTCACCCATCAGATCCCCGTCGGCCGTATATACGCGCAGGGGCAGCTTCGGGCGGTAGTCCGTGACTGCGTCAATGGAAGGCAGATTCGGATAGATCA
The DNA here is from genome assembly GCA_044228625.1 of Usitatibacteraceae bacterium. GTDB lineage: Bacteria > Pseudomonadota > Gammaproteobacteria > Burkholderiales > Usitatibacteraceae > UKL13-2. The sequence goes on along the minus strand of JBGAUM010000119.1, from coordinate 7,334 downwards.
GCACGAGGACGAGGGCAAGAATGCCCGCTCCGACGAGGATCAGGGAACCTAAGAGAATGAGGGGGTAGACCCACCAGCGGAATGACATTTCAATAGATGTTTCGTATGAAACGGCGCATTATATGGGGGGGATGCGGTCGCCCTTGTGGGTCAAAGGGGCAGAAAAATGACAAGAACGCGGCCCATCGCGCGTCAACTGACGGATGACAAATTGCGCGAGGAATATTAAAGTGGTTTCGAGCTTCGCAAGAAAATGCTTTACACGTCCATAGCTTGTTGCTAGGATTTAATGTAAATTGTGCGCTACGGGCAGCCTTCATGCTCTTTGCGCGATTCATTTTAGGGGCCGGGCAGATACCATGTTGATCGAAAAGCTGGCATCCAATTTCGAGTTCCTCAGTGCCAAGACGCCACCGTTGATTGGTGTGGACATCAGTTCGTCCTACATCAAGATGGTCGAGATCGTTGATCGAGGCAAAGGGCTCTATGGCGTTGAACGCTATGTGATTGAGCCGTTGCCGAAAGATACGGTCACAGACGGCAATATTGCGAACATCGAGGCAGCGGGCGAGGCGATGAAACGCGCGCACAAGCAGCTTGGCACGCGCATTAAGAACGTTGCGCTGGCGCTGCCTGCGTCTGCCGTCATCACCAAGAAGGTGCTTTTGGCCGCCGACCAGCGCGAAGAGGACATGGAATTTCAAGTCCAATCAGAGGCCAATCAGTACATTCCGTTCAGCTTGGACGAGGTCAATCTCGACTTCCAAGTCATCGGGCCAGCACCCAATAACGAAGAAGAGGTTGAGGTACTGATTGCCGCGTCCCGCAAAGAAAAAATTGAGGATCGGCAGGCTGTAGCGGAGGCTGCAGGCCTCAAAACGGTTGTGATGGACGTCGAGTCCTACGCCGCGCTCGCGGCGTTCGACATGATTAAGGGTGCCGCGACGGGGATTGAAGACAAGGACGTGACGGCTATCGTCGCCATTGGAGCGCAAACCACGCGCGTGTCGGTGATGCACGAGGACCAACAGGTTTATTCCCGTGAACAGCAGCTTGGCGGATATCAGTTGACCCAGGATATTTCGCGCCAGTTTGGCATGCCGCTCGAAGAGGCTGAAGTCGCCAAGAAGGGTGGTGGGTTGCCGGAAAACTATCACGCCGACGTCTTGCAGCCTTTCAATGAAAAGGTGGTGCTCGAAATATCGCGTGCATTGCAGTTTTTCTTTACATCCACGCAATTCAGCAAGGTCGACCATGTGCTTTTGGCCGGCGGCTGCGCTATGCTGGACGGGCTTGAAGAAATGGTGGCCCAGCGTACCCAAGTGCATACCTTGGTCGCGAATCCATTTGCCAATATGGCGCTATCACCCAAGATCAAGCCTAGACAGTTGACCATAGACGCCCCGGCACTCATGGTGGCATGTGGGCTGGCTATGAGGAGGTTTGATCCATGATGATGCGCATCAACCTCCTGCCGCACCGCGAGGAAAAGCGCCGTGCGCGGCAGAAACAGTTCGCGATTCTTGCGGGCTTTTCCGCCATTGTTGGTCTTGCGGTTGCGGGTATGCTTTGGTTTGTACTTGAACAGCAAAAAGCAAATCAGGAGAGCAGAAACAAGCTCTGGACTGACGAAATTGCGAAGCTTGAAAAGCAAATCGAGGAGATCAAAAAGATCCGCGAAGAGACAGCAAATCTCTTGGCAAAGAAACAGGTGGTCGAAAATCTTCAGAGTGGACGCGCAGAACCCGTCCAGTTGCTCGACCAACTTTTGAGACAGTTGCCTGAAGGGCTTTATCTGAAGTCGATCAAGCAAACGGGGCCGAAAGTAAACGTTACCGGGTACGCCCAATCAAACGCGCGCGTTTCTGCCTTTATGCGCAATATTGAAGCGTCGCCTTACCTTGAGAGTCCAAATCTTCTGGAAATCAAGGCGGTTACCCTTAATAGTCTTCGGGTTAACGAATTCAGCATGGACTTCGTCATCAAGCGCGCAAAACCGGAAGACGGTAAAGGCGGTGGCAAGAAGCCCGCTCCCGCAAAGGCCGGGGAGGCGAAAGCATGAAAAACTTCCTCGACGAACTCAAGCAGCTGGATACTAAGAATCCGGGGAACTGGCCATGGCCAATCAAGATCGCCGCGCTGGTCATTATCTTCATTGCCATCCTTGGGATCGCGTATGTCGTGTTCTACCAAACCCAGCTTGACGAACGGGCACAGCTAGAAAGAAAAGAGGCAGACCTCAAGGCCACTTTCATTGAGAAAAAGAAATTGGCTGTAAACCTGGAGGACTACAAACAGCAACGCACCGAAATTGAGCAGTCGTTTGGCGCCTTGCTCAAGCAATTGCCGACTCGTTCGGAAATGGATGCGCTGCTGATTGATATCAATCAAGCAGGCTTGGGGCGAGGCTTGCAATTTGACCTTTTCAAGCCGGCCGAAAAGGAAACGATGACTGAGTTTTATGCTGAGCGTCCGATCAACCTGAAAGTCAATGGTAACTACCATGACTTGGGAGCTTTTGCCAGCGATGTGTCAAAACTGCCAAGAATCGTGTTGTTGAATGACCTCGCGGTTGCAACTGCGAGAGACGGTAGTTTGACGATGGAAGCCATCGCAAAGACCTACCGATATCTGGACCCTGAAGAGGTTGCGGCCCAGCGTAAGACAGCTAAAGCTGCTGCCAAACCTGCTGGAGGCAAATAATGAACAATCGCCTTCATGCCATCGTAACCTTGTCAATCCTTGCCGGGTTGGTCAGTGGCTGCGGGGAAGGTCACGGGGATATCAAGCAATTCATCAAGGACTCCGACAAGAACACCCCGCGAAAGATCGAACCATTGCCTCAAGTGAAGCCTATCAGTCAGTTTGCGTATGATGGGTTTGACCTTCCAGATCCGTTTAAGCCCAGAAAACTGGCAGTCAAGCAAAATGACTCGAGCGGGCTGGCCCCTGACCTCAATCGACGAAAGGAACCATTGGAGGCATTTCCGCTTGAGCAACTGAAAATGGTGGGAACACTTTCGCAGGCGGGAGAAATGTACGGTCTGGTCCGTGCGGAAAAAACGTTGTATCGCGTGAAAAAGGGCAACTACCTGGGCCAGAACTTTGGGCTAATTACCGAAATCACTGATACCGAAATCAAACTCAAGGAAATCGTTCAAGACACGGCCGGCGATTGGACTGAACGCCAAAGCGTACTGCCGCTTCTCGAAGGAAATGTAGGGGGCAAACCGTGATGTACACACTACAAGCCGCTGTCACGAATCGAAAAAATGTCGCAAGTTTCGCGGCATCCTTGGTCGCGTTTGTCGGCATGTTTGCGGCCAACGCGTTCGCACAGGCGGGAAATGTACTTGAGTCCATCAGTACCTCGACTTTGCAAGGCGGGAAAGTGCTTATCCGCGCCAACTTTAAAGATGCATTGGCCAGCGCTCCTCCTGGATTTGCGGTCACCAATCCCGCAAGAATTGCAATTGATTTGCCCGGTGTCTCCAACGGTCTCGGCAAAAATACTGTCGAAGTGGCCGAGGGCGACGTACGGTCAGTGAGCGTTGCGGAAGGGTCAGGTCGTACGCGCCTCGTTGTGAATCTCTCGCGCAGCTTGAACTATTCGACGGCGCTGGACGGGAAAGCGCTGATCGTCACTGTCGACGCCGGTGTCCAAAGTGCCTTAAAGGACGCCCAGCCGGTCACCAAGTTTGCAGAAGCTGTGGCAAGCACGGCGCAGCGTCATGGTGTCCGTGACATTGACTTTCGTCGCGGCCTCTCGGGCGAGGGGCGTGTAATTGTGGACTTGTCGTCTGCCTCGACAGGCATCGACATTCGTCGCCAGGGCACCTCCGTCATTGTTGACTTGATCAACACGTCGGTCCCGAAAAACTTGGTGCGCCGCCTCGACGTTGGCGATTTTGCGACACCAGTGAAATATGTGGATGTCCTCGATCAAGGCGCGAATTCGCGCTTGGTCATTGAGCCCAAAGGGCTTTGGGAATATTCGGCGTATCAGACAGACACGCAGTTCATTGTGGAGGTCAAGCCGCTGAAGGAAGATCCCAACAAGATGGTCCCTGGTGTAGTCGGCTACGGCGGGGAGAAACTCTCGCTGAATTTTCAAAACGTGGAAGTGCGTGCCGTGCTGCAAGTCATTGCAGATTTTACGGGGCTCAATATTGTCACGAGCGATTCAGTCGGCGGAAGCTTGACGCTGAGGTTGAAAGATGTGCCGTGGGATCAGGCGCTGGATATCATCAAGCAGGCCAAGGGACTCGGCAGCCGCAAGACGGGCAATGTCGTCTGGATAGCCCCGGCTGATGAATTGGCTGCGAAGGAAAAGCTTGCCCTCGAGGCTAACCAGCAAATCCTCGAACTGGAACCGTTGCGGACGGAGAGTTTTCAGTTGTCCTACACCAAGGCCGGCGATGTCCGCTCGTTGATTTCCGACAAGGATCAGCGAATCTTGTCGAAACGCGGTAGTGCGACTGCTGATGTCCGGACAAATACGCTTTTCGTCAATGATACGTCGAGCAAGCTTGATGAAATTCGCCGGCTTGTCGCACAGTTGGATGTGCCTGTCCGACAAGTAATGATTGAGGCGCGAATCGTGATTGCCGATGACAAGTGGGGTTCTCAACTTGGCGCCAAATTCAATGTCGCAGCGGGCGCTTACCGCAGCGGAAGAAATTTCGGTATTGCAGGCAACATTGACAATGCGCACCGTATTTCGGCGGGCAGCACCCCGCTCTCTGCAGATACGCCAATTGCTGTGAATCTTCCTGTCTCGAATGCGGCCGGTTCGCTAGGAATGAACATTCTCAATATTGCGAACGGAAATCTGGTTGAGCTTGAACTGTCGGCTTTGGAATCGGACGGGCGAGGCAAGGTAGTATCCAGCCCGCGCATCATTGCGCCCGACAAAAAGAAAGCCACGATCACTCAAGGAACGGAGATTCCCTATACCACCCAAGCGCTCAGCGGTGGTATTACGGTTCAGTTTAAGCCTGCGATCCTGTCTTTGGACGTCACCCCGCAGATTACCCCGGACGACAAGATTTTGATGGATTTGGACATCAAGAAGGACTCGGTAGGTCAAATTGTCGCGACCCCGGGCGGGTCAGTTCCGTCGATCGATACGAAGACGGTCAAGACCTCGGTCCTCGTGGAGAATGGCGAAACAGCGGTATTAGGCGGAATTTTTGAGCAGACGACCCGCACCGACGTGACGAAAGTTCCTTTCCTCGGCGATATTCCAATATTGGGTAACTTCTTCAAGAAGACTCAAAAACAACAAGACAAGACAGAGCTTCTGATTTTCATTACGCCACGCATCATCAAGGAACAGTTGACGCTACGTTGACCACTCGACATAGGGTGAATTGTTCAAAGCGCCCTTCGGGGCGCTTTTTTTGTTTCGCAATCAACGTTGCCGAAGCCCGATTTTGGCAAAATCAAAGTCGCGTTTCCGGTGAACCGCTCATTCAAGCGGTTTGAACAGGCTTTTAGCGCAAGTCAAGTATGTCGAACCGTAATCCATTGGACCGAATTTTCCTGATCGGAATGCCTGGTAGCGGCAAATCCACCGTTGGCAAGGCGCTCGCCCAAGTGCTCAACTGGGATTTCTTTGATACCGATACCCAAATTCGGGCAAAGACCGGCGTGGATATTCCGACAATTTTCGAACTTGAAGGCGAGCAGGGTTTTCGTCGGCGTGAGGCCGAAGTGATTTCGCAAATGGCAGAAATCAAGCACGCTGTCATTGCCACTGGCGGCGGGTCTATCCTTGCCCAGGAAAACCGAGATTGCATGAGCGCTCATGGAATGGTCGTTTACCTGACAACTCCAATGACCACCTTGTTGCGCCGTGTCAAACAGGACAAATCTCGCCCGCTCTTGGCGACTGGCGCTATTGAAAAAAATCTTGCAGAAATGTTTGAACGTCGCGCACCCCTTTACAAGGCAATTTGTAATATGGAAGTTGCAACCGGAAACAGGCCCGCAAGGCAAATTGCGCTCGATATTCAAAAGGGGATCTGGCCAGAAGGAGGACCGAGCGCCGGCCAATGTTCAATAATTGCCACGTCCGGAGCATGAATTCATCCCGCATCATTTCTGTCGACCTCAAGTCAAGGCCCTACGAGATTCATGTTGGAAGCGGACTTCTTTTGGAACCCGGGTGGATGGCAAGGAAGCTACCGAAGCGACAAGCCGCATTGGTGACCAACGACGTCATTTGGCCTATCTATGGCGTTCGTTTAGCTGAAAGGCTCAGCACTCTTGGCGTTGCCGTCACCCCCATCGTCCTGCCCGATGGGGAGTCTGAGAAATCGCTTAACGGGTTAGATTCAATATATAGATCTCTCTTGGAAAATTTTTGCGATCGGCAAACAACAGTGATCGCGCTCGGAGGAGGAGTCATAGGCGACATGGCGGGCTTTGCGGCCGCAACCTATCAGCGCGGGGTTCCGTTAGTCCAAATCCCCACAAGCCTGCTCGCCATGGTTGACTCCTCGGTCGGTGGAAAGACGGCCATTAATCACAGCTTGGGCAAGAACATGATCGGCGCATTTCATCAGCCGACCCTTGTCGTCGCAGACATTGCAACCTTGGAAACGCTTCCAGACCGCGAGTTCCGGTCTGCGCTGGCTGAAGCAGCAAAGTACGGGTTGATCCATGATCCGGCCTACCTCCAATGGATAGAACGGAGTATTGAGCCCATCCTGAGGCGAGATGCTCAAACTCTCGCCACGCTTGTAGCGCGGTCCTGTGAAATCAAGGCAAACTACGTTGTCCATGACGAATTTGAGTCCGATCCCCGCGGGGTTCGAGTGCAGCTCAATTTAGGGCATACGTTTGGGCATGCCATTGAGAGTGCTTTGGGTTATGGAACGTGGTTACATGGGGAAGCCGTCGCCTGCGGAATAGTATTGGCTGCAAAATACGCAGAACGCCTTGGCTTGCTACAAAAAATTGATGTTGAACGGATTAGGCATCTTCTCGAATCGTTTTCTCTACCAGTTGAACCTCCGCCGTTGGATCCTCTCGTGGTCGCATCGTACATGCGACGAGACAAGAAGAACGCGGATGGAAAGGTCCGTCTCGTTCTGCTTGAGGGGATTGGTGCAGCCGTTTTACAAAATGCCGAATCTGAGGATTTGCAAAGGTTTTTGCGCGATCATTTTTCCAAGTAGCTGGTAATCTTTGGCCGGTACTGAGGCCAGTCGAGGGCCGCAAATGAAATCAATCGTCGTCACCGTCCGAGGCAAAGACCGGCCAGGTCTTGTCAAGCTTATCTCGGACTGCGCTACTGCCTGTGGGGCGAACTGGACCGACAGCATTTT
>JBGAUM010000118.1:0-9894 GCA_044228625.1 Usitatibacteraceae bacterium | reverse complement strand
ACTGCATTGGGGACGCCGGTCGGATGATCGAGTATGGGGATGCGGACATCATGGTGTCGGGCGGCGCGGAAGCAACCGTCTGCATGTCTGGCATTGGCGGATTTTGTTCGGTCAAGGCGCTGTCGGAGCGCAATGACTCGCCGGAAACGGCAAGTCGGCCCTTTGATGTCGATCGTGACGGATTTGTGTTGGGCGAAGGTGCGGGCATCTTGATTCTTGAAGAACTCGAGCATGCCAAAGCGCGTGGCGCGCGTATTTACGGCGAGTTGCTGGGCATGGGGATGAGTGCGGATGCACACCACATGACTGCGCCGGACATGGATGGGCCGCGACGCGGCATGCTTGCGGCACTGCGCAACGCAAAAGTCAACGCATCGGATGTGCAGTATGTGAATGCGCACGGCACGTCCACCCCGCTGGGCGACAAGAATGAAACCGAGGCGGTCAAGGCCGCGTTCGGGGATCACGCCAAGAAACTCGTGGTGAATTCCACCAAGTCGATGACCGGCCACCTGCTGGGTGCGGCAGGCGGGGTCGAGGCGGTCTTCAGCACACTAGCGGTGCATCACCAAGTCTCGCCACCAACCATCAACATTGTGAATCAGGACCCAGCTTGCGACCTTGATTACTGTGCGAATACGGCCCGAGACATGAAGATCGACATCGCCATTTCGAACTCGTTCGGATTTGGCGGTACCAACGGCACGCTGGTCATCAAGCGTTTCGCCTGACGCATCGGGCGGGTCAAAGTCCCGGTCATGCGCGCACTCATTCGAAGTTTCGCCGTGCTGGCACTCCTGGCACTGGCTGCGCTCGGCGCGACCGCGTGGTGGCTTTACGATTTCTCGCAGACGCCGCTTCGACTGCCGGCCACCCCTTTTGAGTTCATGGTCGCACGTGGTGCATCCCTGAAGACGGTGGATCGCCAGCTCCATGAGGCGGGCGTCCTCCCGCATGCCCAATCGCTCTGGTGGCTGGGACGCGTGACCGAAAGGGCGGCCGGTATCCAGGCCGGACGCTATCGCTTGGAGAAGCCTGTCACGCCCCTGGAACTCCTCAAAAAGTTGAATGATGGCGATGTGGTGCCTGTATTCATCACCTTCGTGGAAGGCGTCACTTTTGCGGAAATGCGCGCCCAGCTTGAACAAGACACCAATTTCAAGCCGACATTGAAAGGGCTCACCGACCGCGAAGTGCTCAAGCGGTTGGGTGTGGAAGATGCGCATCCCGAGGGATGGTTTGCGCCGGACACCTTCCGCTTTACAGACGGCGCCACCGACGCTGACGTGCTGAAACTCGCGTACCAAACCCAGAGGAAACGCCTCATGGCGGCGTGGGATACGCGCGGGGAGGGATTGCCCTACAAATCGCCGTATGAGGCGCTCATCATGGCTTCGATCATTGAGAAGGAAACGGGAAAGGCGGACGAGCGACCGTTGATTGCCTCGGTGTTCGTCAACCGACTGCGGATTCCAATGCGGCTTCAAACGGATCCCACGATCATTTATGGCATGGGTGCGCGTTTCGACGGCAACATCCGTAAACGCGACCTGGCGGCCGACACCCCTTACAACACCTATACGCGGGATGGTCTTCCGCCCACACCGATCGCCATGCCCGGTGCAGCTTCTATCCAGGCGGCGCTGAATCCGCAGAAATCTGACCGCCTATACTTTGTGGCCAAGGGCGATGGCAGTCATTATTTTTCAGCCACGCTCGACGAGCACAATCGCGCAGTGCGCAAATACCAATTGAAACAATAAACCCATGACCCCCACTGCGCGCGGCAAGTTCATCACGTTCGAGGGCATCGACGGGGCCGGGAAATCCACGCATGTTTCTTTCGTGGCCGAGTGGATTCGCGCGCGCGGGCATGACGTCATTGCCACACGGGAGCCCGGTGGGACGCCATTGGGCGAGACGTTGCGCGGAATTTTGTTGCACGAAAAGATGCAGGCGGATACCGAGGCGTTGTTGATGTTTGCATCGCGCCGCGAGCAGTTGCTGTCCACGATCCTGCCCGCCTTGGCGGCTGGGACCTGGGTGGCTTGCGACCGGTTTACAGACTCCACCTTTGCATACCAATGCGGGGGGCGCGGCGTGGAGATCGCGCGAATCCGCGCGTTGGCGGATTGGGTGCATGGGGACATCGCCCCCGACCTGACCTTTCTCTTCGACGCACCTGTCGGCGTTGCGCAAAGCCGCGTCGCCCAGGGCAATGCAGCGCCCGACAAGTTCGAGCGCGAGCAGGCGGCATTTTTCGAGCGAGTTCGACGCGCCTACCTCGACCTGGCAGCCGCAGAGCCCTGGCGTATCAAGGTCATTGACTCTTCCGGGCCCATCGAAGGGATTCGTGCGGCCATTTGCGGACATCTCGAGGCGCTAATGTCATGAGCGCCATCGTGCTGCCCTGGCATCGCGCACTGATCGAGGATTTGGTTGCCCGGCGCGCGAGCTTGCCGCACGCCCTGCTCATCCACGGCCGCGATGGGATTGGCATGGTGGAATTGGCGCGTGGCCTCGCGCAATCCTTGCTATGCGAATCCGGAAAAGGGGGGGTGGCTTGTGGGGTTTGTGCGGCGTGCAACTGGTTTCGGGACGGTAACCACCCGGACTTCCGGGAAGTTCGACCTGAGGCGCTTGATGAACTGGATGAAGCATTGGAAGAGGCCAACGAGGCCGACAAGGACGACAAGAAAAGCCTGTTCATCAAGATTGACCAGATTCGTGCGCTCGCCGATTTCATGACCCTCACGACGCATCGTGAGGGCTTGAGAATCCTTGTGTTGCATCCGGCCGAAGCCATGAAGGCAGAGGCCGCCAACGCCCTCCTGAAAACGCTGGAGGAGCCGCCACCGCACACGCTGATCGTCCTGGTGACGGCGCGCATGGGGCGTTTGATCGCGACGATCAAGAGCCGATGCCGCAAGCTCCCGGCGCCCAGTCCAACGCCCAGAGAAGCGATCGATTGGCTGAAGGAACAAGGGATCGCAAAACCCGAGCAGGCCTTGGCCTCTGCGGGTGGCGCCCCGCTCAATGCCGTCGATTTCTCAGCCGCCGAATATCAAGCGGCGAGGTCCAACTTTGTACGGAGCCTGGCGGATCGGAAGGCGGACGTGTTGGCCTGCGCGCAATCCTTTGAAAAAGGCGGTGTGGCGGATCCCCTGACCTGGCTGCACACGTGGGTGTATGACGTGATTCGGGCCAAGAATGCGCTGCCGCCCTCCTACTATCCGGGGCAGGCGGAAGTGGTCAGGCGGATCGCCAATTCAGCGGACGCCAAAAAGCTCCATCGATACGAGTCGTCGCTGCGCGAGGCCCGCAAGCTTGTGCATCATCCGCTCAATCCGAGACTTTTCCTCGAACAGTTGCTAATATCCTATGGCGCGGCCATTGAACCCGTCGCCCGGCCTTGAACTCATGAGTGAAACCGTTGCCCCAATCCGACGACCCGATGTCATCTCGCTGAACCTGCGAGGGAAGACGGCACTTTACTCGGCGTGGATGCCATTCCTCAAAGGCGGCGGCCTGTTCATGGAGTCAAAGCGTGAACACAAACTGGGCGATGAAGTACTCATTGTCTTGACTTTCCTCGATGAGCCGATCAAGGTGCCGCTCTCAGGCACCGTGGCGTGGATCAACCCGGCGCATGCGCATGGAAATCGTCCGCAGGGCGTGGGGATCCGCCTTCCGGAAAGCCCGATCGGCCAAGAATTGAAAAAGAAAATTGAGGGTATTCTCGCCCCAGTCATCAAGTCCGAACGGCCCACGCACACGTTGTAGGCTGTCGACGCCTTTGGGACTCGGAGCGATAGCCGCGCTACATTTTTGGTATTGCGCAATCGAGCGGACTACTTGAGTCTCACTAGACTCTGAGCTCCACCGCTGCGCGGTCAAGCCACTTGCTGGCATCCGGCGCTTCGAATCGGCGCATCTTGTCAATTAGCGCGTCGAGGTCGCCCTCGACCAGCAAGCTGTCGCGATTGACGTCCCGCAACACGCGGTCGTGGCGGGCGCGGTCCAGGAACGCGACGAGTGAATCGAAAAATCCGGAGACGTTGAGCAAGCCGACCGGGTGATCGTGAACTCCCAGTTGCAAAAGCGTGAGTGAGTCAAAGAGCTCGTCGAGCGTCCCATAGCCGCCGGGCAGGGCGATAAACCCGTTCGATAATTGGGTCATCAGCGCCTTGCGTTCGTGCATGGTTTCCACGATGTGCATGTCGCGGACGCCGGGATGGCCGACTTCCTTTTCCATCAGCAGGCGGGTGATCACGCCAGTGACCTCTCCACCAGCCTCCAGGCAGGCACCGGCCGCGACGCCCATCAGTCCGACGCTGCCTCCCCCAAAGACAAGGCGAATCTTCCGGCGGGCAAATGTTCGGCCCAAGTGTTCAGCGGCCGCGCGGAATGCTGGATCGCCGCCGGGGCTGGAGGCGCAATAAAGGCAAATGGCATCGAGAGTTTTCATATGGAGATTATATCGGGTGAGATAATGCGGCCATGTTTATCGACTCTCATTGCCACCTTGATTTTCCCGAACTGCAGGCCCAGCGCGACAACGTTTTTTCGCTCATGCAGGAAAATACCGTCACGCATGCGCTGACCATTTCCACGACGCTCAAGACCTTTCCCGCCGTGCGTGCGGTCGCCGAAACGCATGGCAACATCTGGTGCACCGCAGGCGTACACCCGGATGAACAGGTCGATGACCGAGAGGTCACCGCCGAAGAGTTGGTGGCCATGGCCGCGCATCCGAAAGTCGTGGGGATCGGCGAGACTGGATTGGACTATTACCGCCTGCCGGAGCCGCTTGACTGGCAGCGTGAGCGCTTTCGCGTGCATATCCGGGCGGCACGCGCATGTGGCTTGCCGCTCATCATCCACACGCGCAGTTCGGCGGCGGATACGTTGAAGATCATGCGCGAGGAGAATGCGCAGGAAGCGGGCGGTGTCATGCATTGCTTCACGGAAACCCAAGCGGTGGCCGACGCCGCCATCGCAATGGGCTTCCTGATTTCGTTTTCGGGTATCGTCACCTTCAATAGTGCGAAGGATTTGCAAGAGGTCGCGCGGCACATTCCGCTGGAGCGGATGCTGATTGAAACGGATTCGCCTTACCTGGCGCCAGCGCCGCACCGCGGCAAGATGAATCAGCCCGGCTATGTCAGGCACGTGGCTGAATTCATCGCGCACCTGCGCGGCGAAAGCGTGGAGAAAATCGCGATGGCCACCACTCAAAACTTTGCGCGGGTCTTCAAGAAGGCTGCCTTGGCGTAGTTGGGTCGATTTCTGGGGACTTATTCTTCGGCGGCCTGCTTCTTGGATTCCAGCTCTTCCCACCGGACCATGGCCGCCTCGATGTCGTGTGTCAGTTGGTCCTGGCGTTGGGCGAGCCCCTTGGCTTCGAGCGGTGCAGACCGGTAAAGATCCGGATCTCCCAGCCGCGCCTGCAGCAACGCAAGCTCCGTTTCCAACGCCTCGATCTTTTCGGGCAGCTGTTCGAGTTCTCGAACTTCGTTGAAACTGAGCCGGACCTTCCGCGGACGCGTGCGTTCGGGTTTGTCGACCGGCGCGTCAGATGGCCGCGACACAGCGGCAGGCTGCGAAACGCGTTGTGCGAGGTAGTCGTCATAGCCCCCGGCGTATTCACGCAAGAGTCCCTGTCCCTCGAACGCATAGACCTGCGTCACGACATTGTTCAGGAACGCGCGGTCATGGCTCACGATGAGGAGCGTGCCCGGATATTCCTGCAACAGGGATTCGAGCAGCTCCAATGTCTCGATGTCGAGGTCGTTGGTCGGCTCATCCAGCACCAGCAGATTGGCCGGTTTGGCAAACAATCTTGCCAGCAGCAGCCGGTTGCGCTCCCCGCCCGACAGCGCCTTGACCTTGGCACGGGCCCTCTGTGGCGGAAACAGGAAGTCCCCGAGGTAACTCACGATGTGCTTCTTGCCTCCGCCGACGTCCACGAAATCGGAACCCGGGCTGATGACGTCCGCCAAGGTCGCCTCGTCATCCAAAGCGACACGGAACTGATCGAAGTAGGCAATCTCCAGATTTGTCCCGCGCACGATGCGGCCGGCATCCGGTTCCAGCTCGCCGAGAATCAATTTGATCAAGGTGGTTTTGCCGACCCCGTTGGGACCCACCAGGCCGACATGGTCGCCACGCTGAATCACCGCAGAAAAATCGCGGATCAATGTCTTCTCGCCAAACGACTTGGAGACGTCGATCAATTCGGCGACGCGCTTGCCGGATTTGTCGCCCGCAGAAAGGGAGAACGCGACTTGCCCGACGCGATCTCGCCGTGCCGCCCGGTCCTTGCGCAGTTGCTCCAGCCGCCGAACCCGGCCTTCGTTGCGCGTTCGCCGCGCCTCAATGCCCTTGCGGATCCAGATTTCCTCTTCCTTCAAAAGCTTGTCGAATCGCGCGTTTTGAACCGACTCTGCGTGCAACATCTCTGACTTGCGCCGCTGATAGTCGGCGAACGAGCCGGGAAAGCTTGTCAGCGCGCCACGCTCGAGTTCGACGATGCGTGTGGCGACCGATTCCAGAAACCGCCGGTCGTGGCTGACCACCATCACCGCACCGGGCCACTCGCGAATCGCGCCTTCCAGCCATTCGATCCCGGCAATGTCGAGGTGGTTGGTTGGCTCATCGAGCAACAGCAGTGGCGCTCGCGAAACAAGGGCACAAGCCAGCGCCACGCGCTTTTTCATGCCGCCAGAAAGCATTGAAGGGTCGGCGTCTGCGTCCAGATCGACCGCCGTTAGTGCCTGTTCCACGCGCTGGTGAAATTGCCAGCCATCCTGGTGATCGAGCTCGGCATGAAGCCGCGCCATGTCGTCGATGGCCTTGGGGTCGCCCGTCGATGCGCGATACGCTGCATCGTGATACGCAATAAGATCCGCCGCGATGCCTCCCAGTCCGCCCGCGACCGCATCGAACACTGTCTTGGCGTCCCCGAAATTGGGTTCTTGCGCCACCGACATGACGGCAATGCCGCCTTGTCGCGCAATTTCGCCGTCGTCTGGCACCGCCAAGCCGGCGATCAACTTGAGCAAGCTTGACTTGCCCTCGCCGTTGCGCCCCACCAAAGCGATGCGCTCACCCGATTCAATGGCCAGGTCCGCGCGATCCAGCAATGCCACGTCGCCGAATGCCAGGGAAACTTGGGTCAAGGTGATCAACGGCATGGGGAAGGGCCAGTGGAGCGGGAAGAGGGGAAACGCAGGGAAAACTCAAGCACTGGCGCGCCGTTTTGCGGGAAATCGCCTGAAAAGGCGCGCCAAATCATGACTTTTTCTCAAAAACGGCGCGGGGGTGATTCTACAAACAAAAAGGGGCGCACTTGCGTACGCCCCTTTTCCATGCACCTGGATCGCTACTTCTTGTCCGCAGGTTTTTCCTCAGGTTTGCCTTTCTTGGCGCAGGACTTCATGAATGCCTTGCGCTCATCGCCCTTCAAGCCCTTGTCCTTGGCCTCTTTGCTGCAGGCGCCAAACTTGGTCTGCTGCTTGGTCGGTGCCTTGTCCTCGGCCATGGCGGCGGTCGACGCGAAAGCGATAGCCATCGTGGCGGCCGATATGTGAATCAGTGTTTTCATGGGTTGGGTCTCATGTCCGGGCGATTACTTGCTCAGGCATTCCTTCATGAATTTCTTGCGCTCGTCGCCCTTCTTGTCGCCGGCATCCTTGTTGCAGGCGGTCATCTTCTCCTGCTGCTTCTTCTTCTTGTCGGCGAGGCACGTCTTCATGAACGCCTTGCGCTCGTCACCCTTCTTGTCACCGGCGTCGGCGTTGCATTCCTTCATGCGCTGGTGCTGCGGGTTGTCGGCAGCTTGCGCGGTTCCTGCGGCCAGGGTCAGGGGCAGGGCGATCATGGCGGCGGCAAACAGTTTTTTCATGGCACTCTCCTATTGGGGGTTGGACTACGCAACGGCAATCAACGCGGCAAGCATACGCGCTGTTGACAGGGTTTACCGGGCAGGCACGGGAACAATGTCAACAGGTGTGCCGTTGAGTGCCGCGTTGCCGGACACGGCGTCGACGCGCTTGTCGTCGGCCACGTCGTTGAAACTTGCTCCCGGATTGGCATGCGCCTCGCCCAGCCGCGTGCCGGACCGGTCGTGGCCCCAACCGTGCGGAAGGCTGGCCACGCCGGGCATCAGGGTGTCGCTTGCCTGCACCTCGATGCGAATCGTGCCGGTGCGCGATTGCACCTCCACCGTGGCACCATCGGCAATACGCCGTGCGGCCATGTCGGCGGGGTGCATCAACAGATGGTGGCGCGGCTTTCCCTTGACCAACCGGTGCGAAAAGTGCATCCAGGAGTTGTTGCTACGCACGTGCCGGCGGCCGATCAGCGTGATGGGTGCGCGTTTGGCGTCGAGCACTTCCCGGTTGAACCGCGCGATGTCGGCAAGCACCGGCTCGGGCGCGCAGGCGATCTTGCGATCCGGCGTTTCCAGCCGATCGTACAGGGACGGCCTGAGCGGCCCCAGGTCGGTGCCGTGCGGGTGCCCGGCAAGCTCAGTAGCATTCAGGGTGCCGGATTTGGCCAGCACCGCTTCGACGATCGATTCCGTGGAGCGGGCCGGAACCGGCTCGCGATTCAGGCGCGTGGCGATGGCGCGGCCTAACTCGCCCAGGATTTCCCAGTCGCATCGTTCATGGTCTTCGCGCCGCCACAGCGGCGGGTTGATGCGCGCCACATTGCGCACCGCGAAGGCGTTGAACACGTTGTCGTAGTGCGTGTGTTTCAACGAAGACGCGGGCGGCAGGATCAGATCCGCGTGCCGCGTCGTTTCGTTGATGAAAATGTCCACCGCCACCATGAACTCCAGCGACTCGAACGCGCGGTCGAGTTGCCGGCCATTGGGCGTGGACAGCACGGGGTTGCCGCACACCATGACCATGCCGCGAATCTGGCCTTCGCCGGGTGTGAGGATCTCCTCTGCCATCGCGGCGCTCGGCAATTCGCCGCTGAAGGAGGGCAACCCGGACACCCGGGACTTCGTCTTCGCATACTGTCCGGGCCGCGTGCCGGGCCCGGTCATGGGAAAGACCGGCGTGGTGGGCAGCGCGCCGCCGACGCGGTCGAGGTTGCCGGTAATGAGGTTGATCAGTTGCACCAGCCATTGGTTGAGCGTGCCAAAGCTCTGTAGCGTGGTGCCCAGCCGCCCGTAGCAGACGGCCGATGGTGCCTCGGCGAATTCGCTGGCGATGCGCCGCAGGGTCGCGGCCTCGATCCCCGTGACGGACGCCGCGCGGTCCGGCGTGACATGCGCGATCGCGCGCAAGGCCTCGTCGAGACCGGACAGGCGCTCCGGCCAGAGGATGCGCGATTTTTTCTCTGTGACGATGGTGTTGGCGATGGCCATCAGGAACGCGGCGTCCGTCCCGGGTCGGATGAAGTGGTGTTCGCTGGCGATCTCCGCCGTTTCGGTCCGGCGCGGATCGATCACCACCACCTTGCCTCCGCGGTCCTTGACGGCGTGGAGCCGCCGGGTCACGTCCGGCACGGTCATCATGCTGCCATTGGACGCCACGGGGTTGCCACCGAGGATCAGCATGTATTGCGTGTGGTCGATGTCCGGGATGGGAATCATGAACTGGTGGCCAAACATGAAGTACGACACCAGCTGCTGCGGCAGCTGATCCACCGAGGTCGCGGAGAAGATGTTTTTCGTTTTCAACGCGCGCGCAACCACCGGGACATTGAACAAGGTGCCGCTGTTGTGCACGGAGGGGTTGCCGATGTACATGCCCACGGCATCGTCGCCGTGCTTTGCCGAAATTGCCGCGAGCCGTTCGCCGGCCAGCGCGAAGGCCGCGTCCCAGCTGATTTCGCGCCATTGGTCGCCGTCGCGGAACATCGGCGTGCGCACCCGGT
>JBGAUM010000117.1:0-11266 GCA_044228625.1 Usitatibacteraceae bacterium | reverse complement strand
TGAATTTTTGTCTGGGCCTTGCATACGGCATTTCAACGTTGGGTAACGCGCCCGCTAAAGTCGGCTTAGGAAGGTCTCGATGCGACTTAAGATCTTTCCCTCGTTGCCTGTTTCGCATTCCCAGATTTTCATTACTCGCCAACCGCGCCTGCGCAGCGAAAGTGTATTGCGTTTGTCCCGCTCCACATTGCGCGCAAGCTTTGGAATCCAATAGTCCTGGCGCGATTTGGGCAGCCGTCCATCGGCGCACGTAGATTTCGTGTGCTGGTGCCAAAAACATCCGTGTACAAAAATTACGCAGCCGAGGCGCGGAAAAACAAGGTCCGGTTTGCCGGGAAGGTCTTTGCGGTGCAGCCGGAAGCGGTAGCCGAGGCGGTGCGCGACGCTGCGCACGATCAACTCCGGTTTCATGTTTTTGCTTTTTATCGCGCGCATATTGGCGCTTCTGCGCGCGCGCGAGATCGTGTCCACGTCAGCAGGCCAAATCCAGAGGCAAATCGGCTATGTCTTTCAGACGGCGGCCAGAGACAAGTTCATCGAGGGTGGACAAGGCGTCATCGTAATTGAGCGCCACAAGTGCATCTCGCAACTCAGTCAATGCGATGTGATACACGCAATCGAGATCGCCGGTTCCGTAGCAGAGCGAAGCCAACCGTGCGGGCGTTGGTTCGGCGGTCACCGCAACGACATGCGGGAGTTTGCCTTTACGATTGCGGATGAGATTGAGCGCTTCGGCCCGCGCGTTTTGCACCCGATCAGAGCGGATGGTCCACTTGCAACTGATGCTCGCGTGCAAAAGGTCGTGCCCGCCATTGGCTTTGCGCAACGCTGCGCGCCGCGCGATGTTCTTGTCCACCAAGTCCGCGCGCTTGTTGATCGCGGCGTCCGTCTCCAAGCCCCGCGCAACAATCACATCTGGCTTGATGATGTAGTCACCGCCTAGCGCGGACTTCAACTCGGGATGATCTTCGACGATGGCGGCGATGGCTTCGAGGTGGGCGTACTGCTCAAACTGCGAGATGGCGCGGCCTTCGAAAAATTGCCAAGCGCCGGGCCGCAAATGGGTGAACAAAGGAAACGCCGTCTCCACAAATGCGAGGCAATGCTTCTGGAAATTGCTCCCAAGCGTTTGTGGCGACGGACGCGTTTTGGATGACCTCGCGCCAAGCGCCTTTGCCAAGTTCTGTGCGATGGCAACACTAGCGCGATTGCTACTGTCGGCTGGCGTCGGCATGCGCTCATCGCCGATGAGCAAGAACGTGTCCTTGCAAAGCGCCTTGTGAAACGCACTGCGGAGTTCGGCAATGCGGCTCATCGTGCTTCTATCATGCCGCCACCGCAAACATCCGCCGCTTGGTCAAGCAGGCAATCAACCGCTCGCCAACTGCCGTCGCAACCGGTGGCGGAAATGCGTTGCCGATCTGGCGATAGTTCGCCGTCTTGCGTCCTGCAAATTGCCAAGCATCGGGGAAGCCTTGGATACGCGCGGCCATGCGCACAGTGAGGCGTGGCATGCCGACAAAATCTTGTGCGGGGGGTTCATCGGCAATGCCTAGACCATCCACACCCAGCGCGGCCCAGGCTCGTTTGGCGCGCGTGGGCCCTAAATCCGGTCCGCCGTGTTTTTTGGAACCGCCCACCAGCGTCGGTGCAATCTCGTTCGCGTGTGTGGCCCATGCCTTTGCGCCGCGCCATCCGCGCGACGCCATCAAATCCTTGAGCGATTCGCCCACCGTGCGCGCCCGTACCGCTGCTGCCTCAGGCCAATGAAAGTCGCCGGCGAATTCCTTTTTCACGGCAACAAAGATCACGCGTGGACGCAATTGCGGCACTCCGAAGTCGGACGCGTTCAAGAGCCGCCAATCGGTGACATACCCGAGCTTACCGACCTCACTTTCGATGAATTGGCGGTAATCAAGAAACACCGCATCCAATAGGCCGCGCACGTTCTCCAGCATGACCGCACGCGGGCGGATTTCATCCACGAGGCGGATAGCCTCCGGAAACAAATTGCGCTCGTCATCCGCGCCGAGCTGCTTGCCCGCTTTGGAGAACGGCGGACACGGTACGCCACCGGCCAGCAAATCTGCGCCTTCGTACGGAATGCCGGAAAAATACTCAACGCCACCACAAATCACATTCCATTCTGGCCGGTTCAACCGCAGCGTTGCACAGCAATCCTTGTCGATCTCCACCAGCGCTTGATGCCCGAATCCTGCCTGCTCCAAACCTAACGCCTGACCGCCAGCACCGGCGCAGATTTCAACGGAGGACAGTGATGTGGCAACAGGAGAAATTTGCGCAGCATGGTGGGCACAGTAAGGTAGTGAGATGAGTTAGTTTACTGTGCAAACGTACAGCCGTGTTAGATCGCAATGAGGATATGAAACTCTATCTCTGGCACGGTGTTTTGGGCGTTTTCGGCCTGAAATGCTCATCAATACTAGAGTTTCATGTGGTTTCGCTATGAGAAGTGAGGCTGAATGCTAAATTGGTGTCCGCCCCATCAATGCCAACCCATTAATGCCCTTTGCGATTGAGTTTTCCAGAAAAAGAGCAACTAGCACCGTGAAGTTCATTACACCCCGGCGTAAGCTCCGATACACTCGCGACACTTCCCTCATTCGAAAACTCGATTGCGATCTTGCAGATGTCGGCCGGATTGCTGGCTTTGCTTTCTGCTTCAATGCGCTGCCCCGCACGAACTCCAATGGCTTCTACGCCTCCACTACATGACCCATCAATAGAAGTGGAGAGTGCGACGTGAACTTTGCCATCTGGCTTGTCTGTCAGCTTTAGCGACACCTTTCCGTCCGCGACCCCTTCATATTCGGTTGTTTTAGTTACACCACTTTCCGCGCCTACGGCGTTGTCGGCTGGGGCTTTTGATTTTGTGTCTACTTTTAAGAGTTCGGAGAGCAATATTGGAACAAGCAATTCTTCTGCTGACTCAACCTCAACATAAATAGACTTCCCATTCTCAGAAAGTTGTGACGTGTAAGGCAATGAAAACGAAAGTTCGTCACCTTTTAGCGCGGTATTCCCAGAAAAATCCAGAGTAAATGGCTTGCCTGCGCTTGCTAAAGCCATCGAAAGTTGTGAAATCAATAACTTGTTGTCGCGTAAAAGCTTTTCCGTCCCGGCGGGCAGCTTGATGGTGACGTCGGCTACACAACCCAATTTCGATATTTTCTCGTCAAACGAGGTTCTGCGAACATTGGAAAAAGTGGCGATTTCGAGCAGCTATTTTGTATTTGCCAAAATTGTTGTGGTTGTCGGATTGCTTCCAGAAACGAGGGGACTTTTCGCTGCCGCATCACCGAGTATAGATTTCACCAACGAGGTAGTCTCAACATCACCACAACTCGGCGGCTCCTTGCTACAAGCGATCAGGAGGGTAGCGATTGCGGAAACAATTATTACCTTCAAAGAAGCGCTATCGCCCGCGTTCATATTCACTCCCAATTCAACGCCCCTCCCGTCTGATATTCGGTGACTCTCGACTCAAAGAAATTCTTTTCTTTCTTGAGGTCGATGAGTTCGGACATCCACGGGAACGGGTTGGTGGCGCCGGGGAATAGCGTCTCCAGGCCGATCTGCTGCGCGCGGCGGTTGGCCACAAAGCGCAGGTATTCTTTGAACATCGGGGCATTGAGGCCCAGCACGCCGCGCGGCATGGTGTCTTCCGCGTAGGCGTATTCCAGTTCCACGCCGCGCTTGAATAGGCCTTCCAGTTCCTTCCTGAATTCCGGCGTCCAGAGCTGCGGGTTCTCCAGCTTGATGGTGTTGATGAGGTCGATGCCGAAATTGCAGTGCATCGATTCATCGCGCAGGATGTACTGGTACTGCTCGGCGGCACCGGTCATTTTGTTTTGGCGGCCGAGCGACAAGATCTGCACAAAGCCCACGTAGAAAAACAGCCCTTCCATGATGCAGGCGAACACGATCAGCGATTTCAGCAGCGCCTGGTCGGCTTCAAACGTGCCGGTCTTGAAGTTGGGGTTGGTGAGCGTATCGATGAAGGGGATGAGGAAGCGGTCCTTGTCCCGGATGCACTTCACTTCGTTGTAGGCATTGAAGATCTCGGATTCATCCATCCCTAAGCTTTCCACGATGTACTGGTACGCGTGGGTGTGGATGGCTTCTTCAAACGCCTGGCGCAGCAAGTACTGGCGGCACTCCGGCGCGGTGATGTGGCGGTAGGTGCCGAGCACGATGTTGTTGGCAGCGAGCGTATCGGCCGTGACAAAGAAGCCCAGGTTGCGCTTCACGATGAGCCGCTCGTCCTCGGTGAGCCCCTGCGGGTTTTTCCAGAGGGCGATGTCGCGGTTCATGTTCACTTCCTGCGGCATCCAGTGGTTGGCGCAGCCGGCGAGATATTTTTCCCACGCCCACTTGTACTTGAACGGCACCAGCTGATTGACGTCCGCCTTGCCGTTGATGACGCGCTTGTCTTCGGCGCGCACGCGCTGGAAGCGGTGATCGACGTTTTCATCCACGTCATCGGCCGGGATGCTCGAAGGAATGCCGGTGGTGTCCAGGCCCTTCGAGAGCACGCCGCTGTAGGCGGGCGACACGAATTCCGGCGTGCCCTTGGCACGGGAAGACTCCACGGTGGCCAGCGCGGCTTGCGGACGCATTTGCGGCATCGCTGGCGTCGCAGGGCGCGCGCTGGCGTGGCGGTCGATGCAGGGTTTCGTCCCAGGTTAGTGACATCGAGGGTCTCCTTATGATTGTTGTTGTGGTGGCACTCCGGCGTGAATTGAGTTTGAAAAAGAGGGTTGAAAACAAAATGGAGGTGAAAACGCGGCCGCTCACAGGTAGGTTTCCTTGAGCTTGCCGGTCTTGAGCCACTCCGGCCACGGCGGCGAAGACCATATCTTCCTTGCCAGCGA
Organism: Usitatibacteraceae bacterium; assembly: GCA_044228625.1. Taxonomy (GTDB): domain Bacteria; phylum Pseudomonadota; class Gammaproteobacteria; order Burkholderiales; family Usitatibacteraceae; genus UKL13-2. The sequence goes on along the minus strand of JBGAUM010000117.1, from coordinate 6,371 downwards.
ACTGGTGTGCGCTATCGTTGCCACAATCGCGCCGAACCTTGTTCCGCGCGGCTGCTTGAAATCATCGACGGTGACGAAATCGTGCCACTTGGCCACCGGCTCCACGTCTTCATAAAAGAGACAGCTGTCGCGCTTGTGTGTGCACCACCAGCACCGGCACCTTGGCGGCCTTGAGGGCATCCATCGCGGTTTCCGGAAAGGCTTCGCCCGCGGCGGCCATCAACACCACGCCGCCGAGTTTGGGCGCGCCACGTCGTGCGAGCGCGGAAGCCACATGCGTCACCGACCGCGCGCCGTTGCTCATGCCGATGAGCGTTACGCGCGCATTGGCGTTCTTTCCAGTGAGCGTATCGATGACGGCGCCCGCATCCGCCACATGCTCAATGCCGGTGCGCCATTCGAGCGAGATGCCCATGCGCTGGTCGCTGGGCAAACCCACCACCGCGGTGGGGCCGATCTTCTCGGCCATCAATCCCAAGATGGATTTGCGCTCCGGGTGCTCGCGCAGGCCTTCACGCGCGGGGCGGGCGAAACCCCCGCCGCCGGGGAAGAACAGCACCACATCCACCACCGTTTTCGTTGGAAAACTCCTGGCCGGCTCGTTGGATTCCGCGCGCAAGGCCGTAAGCACATCCACGGTGACATCGCCGCGGGTGCTTGGCAGCTTCAGGCTTTCCTCGCGCCAGGCAGCCTGCGCCGTGCCCACAAGAACGAGGGCCGCGCACAAGACGGTGCAGGATTTGAAAGGAAAGGACATGAAGCGCACTGCGAAAGAAGGGAGGGCGACGCGACGGGCCGGCCGCTCAGGCCTTGCCCGCCACCGTGAGCCAGGCGCCGGAGGATTCGGCGGCAACGAACGGATCGGTCATCAAGGGAGCGTCCGCGGTTTCCTCGCGCAGGCGGTGAATCGCCTGCAAGCACTCCATGCGACGTGCATAGCCCACCGGGCTCACGGCGAGTTTGACGCCGGATGCGGTGGACAAGTACCAACGCCAGTTGCCGGCGACGTCTTGATAGAGATGGAAGACCATATCTGCTCCTTTGGCGAAAAGTGAAAACCTGCTTTTCGCCAGCTTTAAGGGGCAACAAATCGCTGGCAGAGCCAGATGATTTGTTGGTACAACACCGAACGAAAAACCGGGCCAAAGCAGGTTTTGACTTTGGCCCGATTGAATTTAGTGCTGCCGGAACAGGCCCGGCATTTGCAGCAATTCAGAATCCATCAGGCTGGTGACGCTTTCCAAAACGATCGCGTCATCCGAGGCCTTCACCGCAGCGATGGAATCCAGGCAGGCTTCCTTGTCGCGGTAACCGTCGCCGGAATCGGCAATCCTCTTGCCGTCATCACCGGCCAGTTGCCAGCGCCATTCGAGCTTTGCATCCTGAAAGATATGGAATTGCATTCGGGATTCCTCGTGGTGGTGGGACAGAAAACTTCGTTTGCTGCGGCCGGTGACTGCCCCAGTTCATGTGGGGGCGACCACCGGTTTCACGCGCTTACTGGCACGCCTCGCATTCGGGGTTGTGGCTTCGGCCGCTCACTGACGTTCGCTTAACGTCGCTGCGCGAGTGAGCCTTCGCCGCAATCCTTCGTCTTACTGGCACGCTTCACACTCCGGATTGTCGATGGAACAGAACTTGGCGCCTTCCGCCGCGCCATCGCCCACGCCATCGCCGTCGACGGCACTCATCGCCCCCATGGCGCCTCCCATCACCGGCACGGCGTTCAACTCGCCGCCGCGGCCCGTGGACTTCTCGGCGCTGGACTTGCCCAAGGTGCGCAGGTAATACGTGGTCTTGAGGCCACGCACCCAGGCGAGCTTGTAGGTTTCGTCGAGCTTCTTGCCCGAGGCACCGGCCATGTAGATGTTCAGGCTCTGCGCCTGGTCGATCCACTTCTGGCGGCGCGCCGCGCACTCGATAACCCACTGCGTATCGACTTCAAACGCGGTGGCATAAAGGCTGCGCAGGTCCGCCGGAATGCGGTCGATGGAACCGAGCGAGCCGTCGAAGTGCTTGATGTCCGAGACCATCACTTCGTCCCACAGGTTGCGGGACTTCAGGTCGCGCACCAGGTAATCGTTCACCACGGTGAATTCGCCCGAGAGGTTCGACTTCACGAACAGGTTCTGGTACGTCGGCTCGATGCAGGCCGAGACGCCGATGATGTTGGAGATGGTCGCCGTGGGTGCAATGGCGATGCAATTGGAATTGCGCATGCCGAATTGCTTGATGCGGGCGCGCAGGCTGTCCCAGTCCATGGTGGCGGACATGTCCACTTCCACGTAGCCGCCGCGCTCTTCAGCGAGCAGCTTCAGCGAATCCTGCGGGAGGATGCCGCGGTCCCACAACGAGCCCTTGTAGGTGGAGTAACGTCCGCGCTCCTCGGCCAACTCGGTGGAGGCCCAGTAGGCGTAGTAGCACACCGCTTCCATGCTGGTGTCGGCAAAGCTCACCGCACCCTCGGAGGCGTACGGCACGCGCATTTCGTGCAGGCAGTCCTGGAAGCCCATGATGCCGAGGCCCACCGGACGGTGCTTGAGGTTCGAGTCGCGCGCCTTCTTCACCGCGTAGTAATTGATGTCGATGACGTTGTCGAGCATGCGCATCGCGGTGGACACGGTGCGCTTCAGCTTGGCGTGGTCGAGCACGCGCTTGCCGGCGGCGTCCGTCGTCATGTGCGCAACGAGGTTCACCGAACCCAGGTTGCAGACGGCGATTTCGCTGTCGTTGGTGTTGAGCGTGATTTCCGTGCAGAGGTTGGAGGAGTGCACCACGCCGACATGGTTCTGCGGGGAGCGCACGTTGCACGGGTCCTTGAAGGTGATCCACGGATGCCCGGTCTCGAACAGCATGGTGAGCATCTTGCGCCACAGCGTCAGCGCGGGAATCTTCTTGAACAGCTTGATCTCGCCGCGCGCGGCCTTCTCTTCATAGGCCGTGTAGGTGGCTTCGAAGTCCTTGCCGAACTTGTCGTGCAAGTCCGGGCAGGTGCTGGGCGAAAACAAGGTCCAGTCGGCGCCCTGCATCACGCGCTTCATGAACAGATCCGGAATCCAGTTCGCGGTGTTCATGTCGTGCGTGCGGCGGCGGTCGTCGCCAGTGTTCTTGCGAAGCTCGAGGAACTCTTCGATATCGAGGTGCCAGGTTTCGAGGTACGCGCAGACGGCGCCCTTCCTCTTGCCGCCCTGGTTCACCGCCACGGCCGTGTCGTTCACCACCTTGAGGAACGGCACCACGCCTTGAGACTTGCCGTTGGTGCCCTTGATGTGGCTGCCCAGTGCGCGCACCGGCGTCCAGTCATTGCCCAATCCGCCGGCAAACTTGGAGAGCAGTGCGTTTTCCTTGAGCGCTTCGTAAATGCCGTCGAGGTCGTCGGCCACCGTGGTGAGATAGCACGAAGAGAGCTGCGAGCGGCGCGTGCCGGAGTTGAACAACGTCGGCGTGCTGCTCATGAAATCGAAGGTCGAGAGCACGTGGTAGAACTCGATGGCGCGCGCCTCGCGTTCCACTTCGTTCAACGCCAGGCCCATCGCCACGCGCATGTAGAACGCCTGCGGCAACTCGATGCGCACATCGTCCACGTGCAGGAAGTAGCGATCGTAGAGCGTTTGCAGGCCGAGGTAGGTGAACTGGTTGTCGCGGTCTGCGTTCAGCGCGGCGCCGAGCTTGCGCAGGTCGTATTGCGCCATGCGCTCGTCGAGCAATTCGGCGTCGATGCCCTTCTTGATGAATTGCGGGAAGTAATCCACGTAGCGCGCCGCCATTTCCGCGGCGGTCACTTCCTCGCCCAGGATTTCCTTGCGGATCGAGTGCATCAGCAGGCGCGCGGACACCTTGGTGTACGCCGGATCTTTTTCGATCAACGCCCGCGCGGCCATGGTGGCGGCCTTGAACACCTCTTCCTGCGGCACGCCGTCATAGAGGTCGCGCAACGTGGCCTCGAGGATCTGCTTCGGGTTGACGTGGTCGCCGAAGCCTTCGCAGGCGGCATTGATCAGTGCGGACAGTGCAGCCACGTCCAGCGGCACGTGGCCGCCGTTGATGGAGACATTGATGCCGACATCCTGTTGCGGCTCCTGGGCCTTGGCCTGCGCGCGCTCCATGGCGCGCTTTTCGCGATAGAGCACGTAGGAACGGGCCACGTCCTGCACGCCGGCACGCATGAGCGCAAGCTCCACCTGGTCCTGCACGTCCTCGATGTGGAACGTGCCGCCGGTGGGTTTGTGGCGCATGAGGGCGCTGACCACGTTGCCGGTGAGCTGTTGCACCATCTCGCGCATGCGCGCGCTGGCGGCTTCCTGCGAACCATTGACGGCGATGAACGCCTTGGTCATGGCCACACCGATCTTGGTGGGCTCGAACGGCGCCACCGACCCGTTGCGGCGGATGATCTTGTAGTCCGCGTATCGTGACTCGGCAAAGTCGGGGTTTGCGGTGTTTTGCGGGTTTGAAGAGGTAAGGCCAAAACCAAATGTGGTGTTTGCCGGACGAATGTCGGATGACATCTGCATTGCGGGGTCTCCTGGTGGACGTCTTTTATTTTTGAAATCAATTACTTATCGGCCATCGACGGGCGATTAGGAGGCTTCTTGGCGGCGCTGACCGGGCCCATTCCCGAGTCGCCGAACGCGGAGTCGTCCACACCTTATCCACCGCGCGTCCCAAGGGCATCCACAAACCATACCGAACTTGGGAACAGAAGCATCCACAACCGGCACAATATCTAGTGCCAACCGTGACCGAGCAGCACTATATCGTGCGGTTTTGCCAAAACGCAAACACTTTTTTTCCGGGGTGAAATCACGCGGAAAAACAAGGGTTTACGGGCCGTTTTGCAGTGCACAAAAGACGTGGAACTTCATGTGAAACATTAAGTTCGCGAAAGGCGAGAAAACACGGGCATTTCAGGCCAGAAACGGCTGAAAGACCGCGTCAATTCTTGGGTTTTGCGCGATCGGGCAAATTGTGCTTTTGCCGGATTCGGGCCAAGGGGCCGCTTTGACGAAAGCGTGCTCCCCTGATCGGCCATTTCGACGGGAATGAAGGGTCTGCCGCGGGCCCGCGTCCGCCGCCCTCAAGGGGTGGCGAGGGGAAGGCCGGTGGCGGGTCCGCGACAGATTCAGTGATGCCGCTGGAACCCTTCAGGAGTTCCACGTCATTGGCGCGCCCTCGCTAAATCGGGGCACGCACCACGTTGGATGAAAAGATGACACTGCCATCCGCGCGCAAGGCGTCCACGCGTGCTGCGCTGGCCGAGTGCAACACGATGCGCGCACGCGCCATCGGAGCGAAGAGCGACGCGGCCGTCGGGCAGCCGATGACGGTCAGCGGGCAAATGTTGATCGGGGCCGAGGCTGCAAACAGGATGCCCTCGGCCTCTTGCCCGCCGGGATGCCAGAACACGTTCTGGATCGTGTACCAGCGCGGGTTGCGCTGCGCATCGTAGAGAAACCAGGTGCCGAAGACCGCATCGTTGCGGGGCTGCGCGTGAACGAATGTGAGCCCCGAGCCGCTGGTGGCCGGGTCGTACCACATGCCCGTCAAGTCGAATTTCGAACGGCGCGTGGGCTGGTCGCGCGTGACGAGCACACCTTCCGTCAACCAGGCGCCGCCTGCATAGACCGCCATGACGCGCAGGTCACCTTCATTCTGCGGCGTGTACGTGAGGTCGAATGAATACTGGACGGCTTGCAGGGTACACGGACCCGAGCTGGGCGGATTCACCACCACCAGCAACACGCGGTGTTCATTGACCTTGCCGGTTTCCAGTCGCGCGGGACCGGGCGCGCAGCCGGATCCCCAAACGACCAGGTGGATGGTGCGCGGCGTCATCGCGGGCGCGCTCGCAGGTGTGACGGTGAGCGTGTGGGTGGGAGGACCATCCACTGTGAGCGTTGCCTGCGCGCAAGTCGCCACAACAGCCCAGCCCATGGTGAGGACCCGCAGAATCGATTGGACGTTCATGGTCAGAACCTGATGCGTTGGATTTGGGACGAGAAGAGCAAGGCGCCCAGCGGATTGAAGGCTTCGATCAGCGCGGCGTGATTGCCATTGAGCGTCACGCGGGCGCGGCCCATCGTGTTGACGGTTGAAAGTCCGACCGGGCAGGCGTCGAGTGGCGCGATGCACTGCACGCTGTTTCCGCGCGTCTCCAGCAAATCGCCTTCCAGAACCTTGCCCTGTTGGCTCCAGGCAGTGTTCTGGATGGTGAACCAACGAGAGCCGCCGTCATTGCTGTACACATACCAGGTGCCGAACACCAGGTCCGGCCGCGAGGCGCTTTGGGTAAAAGTGAGCCCGGAGCCGTTGGTGGCCGGGTCGTACCACACGCCGGTGATGTCGGTGCGGGGCTTGTGGTCCGATGCGGC
>JBGAUM010000116.1:0-10263 GCA_044228625.1 Usitatibacteraceae bacterium | reverse complement strand
GATCTCTCGGCTTTCGACTGCGCGGACCAGCCCCTGGCCGTTGCTGCAGCCGGCGCTCTTTTGCAGTATGTGCAGCAAACTCAGCGATCGGCACTGCCCCACATTACTGGGCTCGTCGTGGAGCGCAGCGACCAGTTCATTCGCATGGATGCGGCAACGAGGCGGAACCTTGAGATTTCAGAAACGGTGAATCAAGCGGAGTCGCCAACCCTGTTTTCTGTTCTGAATTGTTGCGCCACGGGCATGGGTGCACGACTACTGGCCCATGACTTGCATCATCCATTGACAGCCAGGGATGAGGTACGAGAAAGGCTTGCCGTGGTTCGCGCCTTGATCCCAGGACATGAGGCCATTCAGGGAGCCTTGAGAGGCTGGCCCGATGTAGAACGCATCGTCACCCGCGTGGCACTGAAATCTGCGAGGCCGCGGGACCTGACCGGCCTGCGCGACGCGCTTCTTGCCGCGCCCGCGGTCGCATCGCTCCTCGAGCAAATGCAGGAACTTGCGGCAATTTCCAGCCCTATCCAGATTGATACCGGCATTGCCTCTGAATTGACTGCTGCATTGCTTGATGACCCGGCTACCACCATTCGAGATGGCGGTGTGATTCGAGGTGGTTATGACCCTGAATTGGACGACTTGCGTTCCCTTCAGGACCATGCAGGTGAGTTCCTGGTGGCGCTTGAAGCACGCGAACGTGGACGGACGGGGATCTCAAATCTGCGGGTCGAATTCAACCGCGTTCACGGGTATTTCATTGTGGTAACGCAGGGCCAACTCGACAAGGTGCCTGCCGACTACCGTCGCAGGCAAACCATGAAGAATGCCGAGCGTTTCATCACGCCGGAGTTGAAGGCATTTGAGGACAGGGCACTCTCGGCGGGCGAGCGTGCGCTTGCACGCGAGAAGTTTCTCTACGATGCATTGCTTGAGACATTGTCGTCCCACGTTCCGGCATTGCAGGCTTTTGCTCGGGCGATTGCCGAACTGGACGTATTCGCTGCGCATGCAGCCAATGCTGTTCGTTTCCGGTTAGGTGAGCCTGTGTTTGTCGATGCAGACCGGTTGCACATTGAAGGCGGCCGCCACCTCGTCGTGGAATCCCAGGTCGAGAGCTTCATTCCCAATGATTGCCATCTGGACCGCTCGCGGCAGCTCTTACTCATCACGGGTCCCAACATGGGCGGCAAGTCGACCTACATGAGACAAGTCGCACAAATCACGCTATTGGCGCACACCGGTTCCTTCGTCCCCGCAGCAGCGGCAGAGTTTGGCCCCGTAGATCGCATCATGACCAGAATCGGTGCATCGGACGATTTGGCAGGTGGAAGGTCCACCTTCATGGTGGAAATGACCGAGGCGGCTGCGATCCTCAATTCGGCAACGCCGCGGTCGCTGGTGCTGATCGACGAGATCGGCCGGGGAACATCCACGTATGACGGTTTGGCTTTGGCATGGGCCATCGCTAGGCACTTGGCCGAGATCACGCGTTGTTTCACGCTTTTCGCAACGCACTACCTTGAGTTGACCCAACTCAACGCGGAACTGCCCAATCTCGCAAACGTGCATCTGGACGCCGTTGAAATGAAGGACAAGATCATTTTTCTTCATAAACTTGAGTCCGGCCCGGCGGACAAGAGCTACGGTTTGCAGGTTGCGCAGCTTGCTGGCGTTCCGCGAAGCGTGATTCGCCGCGCTAGAAAGCACTTGGATGACTTGCTTGCGAGCGCTGAGTCTTCGGCCATGCAAGCAGATCTGTTCGCTTCGCCTCAAGAACCACCGTCCGCGACCTTGACACACCCAGTGCTGGATCGACTGGCAGATCTCAATCCCGACGACTTGAGCCCTCGCGACGCGCTCAAGAAACTCTACGAGCTGAAAAGATTGCTCGATTCCGGGATGCAATGATTCGCCTACTGGCTGTATTCGCGCTGACAGTTCTTGGCGGCTGCGCGTCGGTCCCGCCGGGTGCGTTCTCCTTTGCGTTGATTGGAGACCTTCAATACACGCCGCACGAAGAACAATTATTCCCGCATCTGATCGATGCCATGAATGCGGAATCCCTGAAATTCGTGGTCCACGTGGGCGATTTCAAGGCGGGCAGCAATTCGCGGTGCACTGACGCACTCTTCGCATTCCGCAAGGCGGACTTTGACAGATCAGCCCATCCATTCATCTATTTACCAGGAGACAATGATTGGGTGGACTGCCGACGTAAGAGCAATCACGGGGACAATCCACTTGAGCGCCTCGATGCGCTGCGAAAGATTTTTCATGCGACGCCCGAATCGCTGGGTAAGTCGAGGATACACCTCGACCGGCAGTCGACGTGGGGCGGCGAATTTTCGCCCTATGTTGAGAATACCATGTGGCAAACGGGAGGCGTGATCTTTGCGGCACTGAATGTCCAAGCCAGCAACGATAACGTTGGATTCGACACCGAGGGGGATGCTGAGCAAAAGGTACGCACCCGTGCAAACATTGCTTGGATGAAGGAAGCGTTTCGAATTGCACGCGACTCGAGTGCGGTGGGCGTTGTTCTCTTCTTGCAAGCCAATCCGGGCTTTGAGGAAAGCCCGGAGGTTGCAAGGGCAAGTGCCCTGGCCGAATTCATCAGCGCATTTGAGGAGGAGGCGAGGCGCAATGTGCTCCCGATACTCTTCGCGCATGGCGATACCCACACGTTTCGGATTGACCAGCCTTATGTAAGCCCTCTCGACAAACGCCCGATCTCCCACGTGACGCGCGTCGAATGCTATGGTTCGCCATTCATAAACTGGGTCCGTATTACGGTGGACTCGGCGAATCGGAATCATCCTTTCCGAATCGAGTCTGGTGGATTCTGGGCACCCAGCGATCCACGCTGAACCGCAGAATCGTCAGTGCCCGTGCATCTGCCGCACGACTTTGAGCACTTCACTTGCGTGCTGACGCGGGTTGAGGTCGCGCAGGACGTGGCGAACTTTCCCTTTTTTGTCGATCACGTAAGTCATGCGATGTATGCAGGGCCGAGCCTGGCCATTGTGGTCCATTTCGGTCATCACTTCGTACTTTCGCATGACCTCGCATTCGGCATCAGAAAGCAATTGCAGTGATATGCCGTGCTTGTCCCTGAACTCTTCGTGGACGAGGCAGTCATCCCGGGATACCCCGAACACCACGGTGTCACACTCCGAGAACGCGTCTTCATGGTCTGAAAAGTCGATTGCTTCCATCGTGCACCCCGGAGTGCCGTCTCGCGGATAGAAGTACAGAACGACGTTCTTCTTGCCGCGAAAGCTGGAAAGCTGGATCATTTCCATGCTTGCATCAGGCAATTCAAACACCGGGGCCAGCGAACCGACTTGCAACATTGTCATGCGCTCCACTGATGTGATGCGTTTGATCCAAGTGCAACGTAGTTGATTCGATTCTAGCGCAAATTTTTTTTTGCTTTGCAAGCACCTAGCCGGAAATCATTTCACGAGGTTTTGGTAGTGACATCGCATGAATCCTGATCGCTCGTTGCCCCTCTTGGGCGGCCTCACACCACGCGCTTTTCTCCGCGAGTACTGGCAAAAGAAACCATTGCTCATCCGTGGCGCCATTCCGGATCTTGTGGCGCCGCTGACGCGCGGGGAGGTGCTGACGTTGGCCGCGCGAGAAGATGCGGAAAGTCGGTTAGTGGAAGGCCGCGGGAAGAAGTGGACGCTAACCCATGGGCCGATTGGCGCACGCAAGTTTGGTGAACTCAAAAGCAAGACCACGCCATGGACCGTACTGGTGCAGGATGTCCAACACCATTCCTACGAAGCTCACGATCTCCTGGCCAAGTTTGGGTTCATTTCGAACGCGCGCATCGACGACCTCATGGTGAGCTATGCCGTCGACGGAGGTGGCGTTGGTCCGCATGTGGACTCCTACGACGTATTCCTTTTGCAGGGAACTGGGAAGCGCAAATGGCAAATTTCCAGGCAAGGCGACCTTTCGTTGGAAGCGGGCTTGCCGCTAAAGATCTTGAAACGCTTCCGAGTTGAAGACGAGTTCGTCCTTGAAACAGGCGATATGCTCTATTTGCCACCGCAAGTGGCGCACCATGGCGTCGCCATCGGCGATTGTTTGACTTGGTCAATCGGCTTTCGCGCGCCGAACTATCAGGAGCTCGGCGAATTCTTGCTGGATGCCAGCAGGGATTCGTTCACATTTCCTGGACAATACAGCGATCCTTCCATGAAACCCACTAGGTTCCCGGGCAACGTGGATACTCAAATGCAAAGGTCATTGCTCCGGGTCATGCGACAAGTGGCAAAGTCTGTCCGCAACGAACAGCATCTGACCCATGCCTTGGGTTGCTTTCTGACAGCACTAAAGCCCCATGTATTTTTGCCACAACCGGACGATCATTGGGAACAGGGCCCATTTGCCCGTGAGGTTAAGTCGAGGGGTGTCCGATTGACATTGCCCACACGAATGCTGCGTTGCTCGGGTGAATTCTTCGTCAATGGCGAGCACCTACCTTGCCCGTCAAATGTTGAAGACGCACTGTTTGAATTGGCAAACTCGCGCATGTTGCGACCAGCATCCGTGGGCCAAAATACAACCAGAGTACGGGCGCCATTCAACCAAACACTTTGCAGGATTCTCCATCAACTGCATGAAACCGGTGCAATTGAGTTTGCGCCTATTGAGCACGGGGGAAAAAATGGCTGACAGTGTCTATCAGATCATTGAATCAAAGACAGAAGCATTGTTGGCAATCGACCAGGTGATTGCCTCGGCGGCCCACCGGCTCTCCATCTTTGACGAAGACCCGGTCCACTTGCGGGAACATGGGTTTGGAGCGCCCTCGCGCATTGCCGCCCTGCGTCAGTACTTGTTGGGGAACCGCCAACGACAACTGGTCCTCGTCTTGCATGAAGTTCGTGCCATCGAATCGGAAGTACCGCGCCTCGTCGCACTGGTGGGACATTTTTCCTCGCAATTTGCCGTGCGCCGAACGGTCGGTCGCGCCCGCGAAGCGCATGACCCCATGGTCCTCGCCGATCGGCACTCGATTTGGCACCACTTGCACATCGGCCACCCGCGCTCGGTCCTCTCCATGAATGATCCGGAGGACTGCCAGCCACGCGCCGAAAGATTCGAGGACATACTGGAGTCTTCAGAGGCGGTCTCTGTCGGATCCACCGCCGGCCTCTGAAGCCTGCAGTTCCCTTGACCCGCGTTTCGGAGATTTGTGCATTGCAGCACAATTCTGATAAAATTTTGGGTCGGTCGAAACGGGTCATCTTCTTTGTCGGGTGCAACGCCTAGCGAAGCAACGTGGCTCCGAACTGCCGCCAAAAAATTTGATCAAATTTTTTCTTCAAGGAACTGCTGAAATGAACAAGATCGTTATCGCTGCAATCGTTGCTGCTGGCCTCGCCGCTTGTGGCAAGGAAGAACCGAAGCCCGCACCGGCCCCGGCACCGGCACCAAAGGTTGAGGCTCCGAAGCCTGCCGACACTGCTGCCGCTCCTGCTGCTCCCGCCGCTGACGCTGCAAAGCCGGCTGATGCCGCTGCTGCTCCTGCAGCTGCTCCGGCCGCTGCTCCTGCAGCCGCTCCGGCCGCTGCTCCGGCAGCCGCTCCGGCCGCTGCTCCTGCAAAGGACGCCCCGAAGAAGTAATTCTTCAGTCGCACGCAAAAAAAACGCCGGTCTGGGACCGGCGTTTTTTTTCGCTCTGAGGTTTGCAGACCTCAATGGCAATATCGTTGCGGCGCCCTGTCGAAGGGATTGATTAGATTTCTCGCCAGTCGAAACCCGTATCCTGTGCCGCCACCCCGATCCAACCGGATTCACAATGCAGGGCCTCAGCCAAGGCCTGCTTCGCCAGTTCGGGGCGATTGTTGGTCTTGGATAAATGCGCTGCAACAATGTGCTTGAGACGAGTGCAGTCCACATTGGCCAGAAGTGACGCCGCAGTGCGATTGTCCAGGTGTCCAAATTTTCCCGATACGCGCTTTTTCAGGCGCTCCGGATAGGGCCCGTTCAAGAGCATGTCCAAATCATGGTTGCATTCAAGCACCAAGGCGTCGCAAGCCGAAAGCTTCGCCTCAATATGCGCCGTAATCGTCCCCGTATCCGTCATGACGCCGAGCCTGGCTGCGCCGTCTGAGAATACGAACTGTACCGGCTCCGTTGCATCGTGCGGCACGGAAAATGGAGTGACCTCGATGCCGCCCAGCGTGAACGATTCGTGCGGATCGATAGTACGCATACGCTCGGCAGCAAGAATCTCCCGATCGACAAAATTCAAGGTGCCAGCCGTAGCCCAGACGGGCAGTCGATGCTTGCGCGCAAAACGCGCCACACCGCCCATGTGATCGCTGTGTTCGTGGGTGACAATGATGGCATCGAGCACCTCTGGCCCGATTCCAGCACGCGACATACGGCGCTCAACTTCCGCAATGCCAAAGCCACAATCGAGCAAGACCGCCCGCCCATCGACTTCGACGATCAATGCGTTTCCCTCGCTGCCACTCCCCAACGAGCAGAAGCGAAGGCTCATGCGGAACGTTCGGCGGCCGTGGAAGGCGTCTAACGCAGCTGTTCGCTCAACAGCGCAAGGATGCGTTTGCCGGTACCCGTATTCTCGGGTTTGCCGTCGGCACCTTGAACATCGACTTCGCTTGACCCGCTTGCCTCACGTACAACAACACGGTATTGCGGCTTTGAAGTCGGCTCGTCTTTCTTCCAGAACTTCAGACGTTCGAGGAAGCTTTTGCTATCGCCCGTTTTCAACTCCGCTTCTGGATCGATATAGCGTACGAAATAGACACCCTTCGAGCGATCGCGGTCTTCCACAGTGAATCCAACGCGATCCAATGCCAGGCCCACACGCCGCCAAGCGCGGTCAAACGGTTCTGCAATCTTGAGCGGACCACCCTTATCTTTGTCGAACTGGGCGCGTACTGGCGCATTTCCGCCTGCGGCAAGGACGCCCGCCTTGTCCGCACCCGTTGCTCCCAAACGCACCATCAGGCGCGCCAGCATTTCTGCTTCAAGATCACGGTCGGTCGCACGTGGCTGCCACGCCGTGCTGTTCTTGTCTGGATGGCTGTAAACCTCTTCTACGCCGCGATGACTGACGTAAATTTCGACCGAGCCGGGCTCCGTGCCGGCTTCCATCCGCGTGCGAAATTTGTCGCGAAATCCTGTGTCGTACAGCTTTTCAAATACGCGGCCGACGGTGCGGGAGATGATGTCTTGGGGGAGTCTGGTACGGTTTTCCGCCCAATCGGTTTCCATGACGCCAGCCTCCGGCACTTCACGGCGAATGACAAATCCCATCTCGGTCCAAAAATCCTTGACAACCGGCCAGAGCTTGTCAGCAGCGCCTTTCACCACCAAGTAACGCTGATCGCCCGCACGCTCGATGCGCATGCCATCGGGCTTTGGAAGCAGGCCGGAGTTTGTCGCGGGCGCGCCACTGCGATCCCGCGCATAGGCCGAATAGGTCGTGCCTTTGCTATCAGGAATCACAAAGCGGTCGTCGGAAACCGGGGACGTCAAGTCCGGCGGAATCTCCAGTGAGGGGATCTTTCCACCCTGAGAACGATAATCCGGACCTTTGGTTGTGCCGCATGCAGCGAGAACGAATGCAAGCGACGAGGTGATGATGATGGTCAATCGTGACTGCATTTAGGCGGCTTCCTTCATGGATTGAATGGCACCTGCGGCACGCATGGCCTCGGCGAGCTGCGCATGGAACTTTGCATCAAAGGGGGTCAGTGGCAAACGGATGCCCGAGTCAATCCGGCCCATTTGCTGCAAAGCCCATTTGACTGGAATTGGATTGGCCTCGAGAAACAACTTGTCGTGCAGACCCATCAAACGATTATTGAGGGAGATTGCTTTCTCGCGGTCTCCTGCCAGCCCCGCGACGCACATTTCGTGCATTGCGCGCGGCGCGACATTTGCAGTAACAGAAATGGTGCCGTGCCCTCCCAAGAGTATCAATGCCAAAGTCGTGGCATCGTCTCCGGACAAGATGGTGAATCCTTTTGGGGCACGTGCAATCAAGTCCGCACCGCGCGCCAAATTGCCGGTGGCATCCTTAATGCCGACAATGCCCGGAATATTTGCCAACCTCAACGCAGTCTCGTTGGACATGTCTGCAACCGTGCGCCCGGGCACGTTGTACAAGATCATCGGCAAATCCACAGCTTCCGCGATGGCACTGAAGTGGCGAAACATGCCCTCCTGCGTGGGCTTGTTGTAGTACGGAACCACCGAGAGCGAATAGTCGGCCCCCACCTTCCTTGCAAAATCGGAAAGAAATATGGCTTCCTTGGTCGAATTGCCGCCAGTTCCTGCAATGACGGGAACCCGTTTGCCAACGTGCTCAACTGCGGCTTGGATCAGCGCACAGTGCTCATCCATGTCAACTGTGGGCGATTCGCCGGTCGTGCCCACCACGACAATCCCATCGGTTCCCTCGGCAATGTGCCAATCAATCAACGACTTGAAGCGCGGGAAGTCCAATTCGCCGTTGGGATGCATGGGCGTCACGATCGCGACGAAACTGCCTTTGAGCATGGGGGGGATTGGATTGGATTTGGAGGAAGAAGCCGGAAAAAAATGAGCGAATCCAGCAATCTGACATTTTAGCATTGAACGCGTTCCCGCCATTTGCCACCACAGTGCCCGTCTCCTTACATGCGCCGGGCCACAATCCGTTGAATGACCGCTCGCCGCGGGTACAAAACCTGGCCGTGCTCGTAGGACAAAATCGCCAAATGCGGCGCAAGAACATCCAGCAATTCCCCAGGTTTCATGAGAAATTCCGGGCGTGTTGGGCGCCCAAATGCCTCGTTTCCCTGTTCAAAGGTTTCATAGACCAATACGCCACCAGATACCAATGCAGAAACCAGACAGGGCAGCACAGGCCGATGCAGGTAGTTGGTCACGACGATGGCCTCAAACAACTCGCCGGCAAGCGGCCAACTATCAACCTCAAGGTCGATTTGGCGATATTCAATTCGCTCTCTATGTGGCCCGAAAGCCTCGGTCGCCGGGCGCTCGCTCCGATCGACTGCAACGACTTGAAATCCCAATTCAGCAAGTAGCCGGGAATGCCTTAGACCGCCGCAGGCCAAATCCAGGACCCGGCCACCCGTCAGAAAATGAGCGGCTGCCGCCAAAACCCAATGCGAAGGCACGTCGCTTGCCCACCTGTCGGTAGGAATCGAATCGATCTCCATGGCGGCATGATAATGGGCCTCTGCGATAATTGAGGCATGAAACACACAACTGATTGGTCAAGGGAACGCTGCCTCGATTTGGACCGTACGGACCCGTTGGCCACGGCGCGAAGCCGATTCGCGCTGCCCGCGGGAATCATTTACCTCGACGGCAATTCTTTGGGTGCTTTACCCCACGGTGCTGTTGGCGCACTTTCCCGCACCATCTTGGACGAATGGGGAGCAGGACTCATCCGGTCCTGGAATCAGGCAGGCTGGATTGACCTCGCCCGAAAAACAGGGGACGGAATCGCCCGACTGATCGGCGCAAAAGCAGGCGAAGTCGTCGCCTGCGATTCGACGTCGATCAATTTATTCAAACTCGTGGCTGGCGCATTAGCGCAGGCGCGCACGCGCAATCCGCAGCGGCGGGTGATCCTCTCTGAAAAAGGCAACTTTCCGACAGACCTTTACATGGCGGAAGGATTGGCCAAGCTGGTCGGGGACGGTGCGGAGCTACGCTGGGTTGAGGGAGACAATCTCGTGGCCGAATTTCGCCCGGATGTTGCAGTGGCATTGTTCACGCAAGTGGATTACCGCAGCGGACGGGTGCTCGACATGGCCCGACTGAACGCCGCAGCGAGCGCCGCCGGACACGATATCGTCTGGGATCTGAGTCACAGTGCGGGCGCACTGCCGCTTGAGGTGGGGCGCGATGGAGCGGAGCTGGCGGTCGGCTGCGGCTACAAGTACCTCAATGGCGGGCCCGGCGCACCGGCATTTGTGTATGTTGCCCGCGCGCGCCAAGCCGGGTTTCCCATGATGCTCTCAGGATGGCTTGGGCACGCCACCCCATTTGAATTTATCCCGGCCTACCAGCCCGCGCCGGACATAGCGCGCTTCCAATGTGGCACGCCATCCATCCTTGCCCTGCGCGCCCTGCAGGAAGGCGTGGCCACATTCGCGGACATCGCCATGAAGGACGTTCGTGCAAAATCCTTGGAACTTTCGGACTTGTTCTGGACATTGATGGAGACGCAATGCCGGGAATATGGCTTCCAATG
>JBGAUM010000115.1:0-10659 GCA_044228625.1 Usitatibacteraceae bacterium | reverse complement strand
AGCCCGTGACCACCCGAGCGGGAATTCCCGCAGCCCGCATTAGAAAAACGAAGCTCCCGGCATAGTGTTCGCAAAATCCCTTCTTTGTATCGAACAGGAATTCGTCCACCGGGTGTTCTGCAAGCCTTGGCGGTTCAAGGGTGTACTCAAATTCGCGGTTGTAACGCTGCATCAGGTGTTCGATCAGCGCCTTTGAGTCCGAAAATTGCTGCTTTAGTTCGCGAACATATGCCAACGCTCGCGGATTGAAGCCGGGATAAAGCGCCAGGTTTTCCCGGCGCTCGCGCTCCGACAGGGTACTGCCAGCCCGAAACCGCAAAACCGAACTGACGTCGTATGCACGCAACGCGGTCACTGCACCCCGAACCCGCATTTGGTAGTCCGGAAACAGCAGGGCGTCCTTGGGCACGTCTTTCGGCATGTCAAGCGCGAAAAGCCAAGGCTTGTTATGAGGTTGCAGGGTGACTCGATATTTCACCGGAGGCGCCTCCGATTTCATGTCGAGCGCAACGCCGTCCGGCAAAGGGAAGACGGGCTGAGCCCGCCACGTTCGGCCCATATTGAGGCCCAAGACCGGCCCACGCCAATAGAGATCCGAATTGTCGGGCACGGGCCCCTCAAAATCCACCCGAAAGGCGACGGCCGTGGATTTCGAAAGCTTGCTGATGTCGCCCGGCGTCATGCTGTCCGACAATCCTGTACTGGCACTTTCGTCGCCCGGCATACGCCACAACGGGCCCGAGAGGCGCGGGAAAAGAAAGAACATGACCAGCATCATTGGGATGGCCTGCACACAGATCATTGCCGCAGGTCGAAGCCGCTCTTTCCATCCCGCAGGACTCGCAACACGGTTGTAGCCGATGAGCGTCGCCACAAATATCAGCACGCAAATGAACATGTACCCACCCATCAGGATGGTTTGCGAGTACAGGAAATTGGTAATCGCCAGAAAAAAGCCCATGAAGATGGCAATGATTGCGTCGCGGCGATTGCGCATTTCGAGCACCTTCAGGCACAACATGGCAATCAGAAGCACCACGCCCACTTCACGCCCGAAGAGGCGGCCATATTCCAGCCGTGCACCCGCTGTCACGGCGACGGCGATGAGGCCCATGATCCACCAAGGAGGCGTATGCCAAGCCCTGCGCGCAATCCACCATCTCGCCACGCCTGATCCAACGCAGACGCCAAGAACCCACCAAGGCAGGCGCGCCACATGTGGCGCGATGACAAAGGCCATCGCCGCCATCAGCCAGGCGATATTGGCAAGCGTCAGGGCAGGCGCGTAACTCATGGCGATGTCATTCCAAACAACGCCAAGGCTTCAAGGCACTTGTCGCGATGCAACGCGCCGGCCATCGGCTGCACCCGGAATCCCGGAAGCTTCATGCCGAAAGGCACTTGCTGGCGGCCTGCTTCCAACACCCACCATGTGAGGCGTTGGAGACGTTGCTCCGTCGGCAAATCCTGGAGCTGATCGTAGTCTAGCCACAGGTCGGCACTTGCAGTCGCGCCGAATTCCTTGACCAGCAAACCTTGCTCCCGTGCCAATGCTTTCCACGCGATTTGGCGAGGCGTATCGCCCGGCTTGTATGCTCTCAACGATTGGAACTCCTCATCGCCTTTGACCGGCAAGTTGCCTTCGCCGGCCGCATGAAAGTCAAAAGGAAGTGCCCCAGCGCCAGCATCGGGCTTCGGATAAACCAGTCCCTTCATCCCAAAATCGACATACGACCAAGCATGAAACAGTCCGAGCGGGTATTCCGTAAAGATTTCCAGCCTCCCGCACTCGACAAAACCGCGTCTTTCCGCCAAAACCGGCAATTGCACGATCGAATGTCTGCCTTCATCGACATCTGCGAACACGGGAGCGCCACCACCATGCCCGGCGCGCTTGACCCCGACGGAAAACCGCGCCGCAGTCGGATTTGCCAGAACGATGGAGAAGATAGCCGTTTCACCGGCATGCACAGCCTCGACCTTCCCGGGGCTGATGGACAAGCGCACCAAGTTTGCGAACGTGTGCAACATTCCCACCCCACCCATACTGGCCAAGAGAAAAGTCAGCATAAAGCCGAGCGAAAGACTGTAGTTGATGGAAGCGATCAACAACAAAACAAGCACGACTACGAAAAAATAGCCGGTCCGTGTGGGAAGAATAAAGATTCGGGCTGAACCAACTGCACAGGCGGCGTCTCGGGTGCCCGCGCCCGGAAAAATCCAATCCGATATCCGCTGGCGCATTGAGCGCGTTTTGATGGACGGGCTTAGCGTGTGCACTGAAAGATCAAACTCTAGTCTTGATAAGGCATGGAGCATTTTCGGCCTGTGAGGCGCATCAACGCTGGGCTTTTCCCTGACTTCTCAGGGAATTGCAACGGCACGAATCAGGTCGTCTGCTGGATTGACGATCTTTGCTTCGCCGGTATTCACCGGGCGCAGACGGTGGCCTACCACTGCAGGAACCACCGCTTGAACATCCTCCGGCAAGACATGCCGGCGACCGGCCATGAGCGCCCATGCCTGCGCAGCGCGGAGCACGGCCAATCCTGCACGCGGCGACAGGCCCATTTCGAAGTGGTTGGACTCTCGCGTGTGGTTAATCAATGCTTGCACATAGTCGATGAGGCCGTCCGATGCAAAGATGCTTGCGACGTCTTTCTGGAGCGCGACAAGATCT
This sequence comes from Usitatibacteraceae bacterium, assembly GCA_044228625.1. GTDB lineage: Bacteria > Pseudomonadota > Gammaproteobacteria > Burkholderiales > Usitatibacteraceae > UKL13-2. The sequence goes on along the minus strand of JBGAUM010000115.1, from coordinate 7,979 downwards.
GCAACCGTCATGGCCGGCGATATCTTGGCCACCAGTTCGCGCCGGTCTTCGCCCTTCAGCAGCGCACGCTCGGCAGAATGGTCCGGGTAGCCCAATCGAATTCGCATCAGGAAACGATCCAGTTGGGACTCGGGGAGGGGAAAGGTGCCCACCTGATGCGAAGGATTTTGAGTCGCGATCACGAAGAAAGGCTGGGGCAGCTTCATCGTCTGCCCATCGGCCGTGACTTGATTTTCTTCCATCGCTTCCAGCAACGCACTCTGTGCTTTCGGGGAAGCGCGGTTGATTTCGTCAGCCAGGATCACCTGCGAAAAAACTGGCCCGGGATGGAAACGAAAAGTACCGGAATCCCGTTCGAAGATCGACACTCCCACGATATCCGCGGGCAACAAGTCACTGGTGAATTGAATCCGCTGGTATTGAAGCCCCAAAAGGTTTGCCAACACGTGTGATAGGGTGGTCTTGCCCACACCGGGAACATCTTCAATCAGCAAGTGGCCGCGTGCAAGGATGCAGCACATCGCCATGCGGATTTGCGGCTCTTTCCCGAGAATGATTTCGCCCGCGCGTGCAATGACATCTGCCAAAGGATTGGCGTTGAGTTGTTCTTTCTTGTCGAAGAGCATGGCAATTCCGTTTGGGCGCGATATGATCGATTCTACGTTGCAAAGACCGAATGGGATGCACCGCCTGCAAGGATAGTCATGACCACAGCATTCATTACCCATCCCGCGTGCTTGCAGCACGAAATGGGGCCCCACCATCCGGAATGTCCAGCCCGCCTTCGTGCAGTTTTGGACGCTCTCGACGCATCCGGGCTGATGGCTCGATTGCAACAAATCGAGGCACCAGCCGCGACGCGCGATCAGCTTGCGGCCACGCATGAACCTGCCTTCGTCGATGCCGTTTTTGACGCAGCGCCGGCGGCCGGTTACGCGTACCTGGACCCGGATACTTCGATGAACCCCCATTCATTGGAAGCGGCCTTGCACGCGGCTGGCGCGGTGGTGGCCGGCGTCGACCTTGTCGCCAATGAACGGGTCGCCAATGCGTTTTGTGCCGTCCGCCCGTGCGGGCATCATGCCACTTACGATCGCGCCATGGGGTTTTGCATCTTCAACAACGTCGCCGTAGGTGCAAGGCACGCAATTGATGCGCACGGATTCGAGCGTGTGGCCATTCTTGATTTCGATGTTCACCACGGCAATGGCACCGAAGACATCTTCCACGAAGACGAACGCGTCCTGTTGTGTTCCAGCTTTCAACATCCGTATTACCCGGGAACGGGGGCAGATTCAGGCAACGATCACATCATTCCAACACCGTTGGCCGCGCGCACGGGGAGTGCAGCGTTCCGGCGGGCGATTGAATCCACGTGGTTCCCGGCCATTGAACGGTTTCAGCCCGATTTCTTCATCGTTTCTGCCGGGTTTGACGCCCATGCGGACGATCCGCTCGCCTACTTGGAGCTTCACGAAGACGATTACGCCTGGATCACCCAGCGAATCCAGGAATTTGCGCGGCAGTATGCAGCTGGACGGATCGTCTCGGCATTGGAAGGGGGGTATAACCTGAATGCCCTCGGACGAAGTGCCGTCGCCCACGTCGAGGTTTTGGCGGCATCGACCTAGCCGCTGACATTGGAAATCCCTGATTTTTTTGGATTTTTCGGGCACGATCCCGTAAAATAGTGGGCTGTTCGAAATTTCCCCAAGGGCACGTCGCGTGCCCTTGTTTTTGTCCGCCGTCAGCCGTTTGCCGCATGAACCATATTCGCAATTTTTCCATCATCGCCCACATTGACCACGGCAAGTCGACCCTGGCAGATCGCATCATTGAACGTTGTGGTGGCTTGAGTTCACGCGAAATGGAAGCCCAGGTTCTGGACTCAATGGACTTGGAACGAGAGCGCGGGATTACGATCAAGGCGCAGACAGCGGCGCTCAAGTACAAAGCGCGCGACGGAAACACATACGATCTCAATCTCATCGACACGCCCGGGCATGTGGACTTCTCCTACGAAGTATCGAGATCGCTTTCGGCGTGTGAAGGCGCCCTTTTGGTTGTTGACGCGTCCCAAGGCGTTGAAGCCCAGACTGTCGCCAATTGCTATACCGCGATTGATCTCGGCGTGGAAGTCTCGCCCGTCTTGAACAAGATTGACTTGCCCTCGGCCGAGCCCGAGCGGGTAAAGGCGGAGATCGAAGACATCATTGGCATCGACGCTTCCGAAGCGGTTCAATGCAGCGCAAAGACGGGGCAGGGTATCGATGATGTCATCGAGGCCGTGATCTCGCGTGTACCGCCGCCGAAGGGATCCCGCGAGGCGCCTTTAAAGGCCCTGATCATCGACTCGTGGTTCGACAATTACGTCGGCGTTGTGATGTTGGTTCGTGTCGTCGACGGCGTTTTGCGGCCCAAAGACAATATTCTGCTGATGGCAACGGGGGCAAAACACCTGGTTGAGCAAGTCGGCGTGTTCACACCGCGCTCTGCTGCGCGGGAGGAACTCGCTGCCGGTGGCGTGGGATTTGTGATTGCCGGCATCAAGGAACTCAAGGATGCCAAGGTCGGCGACACCATCACCCTGTCGGACAACCCGGCGGCTGAACCGCTTCCAGGGTTCAAGGAAATCAAGCCGCAGGTTTTTGCGGGCCTATATCCGGTCGAGTCCAACCAGTATGAGTCTTTGCGCGATGCGCTGACCAAGCTGCAATTGAATGACGCCTCCTTGAGGTTCGAACCGGAAACATCGCAAGCCCTCGGTTTCGGTTTCCGCTGCGGATTCCTAGGTTTACTTCATATGGAGATCGTTCAGGAGCGGCTGGAACGCGAATTTGACCAAGACCTGATTACAACCGCGCCAACGGTCATTTACCAGGTCGTTCTCAAGGACGGGTCGGTGATCGACATTGAGAATCCTTCACGCCTGCCGGACTTGTCCAAGATCGAGGAAATCCGTGAACCCATCATCACGGCCACCATGTTGATGCCTCAAGAGTATGTGGGCCCGGTCATGACGCTGTGCAACCAAAAGCGCGGCGCGCAAGTCAATATGGAATATCACGGCCGGCAAGTCATCCTGAAGTACGACATGCCGATGAACGAGGTGGTCATGGACTTCTTCGACAAGCTCAAGTCCATTTCGCGCGGCTATGCCTCGCTCGACTACGAATTCAAGGAATATCGCGCCGATGATCTCGTGAAGCTCGATATTCTCATCAACGGTGACAAGGTCGATGCACTGTCACTGATCGTGCATCGCGCCAGCAGCCAGTATCGGGGCCGCGAGTTGGCGTCCAAGATGCGCGGCTTAATTCCGCGCCAAATGTTTGATGTGGCGGTTCAGGCGGCAATCGGCGCCAATATCATTGCGCGCGAAAACATCAAAGCACTGCGAAAGAACGTGCTGGCCAAATGCTATGGCGGCGATATCACGCGAAAACGCAAGCTCCTTGAGAAGCAAAAGGCTGGAAAGAAGCGCATGAAGCAGGTGGGCAATGTCGAAATCCCGCAAGAAGCATTCTTGGCGATCTTGCAGGTGGATAACAAGTAGCCCGTAGAGTTCCTTGTTCATTCCGCCTTGACGGCGATTTGTCGCATCGGACAGGACAACTTCTTCCCAGGCACCCAGAATGTGCAAGATCGAATTCAGAAAGAGTTGACATCATGAATTGGGAAACCATCGGGTGGTGGGCTTTGGCCATTTCCGGCGCCGTCATCATTGCAAGTTTTTTTGTCGCACGGCCCCCAAAGCAGGTAGCGCCGCCGGGGACGGGTGCCGGGCCGGAGTCAGTCCATCCCATCCTGGTTTGGCTGGAATTCGCATGGCCGGTCTTTTTCATTGCCTGCATGGGAATGCTGACCCTTCGGGAAGTGATGAGTTTCGCCGCCGTCCTCTTGCTGGCCACTGTGACGACAGGCGCGATCTGGGTGGTCGATCATTTCCTGCTTCGAAAAAAACGCTTGGAGACTGGAGAACCGGTGCTGGTGGAAATGGCGCGGAGCTTCTTTCCGGTCTTGGCGATCGTCTTTCTTCTTCGGTCATTCCTGTACGAGCCGTTCAAAATCCCGTCTGAGTCGATGCTGCCGACCTTGGAGGCCGGAGACTTCATTCTGGTGAACAAGTTCACCTACGGAATTCGCATACCGGTGCTGAACGAAAAAATCACGGAAGGCAATGCGCCCAAGCGAGGCGATGTCATGGTATTTCGCTATCCGGTCGACCCGCGAAAGGATTTCATCAAGCGTATCGTCGGAATACCCGGCGATGTCGTGACTTACAAGAACAAGCGCCTGACCGTTAACGGAACACCCATTCCCGTCAGCACCATCGGCAGCCAAACTCATGCGGATGCGAATCTGTTGTTGCGCCGGTTCGAGGTCTTCGGAGAAAAACTTGGCGAAAAAGAGCACCGAGCCTATGTAGACCCGCAAATGCCGACTGTCAACTTGGGTGGGGTCCGCAACTTTCCCAATGCGGAGAATTGCGAATACAATAATGAAGGAGTGACGTGCAAAGTCCCCGCTGGCCACTATTTCATGATGGGTGACAATCGCGACAACAGCGACGATAGCCGGTATTGGGGGTTTGTGCCCGAAAGGAATATTGTTGGCCAGGCCGTGTTGATTTGGATGAATTTCGGAGCCTGGAAACGTGTCGGTACGCGGATCGAGTAGGGAAATCCGCGCACAGTCCATTCGTCGAGGAAAAAATGAGATCACATTCATTCGGAGCCAAGCACCAGCGCGGTGTCAGTTTCTTCATGCTGGTGGTGTACTTTGCGGTTGGCGGGGGCATTACCTTGCTCGCCTTGAAAGTGATCCCTGCATATCTGGACTATTTCACAGTCAAAAAGATTTTTGCCGGCATGGCCACCAGCGAAGAGGTGCGTTCGGGAACCGTTCAAGACATTCGCAAGACATTTGAGCGTCGCGCACTGATCGACTACCAAAAATCGGTCACCGTCGACGATCTTGAGATTACCAAGGAAGGGAATGAGACTGTGGTGACAGCCGCATGGCAAGCCAAATTGCCATTGTTCACGAGTTGGACCCTGACCATTGATTTTTCCGTGAGCACGGCGGACAAGTAGTGCCTGGTCCTTTTTGTCCCCGAGATGACGTTGACTTCGTTTGAGTCTGCGATCGGCTACAGTTTTTCGAACCAGGGGTTTCTAACCCAAGCACTGACACACCGAAGCTTTGGCACGCCCAACAACGAACGTCTGGAGTTCCTGGGTGATAGCATCCTGAACTTTCGTGTGGCGTGGTTGCTCTACGATGGGTTCGACCACCTCCCTGAAGGCGACCTGAGCCGCATTCGGGCAAACCTCGTCAATCAAGCGTCGCTGGCTAAACTGGCCACTGAACTTGGCATTGGTGTGCAACTTCGGCTCGGTGAGGGCGAAATCCGGTCTGGGGGTGCGTCTCGTGCGTCGATCCTGGCGGATGCGTTTGAGGCCGTTCTTGGCGCAATTTACTTGGATGCTGGATTCGATGCCGTCGCTCGCGTCGTTGATCGCTTTTTCAAGCCCATGTTGGACGATTCAGTGGACTCGATCCAAGGAAAGGACGCGAAGACTCGGCTTCAGGAGTGGTTGCAGGGTCGGCGCCAACCCTTGCCGGAGTACCGCGTGGTGCGTGTGGAGGGTGCGCATCACCAACAGATTTTTTTGGTTGAATGCCGCGTTGCAGTCCGGAATCTTTCGAGCGAAGGGCGGGGTCAGAGTCGACGAATCGCAGAGCAAAACGCGGCTGGCATCATGTTGAAACTATTAAGTGAAGAAGCGTTGGCCTGATATGCCTTTTCGTTGCGGAGACATCGCCATCGCCGGCCGGCCCAACGCCGGCAAATCCACATTGTTGAACCACTTGGTGGGTCAAAAAGTCAGCATTACGTCGCGGCGAGCACAGACGACCCGTCATCGTGTGGCAGGCATCCTCACGGAAGAGAACACCCAATTTGTATTTCTGGATACACCGGGCCTGCAAAACACCCAGCGAAACGCTTTGAATCGTGTATTGAATCGGACAGCCACACAGGCTGCGAAGGACGCCGATGTCGTATTGTTTCTCGTGGAGGCTGGAGGTTGGCGCGACGGTGATGAAACTGCATTGCGCCTAGTGTCTGGAGCGCGACGCGTGGTGCTGGTCGTCACCAAATGTGATTTGGTGAAGGATCGCTCCAAGCTGATGCAATTTCTGGCGAGCTTGCCAGCGCATGGCGATTTTGCCGCCATCGTGCCCGTGAGCGTGAAAGAACCCAAGTCCCTCAAGGCGCTTAAGTCCGCCATCCGCGAGTTCTTGCCCGAGAGCGAACCTCGCTATGACGGTGGCGACTTTACCGACCGATCCGAACGATTCCTGGCTGCCGAATTTGTGCGGGAAAAGGTCTTCAGACAGTTGGGAGATGAACTCCCCTATGCGACCAGCGTCGTCATAGAAAAGTATGAGACTGAAGGAAATTTACGGCGCATTGCCGCAACGATCGTGGTTGAAAAAGCAAGTCAGCGTGCGATCCTGATCGGTGAAAAGGGCGAGCGGCTGAAGCGCATTGGTACTGATGCGCGCAAGGATATGGAAGCCACCTTTGGTTCGAAGGTCTACCTGGAACTTTGGGTCCGAGTGAAAAAGGGCTGGTCGGACGATGCAGCCTTGGTCAGGCAATACGGTTATGAATGATCTCGCGGCAGGCCGCGCGATTGAAAAGCTCGTGGAAAAACCGGCAAAGACCAGCGCCCACGCCGCAGACCACGCGTTCGTCCTGCATCATTGGCCGTGGCGGGAAACCAGTGCCATTGCGGAGGTTTTCACGCGTACCCATGGACGTATCGGATTGGTCGCGAAAGGGGCCAAACGTCCCAAGAGCACCATTCGGGGCGTCCTCCAGCTATTCCAGCCACTGCAGGTCCAGTGGGTTGGACGGTCCGAAATGAAGACGCTCAAGTCAGCCGACCACGTCCGATTTTTGCCCCAGTTGTGCGGGCCGGCGCTGGTTTCCGCGTTTTACCTGAACGAATTGGTGATCAAGTTGACTCACCGCGAAGTTCCGCACGAAGGGATATTTGAGGCTTATTTCCAAGCAATAGAAGCCCTCTCGGACATCAGCGTCGACCGTACGCGCCAGACAGAGATTGCGGCAGTGCTCCGGCGATTTGAGATTCGATTCCTGCGGGAATTGGGGTATGGTCTTCAATTGGAATTAGAGGCCGGGACTCACGCCCCCATTCGGGCCACTGAGCGCTACTGGTTCGTGGCGGATCGCGGGGCGATTCGGATCAACGCTGGGGCACCACGGGAGCGCGATGCCCTAGAATTGTGCGGCAAGACCTTGGTCGACATGGCAGACGATGACTTTCGGGACGCTGTGACACTCGCTGAATCCAAACTCCTGATGCGCTACCTCTTGGGCCAGATGTTGGGAGACAAGGTCCTTTTCTCAAGGGCATTGATGCGTGAAATGAAATGATCGAACTCGGCGTCAACATCGACCATGTGGCAACGCTTCGTCAAGCACGACGAACCTATGAGCCCGATCCCGTCTGGGCGGCCGTCGAAGCCCATCTGGGAGGCGCGGATGGCATCACCGTGCATTTGCGGGAGGATCGTCGCCACATCCAGGATGCGGACGTCCGGCGATTGCGCGAGCTCACCCATATCAAACTCAATCTGGAGATGGCCGCGACAGACGAAATGGTCGGGATCGCCGCACAAATGAGGCCGGAAATGGCCATGTTGGTTCCGGAAGGCCGCCATGAAGTCACGACCGAAGGCGGGCTCGACATTGTGAGCCAGGAAGTCAAACTGAAATCGCAAGTTTCAAAGTTGGCGGCGCATGGCATCGTGGTCAGCGTATTCATTGATGCCGATCCAGCTCAAGTTGAAGCGGCGTCCCGAATTGGTGCCCGGGTCTGTGAAATTCACACCGGCCCCTATGCCCACGCGTTCTACGAAAAAGGGCGTGATGCGGAATCCCC
>JBGAUM010000114.1:0-11221 GCA_044228625.1 Usitatibacteraceae bacterium | reverse complement strand
GAGGTTCGACATCATGCCGACGGCGTGCTTGACCTTTTCTGCGCAGGACACGCCGATTTCTGCCAGCTTCCTCGCCGCATCCGGAATCTCGGTCACATCGTAAAGCACCACGCATTCCGCCACATCCTCCATCAAGTCAAGGATGTCATCCATGTTGGAGATGAGCTTGTGGATGTCCTCGCGATCGAGCGGCGTCACAAAGGTCTGGTGCAGAAGTTGGATCGTGTCATGCGTGATCTTGTCGGCTTTCTTCTCGATGGCCGAAACATTCTGGGCATGCGCCTCTCGATTGCCCAGGTCTCCCAAGAACAAGTCGAGCTCCTTGGCGCCTTGAAGCACCAGGGTAGCGTGGTCATTGAACAAGTCGAAAAAGCGGCCCTCTTTGGGCATCAGACGACCAAACATGGAACCCTCCAGGATGACAGACGCCGCATCAGCAGGCGCGGCACGCGGCATTCTAAGGGAAAAGGTCGTGGCGACGTGCACGATTGGCGGACAACGATGTCCAAAATCGCGTTGATTTTCCAGCAAACTCAAGCACTGGCGTGCATTTTCAGCCGTTTTCCCCTCAAACGCCGCTTCCATTCTAGGGTTTCGCAATCCGAGGCCGCCTGCGTAAGGGTAGTCCCCCTAGGCATTCGTCCTCAGTCAACGATAAATTCTGATCGGGGTCAACACGCCCACCGCGCCAATCGTTCACGATGTGGGTATTTCGTCGTGACACGACACAAACAACAACGACGCCGAATCGCTGTCCAATCATCCAACCGGAGGAATCATGTTCAAACGAACTTTGTTGACACTCGCTTCGCTGGCTTTTGCGGCCAGCGCCGTGGCCCAGAATTACCCCACCAAGCCCGTGACGCTGGTTGTGCCGTTTGCCGCCGGCGGCCCGACCGACACGGTGGCGCGCCAGGTGGCCGCCGTGATGAGCAAATCGCTAGGCAACCAGGTCATCATCGAAAACGTCGGTGGCGCCGGCGGCACCATCGGTGTGAAGAAAGTGGTGGATGCGCCGAACGACGGCTACACGCTGCTCCTGATGCACATTGGCATCTCCACGGCCCCCTCGCTCTATCGCACCCTCAAGTACGACGTGAACAAGGACCTGGAGCCGATCGGCCTGATCACCGAAGTGCCGATGACCTTGATCGCCACGAACGCATTTCCGCCCAAGGATTTCAAGGAATTGCTGACCTACGTGAAGGCCAACAAGGACAAGGTGTCGTATGCCAACGCCGGTGTCGGTTCCGCGTCGCACCTTTGCGGCATGCTGTTCATGACTGCCATTGAAACTGATTTGCTGACGGTGGGCTACAAGGGCACAGCGCCCGCCATGACCGACCTCGTGGGCGGCACGGTCAACCTGATGTGCGACCAAACCACGAACACCACGTCGCAGATCAAGGGCAAGGCGATCAAGGCCTACGCGGTAACGTCGATGACGCGTGTGCCGTCACTGCCCGACCTGCCCACGGCCAACGAAGCCGGATTGAAGGGCTTCAGTGTGGGTGTGTGGCACGGCATGTGGGCCCCCAAGGGCACGGCCAAGCCGATCATCGACAAAGTCAATGCAGCGCTCCAGGCGGCCTTGAAAGATGAAGGCGTCAAGGCAAAGTTTGCGGAACTCGGCACCTCGCCGGAGCCGGTCGCGCGCCAGACCCCCGAGGCGTTGAAAACCCACCTCGCCGCAGAAATTGCCAAGTGGGGCCCGATCATCAAAAAGGCCGGCGTTTACGCGGACTGATGCCGACGCTTTTTCAGTCGATCTTTTTCCCCGTACGAAACGCCTGGCCATGCCGGGCGTTTTCGTTTGCGGGGACGGGGCCGATTAGAATCCTGACATGAAATCGAAACCGGTCTCGGTGAGGCAGAACACCATCGCGATGGTGTACGACTTTGACGGCACGCTGTCGCCGCAACCCATGCAGGAATACACGGTGCTTCCCAAGATCGGGGTCAAACCCGCCGAGTTCTGGGAGCGTGTGCACAAGGAAGCGACCGACACCGGGTCCGACCCGATGCTGACCTACATGCGCCTCATGATGGAGGCGCTGTACAAGAACGACGAGGTTCGCATCACCAAGGACGACTTCAAGGCCATGGCCTCGAGGATTCAGTATTTCCCGGGGGTCGAGGACTGGTTCAAGCGCGTCGATGATTATGTGAAACAACGGAGCGGCGGCAAGACCCGCGTCGCCCACTACATCATTTCCGCCGGGCAAAAGGAAATCCTGGAAGGGGTGTCGATCCGCAAGCACTTCAAGCAGGTGTACGCCTCCGAGTACCATTTCAACCAATACGGCATCGCGACCTTTCCGAAACTCCTCATTACCGATACCTCCAAGACCCAGTTCCTGTTCCGCATCAACAAGGGCAAGGAGGCGCTCTCCGAGTCCATCAACGAACACATGCCGGATGCCGAACGGCCGATTCCGTTTTCCAACCTCATCTACATCGGCGACGGGATGACCGATGTGCCGTCCATGGCCCTGACCAAGAAGAGCGGGGGCCATACCGTGGCCGTCTACAACCCGGCGTTGCCCAAGAGCCGCGCCACGTGCACGCGCCTGCTGGACGCCCAGCGGGTGGATTTCATTGCGCCGGCCGATTACCGCGCCAATTCCAAGCTCATGAAGCGCGTGACCCTGCTGTTGGACTCGGTGATTGCGGGCATCGCTTACGCCGAGGAAGTGGCCGCGTGCAAGGCGGAAAATGCCTGATCGGCCCGTGGTGCGGCCCCTCGCGCTGGCCTTGTTGTCAAATCTCGCCGCCGACCGCTTCACGTCGGGAGAGGCCCTCGCAAAACTGCTCGGTGTCTCACGTCGCACGGTGATGACCGCTGCACGCGACGTGTCGGACCTTGGCGTGGAGGTCTTCGCCGTGCCGCGAAAGGGTTACCGGCTCGCCGCGCCGATTGAGCTGCTGGATCTCAAGACGATCCATGCCGCAATGGGCAAGTCCGCGCGTCGCATCGACCTGGACCTTCAACCGGTGATCGAATCCACCAATTCCGCCATTGCCCACCGCCTGACCCAAGGCGCGCCTTCGGGGATTGCGCTGGCGGCAGAGTGGCAAAGCGCCGGACGTGGACGGCGGGGGCGCTCATGGTTCATGCCTTTCGGTGCAGGACTCACGTTTTCCGTCGGGTGGCGGTTTGCGCGAACGGCCGCGGAACTGGGCGGCCTGTCGCTCGCCGTGGGCGTGGCGGTCGCCCGTGCCATCGAGAGATTTGCCGAACCGGCGCCGGCGCATCGCGTGTCGCTCAAATGGCCGAATGACATCGTATGGGACGGCAAGAAACTGGGCGGCATCCTCATTGAATCACAAGGCGACATGCTGGGGCCGGTGGCCGTGACGATCGGCATCGGCCTGAACATTGGGTTGCCCGAGGACTTCTCGCGCCACATCGATCAACCGATTGCCGACGTGAACGACGCCTGCGGAAAGCCGGTCTCGCGCAACCTGCTGCTGGCGAAAATATTGGTCGAATTGGTGGACGCGCTCGACAATTTCCAGGCCCATGGTTTTCCGCCGTTCCGCACCCACTGGCTGGAACGACACGCATTTGCCGGCGCCCAAGTGCGCGTGCAACCGGGTGACGGCACATGGTTTGATGCCGAAGTCATCGGCGTGGCCGATGATGGGAGCCTGATCGTGCGGCGTGCGGGAGAGCAAGTGCTGCTGCATGGCGGCGAAATCAGCCTCAGAAAGAAACCATGAAGTTGCTTGCCATCGACGCCGGAAACACCCGTGTGAAATGGGCATTGCACGACGGTGAATCGTGGGCTGAAAAGGGCTCGGCGCCGACCCAGGAGGTTCGAAGTCACGGATTGACGCTTGCCATCCCTCACGTGCAGCACATCGTCGTGAGCAACGTGGCGGGAGATCAAGTCCGCGAGGCCCTGGTGTCATTTGCGAATCTCGCCGGTGCACCGATGCAAGTCATCGAGTCGCTGGCTTCTGCCTGTGGCATCACCAATGCCTATCGCGAACCCCAACGCCTGGGAACCGACCGCTGGGCCGCCTTGGTCGGTGCGCGCCATCTTTTTCCGGGACACGAACCGACGCTCGTCATCCTGGCCGGCACTGCATTGACGGTCGATGCCATCGATGCCTCCGGCCAGCATCTGGGCGGCATCATCGTCCCCGGCGAGTCACTGATGCAAACGGCGCTCACCCAAGGGACTGCACAATTGCGCGAGGACCTTGGCGCCGCCCCACCCTTTCCCGCGTCGACGGCGGAGGCGATCAGCCGCGGCGTGATGGATGCCTTGGCGGGTGCCATCGAGCGCTTCCGCCAAAGGACGGTCGAACACTGCGGGGACGCCCCCACGCCCATCGGTCAGGGGGGCGCACTGGCCGCCCTCATCCCCAACCTTCCGTTTCCCGTCGCAATCCACGACAATCTGATTTTCGAAGGATTGCGCGCCCTTGCGCAACACTTGAATCCCAAGTCCTGAATTCATGGCCCGCTTCGTCTTCTTCTTATTGGTGTTAGCCAACGTGGCGCTTGCGGCGTGGGCGTATTTGCATCGCGAAGGCCCCAAAACACCACCCCCCACTGAAGTCAATGGCGGTGCGCTCAAGATTGTCGCGGTGGCGGACCCGGCAACAGCGCAGGCGGATGCCTTGGCCGCAAGAAAGCTGGCGGCCAGCCTGTCCGGCGCAGCCTGTGTCGATTTTGGCGTCAAGCCCGCAGACGGAAGCCGCGCCCAGGTTCTCTTTGCATCGATGCTGCTAGGCGACCGGATCTCGTCGCGCAATGCCGAAGAGTTCAGCCGTTACACCGTGGGCTTGCCTGCGCAAAAAGATCGCAAGAGCGCCGAAACCCTGATGGCCAATCTCAAGAAGGCCGGGGTCAAGGACGTTTCGATCCTGGCGGACAACTCGGTGTCGCTGGGCCTCTATTCGACTGAAGATGCCGCCAAAAAGACGGTGGCCGACCTGCAGTCCAAAGCGGCCACTTTGGTCAAGGATGTCACCATCACGCCGAGAAACTCGCAGGTCAAGGAAGTCGTGTTCACCATCCGCGAACCGGACCTGAACATGGTGGCACGGCTGACGCTGCTTCAGCGCGAATATGAAGGCAGCAGCCTGAAGGCGGTCGCATGCCCCGCAGCGCCGCTGCCCTCGTCGATCAGTGTGCAGGACACTACCGGCGCTACAAAATCCAAGCCCTGATCGTGCGGCATCGCGTCTCCAAGTAACTGGACGATTACACCGGTCACCCCCATCGGCCTTTGATGAACATCAAAGGCCGCGCCTCTTCTTGAGCCTTGTTCGCACGCCGCATGCATTTTTCGTTGATGCGCTTTTGCAACAGGAAGCCTTGAAGTTGGTGTGGATTTGATTTCCCTCAAATCGCCCGCAACAGCGCGGCGCCTAATGAATCCGTCGCTTTCCGAATTCATTGAGGGAGTGGAACGTGAAACAACATCTCGCACGCGCCGCCTTGGTCGCATTGACGGCCGCCTTCATGGCGGCCGCATCCGCCTGGACGATCACCGACTTGCTGCAGGACACGCCCGATGGCCGCGATGCGGTGGGCGCTTCCGCCCAACGCACGGCCACGCCTCGCTGAATCAGAGCGTTCACGAATCAAGTCCTCCAAGGAGGGAACCATGTTGACCGGATCCAAACGAATACTCGCCCTGCTGGCGTGGTGCTTCGCGGTATCGGCGCTACCCGGTTTTGCGGCAACCAGCCCGACCCTGTCCGGGAAAAACCTCGTGTTGCGCGACGATGCGAAGTGCACCGAGTGCCACGATGAGGGCGACGCCCCCAAGGTCCTGCATATTGGAAAGACGCGGCACGGCACCGTGGCAGACGGCAGAACGCCGACCTGCACCAGCTGCCATGGTGACAGCCAAAAGCACATTGCCGGCCCCACCAATAATCGGCCCAAGCCGGACATCGTTTTCACCAAGAAGGGCAGCACGGGCGCCGAGTCGCAAAACGGGGCCTGTATCGGATGTCACAAGGCAGATGCCAAGCGGTCACACTGGATGGGAAGCACCCACCAAAGCCGCGATGTAAGCTGCACCAACTGCCATACCCTGCACGCGGCGAAGGACAAGGTCCTCTCGAAGACCACCGAGTTCGAGGTTTGCTTTACCTGCCACAAGGAGCAACGCGCCCAGGTGTCACGACCCTCGCACCACCCGGTGCTGGAAGGCAAAGTGGCCTGCTCCGATTGCCACAACACGCACGGCTCGGTCGGGCCCAAGCTCGTGAAGCGCGACAGCGTCGTCGAGACCTGCTACCAATGCCACGCCGAGAAACGCGGGCCCTTCGTGCACAACCACGAACCGGTCAGCGAGGACTGCGGAAATTGCCACAATCCGCACGGTACCGTCGTGGAAAGCATGCTGAAGGTTCGCGCGCCGTTCCTCTGCCACACCTGCCATACCCCGCACGGCGGCTTCATTCCGCAGCTCGTCGGTTCACAAGTCACGGGACTCAAGCCGACAACGCCCAATGGTTTGGGCAAAGGCACCACCAATGTCACCCAAGGTCGGGCCTGCCTGAATTGCCACACCGAGGTGCACGGAAGCAACAATCCGTCCGCCACCAATCCCACCCCGCAATTCATGTTGCGTTGAGAAAGGGAGACGATCATGACAACCCGTAATCTTCCACACGGCATGCAGCTTTCCCTGCTGGCGCTCGCGGTGCTCACCACCCTCGGCACCGCCCGTGCCCAACAGAGCGATGAAGTCAAGGAGCTGGTCAATCCTGAAAGTTCCGTCACCGTCGGCGCCACCGGCGTTTCAGGTGACAGCAAGGAACGCGCGCAGTTCGGCATGTTCAATGGCATGCGCAAGGACGGCGGCTATTTGAACCTGGACCTCGATTACCTGCGGCGCGACAACGCGACCGGAACCTGGAGCTGGCTCAACGGCCGCAACCTCGGATTGGACAATCGCGAGTTGCGCATCGGCATGCAAAAGCAGGGCGACTGGAAAGTCAGCGGCGAATACAATGAAATCACCCGTCGCAGCCCCTTCACGGTGAACACGGCGATGACGGGCGTCGGGTCTACAACGCCCAACATCGTGGCACTGGCCACGGCCGGCACCGGCACCGACTACGATTTCAAACTGCAACGCAAGGTGGCATCGGCCGCCGTGGAGAAATGGTTCTCGCCAAGGTTGAAGTTTGAAGCCAGCGTCAAGAGCGAGGAAAAGAACGGCACGCGGCTTTGGGGCCGTGGGTACGACTGCGCATCCTATGTGTGCGGAAGCTCGACGACCACGGCGATCAATCAGGCGAACTTCCTGAAGAACGCCATCCTGCTGATCCCCGAGCCGATCGACTCCACGATCCGCCAGTTCGAGGCGAAGCTGGTGTTCCACACGGACAGGCTCAACCTGAACGCCGGGTATTACGGCTCGTTTTACACCAACGCCAACGGCAACATCAGCCCGGTGGTGCCCAATGCCCTGTACGGCGGCAACCAAACGCTGGTTCCCGCGCTCTACCCCGCCGTCGGGACGAACATCATCGCCGGCGGTGGCACCAGCCTCCAAAACGTATTGCAGTCGGCGATGGCGCTTCAACCGGACAACCAGGCGCACACCTTCTCGGTCGCCGGCAACTACGCGTTCACGAACGCCACGCGTACTACCTTCAAATACTCGCTGGTCCGCATGCGGCAGGACGAGGATTATCTCGGCATGGGATTGACGGGTGCAGTCAGGATCTTCCGTCTCGGCGGCAAGGTCGATGGCGTCAACGTCCGAGTTCGACTTCTCTCACGCGCGATCTCAATGTGCTGGCCAACGTGAGCTACCTGCACAACGACGACAAGACGCCCAGCACAGCGCAACGTCGTTGGGCGGTATTCCTCGCCACCACCCCAACCAGCTACACCAACATCAACCAGCCGGGCATTCCGGGCGCGGTGTGGTTCAACAACCATACTTCGAAGAAGGACAAGAATGCCAAGGTGGAAGGCAACTATCGTCTGACCAGCGAATATCGCATCGCGTAATGGCGTGGACTGCCGGGAGCGCGAACGCGATGTTCCCGAGTCACGCGTCGAAGAAGGCCGGCTTGGGACCACTGCGCGAAAAAGAATACCGAAACCACCTATCGGTTCGACGTTCGCCGGAGCATGTCCGAAACCATCAACGGCGTGATCGGATATCTGGTCAGCCAGCGCCGCGGGTCGACTTCGACGAACCTCTCGACGCTGGATCCGACGCAGCCCACGCCGAACACGCCGCTCAATACCTACCTGATCAACACTTATTGCGGTGGGCGCGCCTGCTATGGCCAGGTGTTGCCGGCGGGTGTGCTGATCCAGCTCAACGCCAACACGCCGTTCCCGATGTCGATGGCGGATGTGGAACGCACCAAGTTCAAGCTGATGTTCGATTGGACGCCCAGCGACGTGTTCAGCCTGCAGTTCCTGATGGAAGATGGCAAGGACACCAACAAACAGCCATTCGATCCGGTGGCGGGCGGAAAAGGCTGGCGTGACAGCGACGTCGAGTTCGTCAGCCTCGATGCCACCTGGACCCTCAACGACCAGTGGAAAGCCACTGCGTATGCATCCGACGGGGACCAGACCTATCACATCAACCACAGCACCGGTTACGTGGCCGGCCTGCGCAACCGCACCAGCGCGGCCGGACTCATGCTGAACGGAGAGCTGAGCGCCAAGCTCAAGGTGGGCGCCAACTTGACGTACATGCGTGAGCTGAACATCTATGGTGTTCAGGCGGCCACCGGCACCGCGGGCGACCGCCTCACCGGGCTGACCGTCACGCAACCCAGCGCGAACAACCTGGCGCAGGCGGCCGTCGGATTGCCGGATGTGGAATACCGCAAGCAGGTCATTGCCCTGTACGGCACCTACGCGCTGAACAAGGTCTCGGACCTGCGCCTGGACCTCGCACAACACCGCTACCGCTATGCCGACTGGGTGTGGGGGACCACGGCCAACCCGTTCGTGTTCTCGGACAACACCACCGTCAAGCAACAGGTGGATCAACGCGTGAATGTCGTGGCGCTGACCTACACGTACCGGTTCCGCTAAGCCGGTTCACAGGAAGAAGACAGGGGCGCGAATTGCGCCCCTTTTTCTTGGCCGGTCAAGCGTGCTGAGGCCTTCGACACGTTTGGACCCTCATGGCGTAATCGACCCCACGGGGATGTACTTTTCAAAAGTCTTGGCACGACCCGCCAGGCTCGATGCCCCATGGGATTGCGGCGCGCGGAGCCACATAACGCACGAAAAAAAAAGCATGCCGCTTTCGCGGCATGCTTGGCAACTGGATCTGACTACGGCAACTTGACGGCCTGAATATCCGCCTTCTTCGCGCCCAACCCCAGCGTCTTCACAAACGACACGTGATGTCCGCGCGTGGTGATGTTGTCGTCGTGCACCGCGAAGCCGACGTTGTACACGCCGCCCGGCTTCAGCGCCTTGTCGTCCGCATTGGTCAACCCCAGCGGCCGCACCAGCACCACGGTCCACAGGCCGTTGTTCCAATTCGCCATGGCATTGTTGTCTGCGGCCGATCCCTTGGCGTCCTCGCGGCTGATGATGTAATCGGGGATGAGGTCGCCTTCCTTCCAGCCGGCATTCGGGTCGAACGGCACCGCGTTTTTCTCGCGGATCAGGAACAGATCACCCCGGCGCAATTGGCTGTCGGCGGTGATCGACTTGTAGCCCACCTTCTTTTCATCCCACATGAACTTTGGCTGGTGGGTCTTGGCATCGGAGTTGCCGCTGAACATGTCCTTCCCCGCGTCGCTCAGGCGGAATTCCAGCACATAGCCATCGTCGGCCATGCCGACCGCGTGGCTGCGGTGGCCGCGCCACTGGATCAAGTCGAGGAACTTGCCGTCGGCCTTGAGTTTCTCGATGTCCGCGACCGTCTTGCCGCTCTTCCAGTCGGTGGGATCGTTGCGCGTGTCCGGCAAATACTTGCGCACATCGCCCTTCTTGATCGCGGTGAGCAGCGCATTCGCCGCCACTTCATCCTTGGTGAACTGCTTCGCCATGTCGCGCTGGCCGTCGTGGCAGGTCAGCCAGCAACCCTGCTGGGCAAACCCGGGCACCTTGCCGTCATCGATGAAGATCGACATGCGGTCTTCATAGATGCCGGGCTGCTTGCCGTCCTGCACCACCTTGTCCAGCTTCGGGAATCCCCACACCTTCCATTCCTTGCCGTCGAAGCGCAGGTACTGGTGCTCGGTGCCGGGGTACGGATTGTTGGTCTTCCACTGGTAGCGCAGATAGAGATTCTTGGCGTCATAGGTCGCCTGCACCTTGAGTTCGACGTAGCCGTTCTTGCCTTTGACCGGCATCGGTTCCAAGGGGCCGCCCTTCACCAGTTTCTCGCCCATGTCCTTTTCCGACTCATTGGCATCGTGGCAGGAGGTGCAGGCATCGCCGCGAACGACTTCCTTCACGGCACCCTTGTGCGCATCGCTGCGCAGCCACTCGTAGGACGATTGGCCGGGGTAGAACAAGCCGACGGATGTCGGTTTGATTTTCGACCAGTCGATCTTGGCCGGATCCGCGGCGTTGGCTGCGCCGGCGGACAGGAGCGCCAGGCACACACTCATTGCAATGGTTGATTTCTTCATAAGACCCCCAGTGAATGGTTGATTGAACACACGGCGCGCGATCCATGCGATACGCGCGGTGCTGCAATTTCACGATAGGCCTGCGGGCCAACTGGGGATTGACGATGGACAAACGAACGGTTGCCCCATCACGCAACGGGGTTGACGAAAGGCAAACGCATGCGATGTTTCGTACGCGGTTCAAGGGCTCGCCAGAGCATCGTGGCGGCAAACCCCAGCACTGGCGCGGTGTTTCAGGCAAAAATGCTGTGAACGCCTCACCAGTATTGGAGTTTGTGACGACTTTGAGAGGCTAGCGACCGAGCTATGCGGCGCGCCGTTTTGTGGCGCGTCCGCTTGAGCGACGTGTTAGCCCTGCATCAGGAACAAGGCGAATTTCCACCTTGCACCCAAGCGCCCGTGCATATTTTTGAAGTGTGACCACGGAAGGAGAATGGCTGCTGCTGGGCGATTCGAGTCTTGCAATCGCGGATTGCGTTGTGCCCACCAAAGTTGCAACCTCCGCTTGAGTAAGCCCCGATGCCGCGCGCGCCTTCAGTACTTCATCCAGGAACGCAAACTCATCCGCCAACTGGTCGTAGGCTTTGCGAACTTCTGGCTTTGCAAGTGCCCGAGT
>JBGAUM010000113.1:0-10997 GCA_044228625.1 Usitatibacteraceae bacterium | reverse complement strand
TCCAGGCTTGTGCGGGTGCATCCCATTCCACCATTGCATTTTGTGGGTGTCCCGCGAGTCTTTCCGGAAACGATCCAATTCGTGACGCCACAATGGGCAACTTCGCCCGCAACGCAGCACTCAACGTAAAGGAGAAGCTCTCCGGAATTTGTGCCGGAAACATCGCGACATCTGCCCGCGAAAGTGAGATCAATCGGTCGATTTCGGCTGGAGGATAGCTGCCGGTGACAGTGACCGGTAAGTCGGGAAACTGCCGAATTGGATGCTCCGTATGGCCGAGTATTTCGAAATGCAAGGGCAAGCCCTGCGCCCGGGCATGTTCAGCGCACTTGACGACCACGCCCAGCCCCTTGTCCAGAGTGACGCCACCAATGACCAACACTTTTGCTGGCTGGACGCGTTGGGATTCCAAAACGTCGGGATGCGGCATGACCCTGATGTTCAGTTCCGGAAAGTGTGCAAGAACGCGCTTTGAAAGGTCAACGCTGGGTGCTATGACCCGATCGGCGCCGGCAAGAAATGTGCGCATGCGACGGCGCCATTCTGCCGTTGTCCATCCCCACTGGCTGACAATGTATTCCGGTAATACTGCCCCAGGATCCAGGTGGTACTGGGGTGTCAACGGGAAATAGTCGTGCAGTGTGACATCCAGAGGCACGCACAACATTTGAGCAAGGTCCAAAACCTCCGGCGCATGTCCGTGCACGTGATGGATGTGGACTCGCGCAACCCCAAGGTCGCGCAGGAAGTCCACCACAGAATCGCGATCGGAAACCCAATTGAAATGCACACAAAACTCTTCTGAATTGACCTTTCCGGTTGTCCAACGAATTTCAAAAGAGTGCCCGCCGTGCGGCTTCATCACAAATACATGGCAATGGCTTTCAAGCAAAGCGGCCAAGTCCTGCAAGTGCTGTTCGGTCCCGCCACCCCATTGATGGGTGATGAACAGCAAATTTGGCAATTCAGACCCACGAATTCTCTCGAGATCCATGCGCCGTCTATATGGACGCAGCGGATCATCCTCAAAGAATTGACGGATCTGCTCGTCGTAGGTTGGGTTTCTTACTTGGATGATGGCACGGGCTCGCAATTTGGCTGCTTCTGCATTCGATCCGAACAAGAAACACCGCCTTCATGGAATACAAATGCATCACAGGCAAGATAATGCTTCCATCGGCACTCGACGCGCGTGAACACCAGTCGTTTTTTCTTCCGTATCCTTTGCAAACGCGACCTGATCGAATGCACCAACATTGCCCAGCATGCCGCCCTTCGCACGTACATGCAAATCCGACAGTAGTGGGAATTTCACAATCAAGCGATTTGTTGGCAGCCGCCGCAATTCGACCAAGCTTTGCAGTGGTCATTTGTGTTGGAAGTGGGTTGCTTTCTCCAATCCTGGGATAGCTAGCCAAGGTCGCATTGTTTGAAAAGGGACAGACACTGGCTGCGTTCTCTCGGCGGGACGCGCATTCTGCCAGTCGGTCGAGCCACCCGTCCCCAACTTCCGTGTCGCTATTCAGCAGAACGGCATCACGGTCGGGGTGCAACTCCATCGCACGGTTGACACTGAAGACAAAGCCTTCATTGCGGGCATTGCGGAGAAGTTCGACGCGATCTACGGCGACAAGTTCGTCAAGCCAAGAAGCTATTTCCGGTTCCGGACTTGCGTCATCTATGACGACTACTCGGTGCGGCGTGTTGTAAGTCGACGCCAAGACGCTTTCGATGCAGCGGCGCGTTTCGAAAAAGCCCCGGTAGACCGGAATGATGACGTCAATGAGGGGCACGCGCGGTGATCAATTGCGGGTTGGTAGCGAGGCGGAATTATAAGCGACGCTTAAGGGCGGATTGCCCGTCGTGAACCCCAAAACGCCATTGCGACACCCACCAGGATCACCAATAACAACGGAACTTCTTTTGGCGACACTGCCTCGCCCAGCAGAATCCAGGCGAGACCGGCTGCACATACCGGCTCTGCCAAGGAGGCGGATGCCACGGGAAAAACCGACATCCTGCGTGCAGCCCAATTGAGTGCCCCGTGGCCCAGGATGTGCGGGACGGCGGCTAACGCAACAAGACATGCCCATCCCGTGGTAGTGAACCCGTCAAGGTGTGTGCCGACCACCATGGTGTAGACCAGCATGATCATGGCGGAACTCGCCGTCACGCCGAGAAAATAGTCTTGAAGGGAACGTTGGCCACGCATTTGCCGGCCGCAGATCAGGTAACCGGCAAAAGACAAAGCGCTTCCCAGCGACATCCAAACGCCGGTGGTTGATACTGCAGAAATGTCGTTCCTGCTCAAAAGTAGGACGCTTGCCGAGATCGTTGTGATTGCGCCAGCCCATGCCAGCGCGCCGATTCGCTCCCGAAAAAGCAGCAACGACAGCAGTCCAACCCAAATAGGGCTGGTCGCCAACAATGCAGCACACACAGCGACACTGAGACGCTCAAGCGCAACCATCCAAAGAATAAAGTGCGCTGCGAGAAATCCACCTGCCATGAACGTTGCAGGCGAAGGAACATAAGTGTGCGGACGCCCCAGTTGCTTCCAAGGTGAGCCTGCAAGCCAAAGGATCCCCGTCGCAAAAGCAACGCGCCAAAATGCGATGGCTACGGAATCAATCCCTTCGCGTTGCGCATTGCGCACCAAAATGGAAGAAATCGAAATGGCGAAGACGCCAACAAGAACCACTGCAAACCCATAGCGGCCAACCGGCGTATTCACATTGCCCTTTTTGGTGTGGTGCCCGGAACCGGAATCGAACCGGTACGGCAGTTTGACCCGCCGACGGATTTTAAGTCCGTTGTGTCTACCAATTTCACCATCCGGGCATCAATGATGGCGAATGCAAGGGAGATTATCGCTTTGAAATTGGGATGGCAGGAGATGATCGCCTGGCAGCAAATCAAAACTCCAACACAAATGTCACACCTGTTGGTCGCGTTGGCGAGACTTGGAGGCGGGTGCCGGAATCGAACCGACGTAGACGGATTTGCAATCCGCTGCATAGCCACTTTGCTAACCCGCCGTGGCGAAACATGCCCCAAAACGAATCGGGGAAGGCATCTACCTTCCCCGTGAATTCCTGGAGCGGGAAACGAGTCTCGAACTCGCGACCTCAACCTTGGCAAGGTTGCGCTCTACCAACTGAGCTATTCCCGCGCAACGTGCATTATGACATAAATAGCGTTTGTTGCACAAGGGAGTTGCGCGGAAATTCCCCCGGCTTTCAGGTGCCCGTCACCCTTAAAATTTGAAGAATTTCGATCTCGCGTGTTCTTAGCCAAGACTACGCGCTCCCCTACGCCATTTCCATGACCAATCCCCGCCGCGAAGGTGAGGCATTTCCCACCGCAGATCGACCTGCACAGGCTGAATTCGCCCCCCGGGGAGAGCGAGACAGGATTCTTGCGAATCTAGCCGACACCATTGGCATGCCGCTACTGTACGTGGATGTAACCCACCTGATGCAATATGCAAACCTTCCGTTCTTGCAATGGGTGGGGCGGACTGAATCAGAAGTGTGCGGACGGCATGCATCTGAGGTGCTTGGAAACATCGCATATTCCTACTACCGCCAATTTCTTGCACGAAGCGAAGGCGGAGAGTCATGTAGCACTGAAACGATTTCAAAAATTCGCGTCGAACGGCACATCCGGGTTTCATTCCATCCTGACCGGGGGGCCAATGGTGATGTGCGCGGGACCTACATTTACGTCCAGGATATCGATGAAGACGTCCAGTTAAAAAGGCGTCTAATTGCAAAGGAGGCGGAACTTCGCACCATTGCCGACAACATCGCCATGCCGATTTCGCGCAGCGACAGGTCGCTGCGTTACAAGTACGTCAATCGCGTGGCCTGCGAATGGTTTGGGAGGCCTGAACAAGACATCATCGGAAAAACATGGGCCGAAGTCATTGGTCCAGGGCAATTTGCCCAGATTGAACAGTATGCCAAACAGGCCCTGTCGGGAAAAGAAGTCAGCTACACGCGTGTAGCTGACTTTACAAATCGCGTAAGGGTGCCGATACGCGTCAACATGTTTCCCGAAGTCGCGGCAGATGGTTCTGTAGTCGGCCTCTATGTGACCATCGCCGATATTGAGGCCGAGTATCGGGCCCAAGCCGAGTTGGCGGAACGCGAGCGGCAGCTCCGTCTGGTCACTGACAATATTGGCATGCCACTTGGCTACTTCGACGCAAATGGCCGCGTGGGCTTTCTGAATCGAACATCTGAGGATTGGCTTGGTGCAAAAGGGGACGAGGCTAGGGGACAGCCTATTGAGACCGTCTTCCCTGCGGACGTGGTCGACGCATTGGAGCCACACGTTCAACGTGCCCTTTCCGGGCAGCGCGCCGTCTATGAACGCATGGCGTTCATTCACGGCCGGGACTCACGTTGGGTGCGCGGCATCCTGATTCCGGACAAACGTGATGACGGTACTGTGGTTGGTTTCTACAGTGTATTGATGGATATTCACGAGGATGTCTTGCTGCGTGAGAGCCTCTTGGCGCAGGAGCGCCAACTCCGGCTGTATACCGACAATATCCCTGAGTCCATCGCCTATCTCGACCTCGAAGGGCGGTATCGGTTTGTCAACAATACTTTTTTGAAGCGGTGTGGACGTACGCGGCATGAAGTGATCGGCCGACGATATGAGGAGATTCTGGAAAGCGGCGCATCTGCGTTGGAAGGTGCACACATTGAGCGCGCATTCTTGGGCGAGTCTGTCACCTACGAAAGGGTTGTCAATGGCGAGTCAGCCGCCGGAAATTGGTTTCGCGTCCTTCTGGTTCCGGATAAGGACCCAGAAGGTCGGGTTCTTGGTCTGTACATGCTCGGCGTCGACATCACGGACATCCGGCAAGCCCAAGAGGCACTGAAGGCGCGCGAAGAGGAATTGCGCGTGGCGATGGATAGTCTTCCCCACCCCATGGTGTATATCGACGCAAACTACCGATACCAGTTGATCAACCGCCGTGTTGAAGAAATGTTTGGTATGGCGCGCGAGAAACTGGTCAATCGTGATCTCCGCGAGCTTTTCGGAGAACGCCGTTACAACGATGCAAAGCCATTTTGGGACAGAGCCATGGCGGGGGAAACGGTGACTGTCGAGCGCCAACTGGGAACCGATCCTGCGACCCAGCGATGGATGCTGACCCGTTATACCCCTAGGCTGGGATCCGACGGACGGCCGATTGGTCTGTATGTGGCAGGCACGGACATTGACGACCTGAAGCGGACTGAGATCAGCCTGCGCAGGGCAAACTGGCTGTTGTCATCGCACTTTGAAAATACGCCACTGGCGGTGATCGAGTGGGATAGCAAATTGCAACTGAGGCGCTGGTCTCCTCAGGCGGAGCGCATTTTTGGTTGGGCGGAGTCGGAACTGATCGGGAGGTCACTTGAAAGCTGGAGATTTACGGTCGAGGGAGACGCCGAACAGGCCAATGCAGTGATGGATCGATTGATCCGGCACGGTGATCCGCGTGCATCCAGCCTGCATCGGAATTACCGCAAAGACGGTCGAATCATTTGGTGCGAGTGGTACAACTCTTGTTTAAGAGATGAGAACAACGAACTAGTCTCCGTTCTTTCGCTAGCTCAGGATGTGACGACACGGGTATTGGCTGAAGAGCGGCTTGTCCATCAAGCGACGCATGACAGCCTGACAGGATTGCCCAATCGGGCCATGCTCCAAGATCGCCTGCGGTTGGCAATTTCGCGCGCACGTCGCGGGGGCCAGCGGGTGGCGGCAATGTTCATTGACCTCGACCGATTCAAGGATGTCAATGACACCTTGGGCCACCGCATCGGTGACGAGCTCCTGCGCGAAATGGCGCAGCGATTGGGCCGTGTTGTACGTGACACGGACTTGCTTGTGCGTTTGTCGGGGGATGAATTCATGGTCGTGCTCGAACAGATCGAAGATCTGGAGGCGCCACGCCTCGTGGCCTCCAAGCTTCTTGACGAGATTCGCAAGCCAACTCGAATCGAGGGCCACGACATTCATATTTCGGGTTCCGTGGGGATCAGCGTTTTTCCCGACGACGCAGAGGACGCGGAAAGCCTGATGAAAAACGCGGACATGGCCATGTACCGCGCAAAGGAACATGGCAAGAATACCTTCGAAGTGTTCTCGGCGGACTTGGCAGCTCGAGGTCACGCAATGCGGAGCATGGAAAATGCTCTCAGGTCAGCCGTTGTCCGAAATGAATTCGAGCTGTTCTACCAACCCAAGGTGTCTTTGGAATCAGGGCGTGTCGTCGGGGCCGAGGCCCTGCTGAGGTGGCACCATCCCACGCGTGGATTGATCGCACCTGCGGAATTCATGCCTCTTGCGGAGGAAACGGGTCTGATCCACGAAATTGGCGATTGGGTGATCGATGCGGCTTGTGCAGAACTTCGAAATTGGCAGCAACAGGGCTTTGGGGAGTTGACGCTTGCTGTAAACCTTTCAGCGGGGCAGTTTCGTGCAAGCCAATTGGCCCCCCGCGTCAAAGAGCGGGTCATGCGGGAAAAGTGCGACCCACGGTTTTTGGAGCTCGAGATCACAGAGACAGGGATGTTGCGGGATCCGGAGGGAGTCGGGAGAACATTGGCCCAACTGCGCGATTTTGGCGTTCGGGTGGCCATCGATGACTTTGGGACGGGTTATTCCAGCCTTTCCCATCTGAAGCGATTCCCGATTGACACCGTGAAAGTCGACAAGACCTTCGTGGCCGGCATTGACGTGGATATGGGCGATCATGCCATTGTCGCGGCGGTGATTGCACTCGCGCGGGCGCTGGAAATCAATGTGGTGGCTGAAGGCGTGGAGACTGCGGCGCAATTGGACGAGTTGCGGAAACTGGGTTGTGACGCGTTTCAGGGCTACTTGTTCAGCCGTCCCGTGAGGTCGCAGGAATTCAAGACCCTTGCGCAGCAACACCTTTAAGGTTACGGCTAGCTGCCATCCGATCGGCGCGATTTTTCATCTCGAAAGGCGGCCTTGAGGTAATACACCATTGACCAAAGCGTCAATACCGCCGCCGCCCAAATGAAGATCCGTCCCGCGATTCGTGTATCGATCAGGCCGAAAAGAGTGCCGTCAAATAGCAGAAAGGGGATGGCAACCAACTGAGCCACCGTCTTGACCTTGCCAAGCATGGACACCGCGACATTCTTGGACTGTCCCAGTTGCGCCATCCATTCCCGTAGTGCGGATATGGTGATTTCGCGCCCGATGATGATCAGGGCGACCAGCGCATCTACGCGGCTCAATTCGACGAGTACGATGAGTGCGGCCGCGACCATGAGCTTGTCGGCGACGGGATCCAGAAATGCGCCGAACGCAGACGTCTGATTCAGCTTGCGCGCAAGATAGCCATCGAACCAGTCGGTGACTGCTGCAGCAATGAAGATCCACATCGAAATGACGTTGGCCTGGCGTTGGGTCAGCCACGGCTCGTCAATGTAGAGCACCGCGACAAATAGCGGGATGGCGGCAATTCTCAGCCAAGTGAGAAATATCGGAATGTTGAATGTCACGTGCTGAAGTTTACCGAAGCATCGCGCATTCGCCTATGAGAGATTGTCCCGTATGGCCTGCGCAAGGGCGCGGCTGATACCTTCCACCCGCATCAAATCTTCGAGGCTGGCATCCTTCACCCCCTGTAATCCTCCAAACCGCGCCAGAAGTGCTTTCTTTTTCTTTGGGCCAATACCCGGTACGTCATCCAACCGGGACGATTTTCGGTTCTTGGCACGGCGCGCCCGGTGTCCGGTAACGGCAAAGCGGTGTGCCTCGTCGCGAATTTGCTGGATCAAATGAAATCCGATGTTGTCGACAGGCAAATGAAGTTCATGGCGGGAATACCCAAGAATCAGTGTCTCCAGCCCGGGTTTGCGCTCTTCCCCTTTGGCCACGCCGACCAGTGGAATATCCGTCAATCCGAGCGCGGTCATGACTTCTTCGCCGACGGAGAGTTGCCCTTTGCCCCCATCGATCAGGACAAGGTCTGGCCGGGATCGCGCCTCGGCCCCCTCCTCTGGAGGTTCCGACAAGACGGTATATCTCCGGGTAAGGACGTCGCGCATTGCGGCGTAATCGTCACCAGCGGTGACTCCTTGAACATTGAATCGTCGATATTCACCTTTTTGCATGGCCCCACGATCGAAGACCACGCAGGACCCAACGGTCGCTTCCCCCATCGTGTGGCTGATGTCAAAACACTCGACCCGCTGGACGGCAGGCATCCCCAAGGCGTCCTGCATGGCAGTGAGCTTTTTCTCTTGGGAGGCGCGGTCTGCCAAGCGCTGCTCGATGGCAAAACGTGCGTTCTTTGCGGCCATCTCCAGCCAGATGCGTTCCTCGCCAGTGGCGTTCGTGACAAAACGAACTTCGCGCCCTGCGAATTCGCCGAGCGCCGCGGCATACAAGCCCAAGTCGAGTACCGAATCGACAATGATGCGGGGCGGTGGCGTTTGCTCGCCGTAGTGTTGGTCGAAGAAAGCCTCCAAGACGGATTCTCTGTCGACTTGCGCGGCATTGCCCGGAAAAAAACTCTTGTCGCCCAAGTGACGACCACCGCGCACCATTGCCAGATTGACGCACCAGATCCCTGCGGCTTCTGCAGCCGCAATGATGTCAGCGTCGCGCGAGTGCTTAGTCTCCACAAATTGAGTGGCAACAATCTTTTGCAACGTGCGAATTTGGTCACGGCAGACTGCCGCGGCTTCGTACCTTTGGGCCTCTGCCGCCGACTCCATCTTTTCGGTGAGTGCGTCGATGACCTCGCTCTCCTTGCCTTGCAGGAAGAGTCCCGCGTTTGAGATGTCGCGTGCATAGTCTGACTCGGACACCAAGCCTACGCAGGGGGCCGAACAGCGACCAATCTGATGCAACAAACATGGGCGGGAACGATTGGAAAACACAGCGTTGTCACAGGTCCGCAACTTGAAGACCTTTTGCAGGTGCTGGATCGTTTCCCGAATCGCCCAGGCTGATGGAAACGGACCGTAATAGCGATTGGGTTTGACGTGCGCGCCCCGGTGAAATCGGATCTGCGGGTATGCATGGTCCGTAATCATGATGTAGGCGTAACTCTTGTCGTCCCGGAACAGGACGTTGTACTTGGGTTGGAGCGACTTGATCAGGTTGTTTTCAAGGATCAGGGCTTCTGCTTCGCTTCGAACAACGGTTGTCTCGATCCCTTCAATCTGCGCCACCATGATGGTGGTGCGCGGGCTTTCATGCTGTTTCGCGAAATAGGATGACACCCGCTTTCGCAGGTCGCGCGCCTTTCCGACGTAGATTACCTCGCCTAACGCATCTTTCATGCGATAGACACCCGGCAATTCGGGAAGGCGGGAGAGAATTGGTTTCGGATCGAAAGGCATGGCGTTCATTGTTGCCATGCGGCCTCGTTCAGGCGGAATCGAGGTGAGCGCGAATGGCCTGGAACACGTCGCGAAACATTTCAGGCGTCAGGCGGCGGGTGTTCGTATTGTAACGAGAGCAATGGTAACTATCGAACAATGCTACTTCGCGAGGAAGCATGTGCCGCGCTCCGTGACCGAATTTTGCGGCATTCGGCTTGAGTCCCACCGCACGCAAGACTGCCCCATGAGATATGGCACCCAGCGCCAGAATTGTTGATCCCGGTTTTAGGGCGTCGATTTCTGCGGCAAGGTATGCATTGCAGTTTTTCACCTCTGAAGGGTCCGGCTTGTTCTGCGGAGGAAGACATTTGACCGCATTCGTAATGCGAACGTCGACCAACTTCAGCTTGTCAGCTGCGGACTCGGACACGGGTTGTGTGGAAAAACCAAACGCATACAGGGTTTCATAGAGAAGCACGCCAGCATAGTCACCAGTAAACGGGCGGCCGGTACGGTTGGCCCCATGCATGCCTGGCGCAAGCCCGACAATCAGCAATCGGGGATTGCTGTCCCCAAAGGGCGGCACCGGCCTGCAGAAATATCCAGGATACTCGAGCGCCGTTTGATCGAGGAAACTTGCCAGCCTGTGACACGCGCGGCAATCAGGGTCGTGCAAGGTTGTTTTGGACATGGACTCTCAAATGACGAAGGGCACCTTGCGGTGCCCTTCCCTCGGCGGCGTCAGGCGCGAGTCAAACGCGGCGACGATACTCGTTGGTTCGCGTGTCGATCTCAATGCGATCCCCGGACTCGCAAAACAGCGGAACAAGAACTTCATGATTGGTCGGCTTGATTCGCGCTGGCTTCATGACCTTGCCAGAGGTGTCTCCGCGCACCGCGGGCTCGGTCTCGATTTCACGTTCGACGCTGGTCGGCATTTCGACCGAAATTGCGCGCCCTTCATAAAACACGACTTCGCAGGGCATTCCGTCGTCGAGGTAGTTGAGGGCGTCACCCATGTTTTCGGCTTCCACTTCGTACTGGTTGTACTCGGAATCCATGAACACATACATCGGGTCGGAGAAATAGGAATAGGTGCATTCCTTCTTGTCGAGCATGACGACCTCGAACTTGTCGTCGGCCTTGTACACGGTTTCCGTGCCAGAGTTCGACAACAGGTTCTTCATCTTCATTTTGACGACGGCGGCATTCCGGCCGGACTTGTTGTATTCGGCCTTGAGGATCACCATGGGATCCTTGCCGACCATGACGACATTGCCGGCGCGCAAATCTTGTGCGATTTTCATTCTGAAAGACTCGGTGACGTTGGAAATTGGCTGCGAGCAAGTCTGATTCAGACGTGGTGCGCCGCAACAAAGCCCTAAATTCTAGCTAATTTTCCGAAGAAACTCAATAAGTTAGATGCTAGATCGGGATGACGCATCAGGTCCATGGCGCGTGCATGTGCAAAAGCCGACCAGGCTTGCCACTGATCCCTGAGAATTGGCCAGGTTTCTGCAATTGAGGGTCCCGGCATTCCATTCCATGCTCGCGAGAAATGAGCCCAAGCCTCTTTCAGGTCGGCTGGCATGCCTTCACCATAGCATTCCAAGAAAGCCTCCA
>JBGAUM010000112.1:0-10996 GCA_044228625.1 Usitatibacteraceae bacterium | reverse complement strand
ATCGGGCGCGTGGATGTCACGGACCCCGAACGCTACAAGGCGTACGTCGCGGCCAATGCAGAACCGTTCCGGAAGTTCGGTGCGCGGTTCCTGGTGCGCGGTGGGCAGTTCGAAGCCGTGGAAGGCGCGTGCCGCAGCCGCAACGTGGTGATCGAGTTTCCGTCCTTCCAAGCGGCACTGGATTGTTGGCGTTCGCCGGAGTACAAAAAGGCGATGGAACTCCGGTTGCCGGTCTCGACCATCGATCTCATCGTCATCGAGGGCTACGAAGGGCCGCAGCCGGGTTGACGCAAACGATCCAAGATCAATCGGTGGACAGGAATCGTGTTCTTTGAGCGCAATGACGGAGATTGGCATGCACGCAACCCGCGAGGAACCCCATGTTTGACCACGTCAAGTTCGGCGTCAGCAATTTCGCAGAGAGCAAAGCGTTCTACGCCAAGGTACTCGCGCCGATTGGCGCCAAGATTGTGGCGGAGGGCGAGCCGGCCTATGGCGTTGAAATTTGCACGCCGGACAGCAACGCATCGCTGGTGCTGTTTCAAACCGATGAGAAGCCCGCCCACCTTCACTTGGCGTTTGCCGCGCAAACCCGCAAGCAGGTGGAGGAGTTCTACCGCTTGGCGCTGGAAGCCGGGGCCCGGGACAATGGCCCACCGGGCTTGCGCCCGCAATACCACGAAAATTACTACGCCGCGTTTGTGATCGGGCCGGATGGCCACAATATCGAAATGGTGTGCAGCGTGCCCGGTGCGTGATTGAAGCGATGGCCTTACCCTGCCGCGCGAGTGTCTATGGGCGCTATGCAAGGCGGGGGTCTCAGTCTGGTCCAGCCTGCAGTCTGAATGGTGCGCTGCGCCGTAAAAACCGACTTGGATCTTTACCCGCGCTCAAGCTGGCAAATCTCGCGCTTCCACCATGAACACCACGCCGTCGCCCGCGCTGACCTCCAGCCAGGTGATCGGCAAAGCCGGAAACGCGCGTTCGACGCCTTCGCGGTTGAAACCCACCTCGACGACCAGCAGTCCGTCATCGGTCAGGTGATTGCGAGCTTGCGCCAGGATCGTGCGCGTGTGGTCCAGTCCATCTTCCCCTGACGCCAGCGCCATGGCGGGTTCGCGCCGGTACTCCTCGGGCAGCACGCGCATCGAGGCGCCCGTCACGTACGGCGGATTGCTAATGATCAGGTCGTAGCGCTTGCCGGACAGCGGATTGCTAATGATCAGGTCGTAGCGCTTGCCGGACAGTGCGCTGAACATGTCGGATTCGATCAGGCGGATGCGGCTCGGCAATTCGTAATCGCCGACATTCTTGCGTGCCACGGCGAGCGCATCTTTGGAAAGATCGACGGCATCCACGGCAGCATTGCGAAACGCGAGTGCGGCAAGGATGGCGAGGCACCCGGACCCGGTGCACAGGTCCAGCACTCGGGAGATCTTGTCCGGGTGTTCCACCCAGGGCGCAAGTTCTTCTTCGAGCAATTCGGCGATGAAGGACCGCGGCACAATGACGCGTTCATCGACGTAAAACCGGTAGGGCCCCAGCCAGGCTTCTTTCGTCAGGTACGCGATGGGTTTGCGGGACGCGATGCGCTCGCGCACCAGCGTTTCGATGCGCTCGGCCTCTTTGTGGGAGACAGCACGCTCCCAATGCTCGTCCAGCGCGTCCAAGGGAAGTTGCAGCGTGAAGAGCGCCGCATAGACCGCTTCATCAAAGGCCTCGAGCGAGCCGTGCCCGAAGTAAAGGTCCGCGTCGAGAAACCGCTGCTCGATCGACTCGACCAGCGCGCCGAGCGCCAGGCTCACGTGTCGCTCACTGTGCCGGGCCGATGGTGGCCCCGTTGCGCGCCGCCAGCGTGGGACCGACGCGCGCCTCCACATAGCGCTGCAACTCCGGCTTCCATTTGAGCAGGAAGAAGAATTCAGTCATCACGAACAGCGGCCCGATCGCCAGGCCCATGATGTCATCGAAGAACGCCGGCTTCATGCCTTCGAACTTGTGGCCGATGAACTGGATGATCCAGCCCACCACAAAAATGCCCACGGCCACGCCCGCGGCGGTGGCAGGCGGAAACTTTGCCGCCACCGTGATGGCCAGCCACAGGTTGAGTGTCATGTACACCAGCATGGCCACACCCAAGGCGTAGTCCAGCTTGAAGTAGTACCCGACGGCCACCAGCGTGGCCACGAACGCCAGCGTCATTTGCCCCGGCATGAAGGGCAGGGGAATGAGCGCCAGCCCCATTGCCACCGAAAACACAATCAGCGGGACGCCGACGAAATGCGTGGCAATGTTCCGGCGGTCACGGTGATAGGCGGCGTACTGGGTGATTTGCTCTTCAAGGGTGCGCATGAGGCCTCCGGAATGGTCGGTGCCATTTTAGCCTTGCGACTGGTAAGCATGGATCGTGGGATTGGCACTGCGTTACTGTTTGTACGCTGGACCCGTCAAACATTCTGGCAAATCAAGGTGCAAGAAAGCCTTGACTGGCTTGCCGTTTCAGGCAAAAACGCCTCAAACGCCGCACCAGTGCTTGCCTTTTACTTCCGGGAGTCTGATTCCCGGCTGGCCAGGGCGACACCTTGCACGCCGTGCCGTCGCAGTGCCTCCTCGAGAAAGCCGCTGCCTTTCAGTGTCTCCAGGAACGCGCCCAATACGGCTTGCGCCTCGCCTTTGCCGCGCGGGACGGCCATCGCCTGTTCAATGCGCATGAAATTTCCATCCAGCACCCGCAGGCCGTTCAGGCGTTTCGCGTCGGCCTCCAACTGTGGCCGCAAACCGCCGGCCGCCTCATAGCCGCCCTTGAGCAATTCGTCGGCCACGATGGGCGACGTCTTTACACGCACCAGCGTGGCGCGCTTGAGCGAGCGGGTCAGGTGGAGATCGTAGGCGCTGCCCTGGCCGACCACCACGCGGATGCCGGGACGGTCGACCTCATCCATGCGTGTGATCGCGGATCGAACAGGCACGACATACGCGCCTTCGATGAAAAGATACGGCGCGGTAAATGCCGCGTCGTTGGCACGTGCGGGATCGATGGCAAAAAAACCGATGTCCCATTCGCCACGCTTGAGGCCCTCTAGGGTTTGCGCGGCGGACACGTACGGAACGAGCGTCACCGGCACCATCAATTGCCGCGCGAGTTCCAAGGCGATGTCCACCGACACGCCGCGCGGGGCACCGTCAGTCCCCTTTACAGCGAGTACGCTGTTGCCATAGTTGATGGCGGCGCGCAACTTTCCGCTACCGGCGAGTTCCGACCGCGCATTGGCGTTGAAGACCACGGTGTTGGTTTTGGCGCGCTCAAGAATGGCGCGGTAATGTGCGATCGGATCGAGCGAGGCCGCCGCAATCTCCATGCGACCCGCCGGCGGCAATTCATAGCCCGGCCGTGGGCTGGCACAGGCGCCCAACAGGGACAGCATCAGCAATACAAATACACCACGCATCAATTCATCGCCAACGGTTGGATTTCCGGACGTCATGAGGACGCATTGTGCGCCGGGTTTCGCATGACAAGGGCCACACCGATGGCGGTGACGCCCATGCCGGCAATGGCGAGAAGCGGGATTGATTCGTTGAACATCAGCCAGGCCAGGACGGCCGTCACCGAGGGCGTCAGAAAAAACAGACTCGCAACTTGTGACGCCGCTCCGCGCCGGATCATGAGATTCAACAGGGTGATGGCGCCCAACGACAAGACGATCGCCAGCCAGAACAGGGCGAGGATGAATTCGCGCGTCCACTGCACCGTTCGGGCCTCGAACGCAAACGCGAGGACGGCCAGCACCAGGCCGGTGGCGCTGAATTGCACGATGCCGCCGGTCACCAGATTCATGCCCGCGCAATAGCGCTTCTGGTAAAGCGTTCCCAGCGTGATCCCCACCAAGGCGACGGTTGCGCTCAGGATGGCTGGAACGTTGACTTCGGCATGTCCGGTCTTGCCCGCCACCACCAGCAAAACGCCGGCACAGCCCAATGCAAGTCCGGTCCATTGCAGGATGCGCAATCGCTCACCGAGGAAGCCGGTGGCGATCAGCGCCGTCAGCACCGGTTGCAGGCCCGCGATGAGCGCCACATAGCCGAGCGGCAGGCCCTGCTGGATGGCGATCAGCACACCGCAAAGATAGGTCGCGTGGGTCAGCAAACCGGCCACGGCAATGTGGCCCACGTCCGTCCCCCGGCGCGGCCATGGCGCACGCACGGCGAGCGCCGCAACCATGAGGAGGGATACCACCAGCCCCATGCGCCAGAGCATGAAGGTGAAGGGTTCGGCGTAAGGCGCACCGAGGCGCATGCCCAAAAACCCGGTGCTCCAGAGGAACACAAACAACGCAGGCATGGCCTGAACCCAGGAATTGGCAGCGGCAGGGGAAGAAGAGGGCAATGGAACTCGGCCAGAGGAACATGAAGTTGATAGGATTGTAGGCGATGAACATCGCACACTGGCTTGAACGCAGCGCGCGGCAATGGCCCGACCGCCCGGCATTGGTTTGGGGGAATGCGCCGGTCATGGACTATCGCGCGTTCGCGACCTCCGCTTCGGCTGGGGCGGGGACGCTCCAAACCCGCTTTGGTATTGGCGCGGGCGACCGCGTGGCCATCCTCTCGGCAAATTGTCCGGAAATGCTGGTCGCGCTCTATGCCATCTGGCATTGCGGCGCGGCGGCGGTGCCCATCAACGCCAAGCTCCACCCCGCCGAGGCGCAATTCATTCTGGCGGATTGCGGGGCGCGCCTCGTTATCGCGGACGAGGAATGGAAAGCCGCGTTGGAGGGCGCGAAAGTCTCGGCGCCTCCAACCGTCAACCTGGGCGGCGAGGATTGGCGCGCCACGCAGGAAGGCCCCTCCGTGCCGTTGGTCCCCCGCGATCGCGATGACCTGGCCTGGCTGTTTTACACCAGTGGCACCACGGGAAAGCCCAAAGGCGCGATGCTCACGCACGGCAACCTCCATGCCATGACGCTCAACTATTTTGCGGATGTGGATGCGATCTCTCCCGACGACGCGATCCTGCATGCGGCGCCGGTGTCCCATGGGTCGGGGCTCTACAACTTTGCCCATGTCCTGAAAGGCGCCGCGCAGATTTTTCCGGTGTCGCGCGGCTTCGATGCCGCGGAGGTCATCGAACTGCTGCAAGGGCATCGCGGTGTCACGATGTTTGCCGCACCCACCATCGTGAAACGGCTGGCTGACCGCGTGGAGTCATCGGGCATGGCGCTGCCCGGCCTCAAGACGATCGTGTATGGCGGCGGACCCATGTACGTGGCCGATCGGCTGCGCGCCATGAAGGTATTCGGCCCGCATCTGGTGGAGATCTATGGGCAGGGCGAAACGCCGATGACCATCAGCGTGTTTTCCCGCGCGGAACATGCGAACACCGGCCACCCGAACCGCGAGGCCCGGTTGGCGTCGGTGGGCATCCCCATGAGTGCGGTGGCGGTCAGCATTCGCGGCGAAGATGGCCAGGCACTTCCGGGCGGCGAAACGGGCGAGGTATGCGTGCAGGGGCCAACGGTGATGGCGGGCTATTGGAACAACGCGGAGGCGACCGCGAAAGCGCTGCGCGATGGATGGCTATGGACCGGTGACCTGGGCGCCTTGGATGAAGACGGATTCCTGACGCTGAAGGATCGCAGCAAGGACTTGATCATCTCCGGCGGCTCCAACATCTATCCGCGCGAAGTCGAGGAGGCGCTGTTGCGGCATCCCCAAGTGGCGGAAGTCTCGGTGATCGGGTTGCCCGATGCGGAGTGGGGCGAACGCGTGGTGGCGGTGGTCGTGCCGCGCGTGGGGTTGCAAGGGCCGGCGCCCAGCACCCAAGACCTGGACGCCCATTGCCTTGAACACATTGCGCGATTCAAGCGGCCCAAGGAGTATCGCTTTGTCGAATCACTTCCGAAAAACAACTATGGCAAGGTGCTGAAGACGACCTTGCGAAAAATGCTCGGGGAACAAAGCGGTGTTTGAGACATTTGACGAAAAGACCCTGCGGGTCAACGGGGTCGACGTTTTTGCGAAGGTGGGAGGCGAGGGGCCGCCCCTGTTGCTGTTGCACGGCTATCCGCAAACCCATGTGATCTGGCACCGCGTGGCCGGTGAACTTGCCAAGCAGTTCACCGTGGTGGCGCCGGACTTGCGCGGGTACGGCGCGAGCGGCAAGCCCCCCGGCGGAGAGGGCCACATCAACTACAGCAAGCGCGAAATGGCCAGAGACCAGGTCGAGCTCATGCGTGCACTGGGATTTGATCGGTTTCAAGTCTGCGGCCACGACCGGGGCGGGCGCGTGGCGCATCGCATGGCCATGGACCATCCTGCCGCCGTGGAGCGCCTCATGGTGCTGGACATCGCGCCGACGCTTGCGATGTACGAACAAACGTCGATGGAATTCGCCCGCGCGTACTGGTGGTGGTTCTGGTTGATCCAGCCGGCGCCCTTTCCAGAGGAGATGGTGGCCGCAGCACCGGAGGTATTTCTCCGCAAAAAAATCGGCTGGGGCCGCGCCGGTCTTGCGCCCTTCACTGACGGCACCTACGCGGCGTATTTGAAAAACGTCAGCGACCCCGCGACGATGCACGCCATGTGCGAAGACTACCGGGCGGCGGCGTCCATTGACCTGGAGCATGACCGGCAGGACCGTCGCGAAGGCAAAATGATTCGGTGCCCATTGGCGGTGCAGTGGGGCGCACACGGCGTGATTGACCGGTGCTTCCAGCCGCTGGATGAATGGCGCAAGGTTGCAACGTCCGTGACGGGCGGCGCGCTGGCATGTGGGCATTACATTCCGGAAGAGGTGCCCGAAAATTTCCTGCGGTGCGCCGCAGAATTCTTCAAATCCTAGAGCGGGCGGGGTGTTTGGGATGAAAACGGCTGGAAAGGCGCGCCAGTCCTGGTGTTTGTCATTGATTGGAGAGCGAATTGAAAACCTGAAGATTGCGGTGATTCCCGGCGACGGCATTGGCAAGGAAGTGGTGCCCGAGGGCATGCGCGTGCTGGAAGCCGCCGGTCGCAAGTTCGGCATCTCGTTTACTTGGGACGAGCAGCCTTGGTCTTGCGACTACTACGCGACGCATGGCCGCATGATGCCGGAAGACGGGCTCTCGCTGATCCGTCACCACGACGCCATCTACCTGGGTGCCGTGGGTTTTCCGACGGTTCCCGATCATGTGTCACTCTGGGGATTGCTGATTCCGATTCGGCGCGAATTCCAGCTCTATGCCAACGTTCGTCCCGTGCGCTTGATGCCCGGTGTGCCGTCCCCGTTGGCGGGCCGCAAGGCCGGCGACATCGATTTCTGGGTGGTCCGCGAAAACAACGAGGGCGAGTACTCGTCGATCGGCGGGCGGCTGTATGGGGGCACCGAGCACGAAATGGTCATGCAGCAAACCATCTTCACACGCCGCGGAACGGACCGCATCATGAAATACGCGTTCGAGCTGGCCAAGACGCGGCCCAAGAAACACGTGACCTCGTGCACCAAGTCCAACGGCATTGCGATCACGATGCCGTATTGGGATGAGCGATTCAAGGCGATGGCCGCGCAGTATCCGGAGATCAGGACCTCGCAATATCACGTGGACATCCTCACCGCGCACTTTGTGCAGCATCCGGATTGGTTCGACGTGGTGGTCGGGTCCAACCTGTTCGGCGACATCCTTTCCGACTTGGGCCCTGCTTGCACGGGCACCATCGGGATCGCGCCGTCGGGCAACCTGAATCCGGAACGTGAATTTCCGAGCTGTTTCGAGCCGGTGCATGGCAGCGCACCGGACATTTTCGGCAAAGGCATCGCCAACCCGATCGGTCAAATCTGGTCCGGGGCGATGATGCTAGAGTTTCTCGGGTTTCG
Source organism: Usitatibacteraceae bacterium (assembly GCA_044228625.1). Lineage (GTDB taxonomy): Bacteria > Pseudomonadota > Gammaproteobacteria > Burkholderiales > Usitatibacteraceae > UKL13-2. The sequence goes on along the minus strand of JBGAUM010000112.1, from coordinate 3,147 downwards.
TGAGGCTGCTGAGGCCGTGGTCCGCGCGATTGAAACCGTGCTGGTGGAGGGCCCGCGAACGCGCGACATGGGTGGTACGGCATCGACGGTTGAAGTGGGCAAGGCGGTGGCATCCGCGGTTTGAGTAGATGTGTACGTCAAAGATCAAATAACGAAGGAGGAGTCCCGATGAAATTCCTGCACCTGTTGGCGGCGCTTGCCGTCTCGACCGCTGCCGTCGCGCAAGGCACGTTTCCTGAGAAGCCCATTCGGTACATCATTCCGTTTGCCCCCGGCGGCGAATCGGATATCGGTGCGCGCTTGCAAGGGGTGGTGTTCAAGAAGAAGTTCGGACAAGACTTCATCGTGGAATCCAAGACCGGCGCGGGTGGCGCGCTGGCGTGGTCGCAAGCCAACACCTATCCGGGTGACGGCTACACCATCACCAGCACCAACCTGCCACATCTGTTCCTGCAACCGCTGGAAGGCAATGTGCAATACAAGACCGATGACATCGTCAACATTCACTTCTACCACTACACGCCCGATGCGATCGTCGTGCGGGCAGAATCGCCGTACAAGACCTATCAGGATTTGCTGAAGGCCGCGAAGGAGAAACCGGGCGGTCTCAACATTGGCGGTTCCGCGTTGAACTCGGCCAATCACGCCGCCACGGAGCGCTGGAATGCTGCGGCAGGCATCAAGACCACGTATGTGCCCTTCAAGGGGACAGCGGACATCGTGGCGTCCTTGTTGGGGGGGCATGTGGACATGGCGATGTCGTATGTAACGCTTGCCATTGCACAAAAGGGCAAGACGCGAATGCTGGCCGTCGCGACTGAAAAGCGGCACCCGGCGTTTCCGGATGTGCCGACCTTCAAGGAATTGGGCATCGATTGGGTCGATGGGGCCTACCGCGGCGTTTCAGTGCCGAAGTCGACCCCGGAGGACATCCGCAAAAAGCTGTCTTCGATGTTCTCGGAGATCAACAAGGATCCGGAGTTTCGCCAGAAGATGATCGACGGCGGATTTGAATTGATCGACGTGACGTACGACAAGATCCCGGCCTTCATGGCGGAGCGTGGAAAGGTCTATCTCGAAGTCGCGAAGCGCATGGGTTTGGCGAAGTAGCATGCAGTCATCGATGACGCGGGAGGGCGGCCAACTGCCGTTGGCTGGCATTCGCGTCATTGAAATGTCCCACATGGTGATGGGGCCGGCCTGTGGCCTCATCCTCGCGGATCTCGGCGCAGACGTGATCAAGGTCGAGCCGCCGGGCAAGCCAGGCAAACCGGGCGACCCCACGCGCTACCTCACCAACACCGGCGCCGGCTATTTCCCGGCGTTCAATCGCAACAAGAAGAGCGTGATTCTCGACCTGGAAACGGTCGAGGGCCGGTCAACCCTGAAACAATTGGTGCGCGACGCCGATGTTTTTCTCGAAAACTTTCGCCCGGGCGGGCTTGCCGCGAAAGGATTCGGCTACAAGGATTTGGCCAAGGACAATCCGCGCCTGGTATATCTCTCCCTCAAGGGGTTCCTTCCCGGGCCTTATGAAAATCGCACCGCGCTCGATGAAGTGGTGCAGATGATGAGCGGGCTGGCCTATATGACCGGCCCGGTCGGCCGCCCGTTGCGTGCGGGCGCCCCGGTCAACGACATGATGGGAGGCGTGTTTGGCGCCTTGGCCATCATGGCGGCCTTGATGGCGCGTGAAAAGACCGGCAAGGGCCAATATGTGCAAAGCGGGTTGTTCGAGACGGCCGCATGGCTGGTGTCGACGCACATGATGCAGTACGCCGTGCAAGGCCAGCCCTTGCAGCCGATGTCTGCGGGGAGCCGTGCCTGGGGCGTGTACGACGTGTTCGAAACCGCCGACGGCGTAAGGCTTGTCGTCGGGGTGGTGACGGACCGGCAGTGGCAACTGTTCACGGCTGCATTGAAGGAGGAGGCCCTGATGGGGCCTGACCTTGCCACCAATACCCAGCGCGCGCAGCAACGTGACCGATTGATCCCGCTGGTCGGTGGCATTTTGAAGAAACACTCTGCCACTGAAATTGAAGTGCTCTGCGAAAAGGCTGGCCTGCCGTTTGCACGCGTGCAAACCCCGGCCGACCTGTTCGATGACGCGCACTTGAAAGCCGGCGGCATGGCGGGGGTGACGCTGGCCGACGGCAGGTCGGCAGGGGTTCCGTCGATTCCGATGGCGCTGGGCGCCTGGCGCGCGGCGACACGACTCGATTTGCCAACGCCCGGGGAACACAACGAAGAAATCCTGGGCATTTACAGGCCCTAGCAGGCTACGGTTAGAATCAACCCAAGCGCGGCATAAGTCCAACACCAACGCGCCACTTTCGAGGAGGAGTCATGCATCTGAAGAATCCCAAGGATTTTTGGGCTGGCGTGATGTTTGCGGCGATCGGCGTTGCATTTGCCGTGGTGGTCAAGGTCTACGAATACCCGATGGGGACGGCCAGCCGCATGGGGCCCGGATTCTTCCCGTTTTATCTCGGCATCATCATGGCCATCCTCGGCGGCGCCATCATCGTGGAGTCGTTTGCGACCACTGGCGACCCGGTCAGCAAATTTGCCTGGAAGCCTTTGTGCTGGATCCTCGGTGCGGTGGTCATCTTCGGCATGATCGCCAAATTCACTGGAATCGCACTGTCGATCGTGGCCCTGGTGGCCATATCTGCCTATGGTGGCCATGAATTCAAGTGGAAGGAAGTCCTGATTGCCGGCGTGGTGCTGGCAGTTTTTTCCGTGCTCGTGTTCGTGCAGGGGTTGAAATTGCCGTTCCCTGTGTGGCCTTCGTTCATTACCGGCTAAGGGACACGACATGGAACTCCTGAACAATCTTGCCCTGGGCTTTGGCGTCGCGCTGACGCTGAACAACCTGATGTACTGCCTGATCGGCTGCCTCCTCGGCACGCTGATCGGCGTGTTGCCCGGCATCGGTCCGATTGCCACCATTGCCATGCTGTTGCCGGCAACCTTTACGATCGGCGACCCCACGGCCTCGCTGATCATGCTGGCAGGCATCTATTACGGCGCCCAATACGGTGGGTCCACCACGGCCATTCTGGTCAACCTCCCGGGGGAATCCTCCTCGGTGGTCACCGCGCTCGACGGCTACCAGATGGCGCGACAAGGTCGCGCGGGCGTGGC
>JBGAUM010000111.1:0-11397 GCA_044228625.1 Usitatibacteraceae bacterium | reverse complement strand
GTGAGCACTTCAATTTACCTAGATCCCAAAGCCAACTCACCCAAGCACCCCGCTCGCGCAGAACACCAAAGCCAGTCAACCCAGGATACCCAGAAAACCCAAGTACCCACCTCTATCGGTTGTTCAAGTTTTTAAAGAACGGTTCAAAAATCGAAGTTGGTTGCGGGGGAAGGATTTGAACCTTCGACCTTCGGGTTATGAGCCCGACGAGCTGCCAGACTGCTCCACCCCGCGTCCGGGATCACATCTTGAAAACACTCAAGGACGCGACCAACACAACGAAATCTGAAGAACCGCGATTATAGCCACATTTTCGACCCTCGGTCAAATCCAATCTGAAAAATTTTCAAGAAACCGGTCCCCTAGCTAACCGGCACCTGCGTTAGGATCGTTTCGCCCCTGCAAAAAGGAAATCGACATGGATCAGTGGACCAATTTGGCACTGGCTGCCGCGCTCGCATGGGCAAGTGGCATCCGCCTATACGTCGTACTTTTCATGATCGGGCTGGCGGGATATTTCCAATGGTGGGGCTGGCAGCCACCCAAATCGTTTGCGATTCTGTCTCACCCCTTCATTGTGGGGACCACTGGATTCCTCTTGTGCGTCGAGTTCTTTGCGGACAAGATTCCCGGCATTGATTCACTTTGGGGCGCAATTCACACTTTTGTGCGCATCCCCGCAGGCGCATTGCTCGCCGCCGGCATCATCGGACAAGGCGACAGCGAGGCCTGGACGCTCGCCGCCGCCCTCCTGGGCGGAAGCATTACAGCGGGAACACACTTCTTTAAGGAAGGAAGTCGCGCCGCGATCAATACTTCACCGGAACCCGTATCCAATATCGCAGCCTCATTTGCTGAGGAAGCAGCCGTTGTAGGCGGGTTATGGCTGGCCTTTCAGCATCCGCTGGTGTTCCTGCTACTCTTGCTGATGTTTCTATTGTTGGCGATCTGGCGAATCACGGAATGGATCTCCAATACTGCCAAGGCTGCCGGCTAGATTTCGCGACGATCGATAAGCGCCTGGGCAAGCGTTCCACTATCGACGTGTTCCAACTCGCCCCCCACCGGAAGCCCGCGCGCAATACGGCTGACCCTGACGCCCCCGGCGGCGGCCAACTCGCTCACAAAGTGCGCGGTGGCCTCACCTTCCACTGTGAAGTTGGTCGCGAGGATCATTTCCCTCACCTCGCCTGAAGACAGGCGACGTTCCAAGAGGTCCAAATGGATGTCGCGCGGTCCCACGCCGTCCAATGGAGACAGCCGGCCCATCAAGACAAAATAGAGGCCGCGATAGGTGTGAGTCTGCTCCATCATCAGCAGGTCTGCCGGTGTCTCCAAAACACACAATAGCGAGCGATCTCGCGACGGTGAAATGCAAATCTCACACGCTTCCTGTTCCGTAAACGTATTGCAATGCACGCAATGGCGAATGCGAGTGACGGCCGTCCTCAACGCATCCGACAATCGGACAGCACCGGCCTGGTCACGCTGGAGCAAGTGATACGCCATACGTTGGGCAGACTTGGGACCGACCCCTGGCAGGCACCGTAACGCCTCGGTCAGCGCATCTAGCGCCGACGGCAATTTCATGGCGGACCTTTCTAAAACGGCATTTTCATGCCGGGTGGCAAATTCAACCCGGCCGCGAACCCGCCCATCTTTTGTTGGGTCAACTGCTCCACTTTCTTTGCGCCGTCATTCATCGCCGCAGCAATCAAATCCTCAAGCATTTCCTTGTCGTCAATCACTGAAGGGTCGATAGAGACGCGCTTGACATCGTGCTTGCAAGTCATGGTGACCTTGACCATGCCGCCGCCAGCCTGGCCTTCAACTTCCAAGGTGGCCAATTCGGCTTGCGCCTTCATCATGTTTTCCTGCATTTGCTGGGCTTGCTTCATGAGCCCCGCGATGTTTCCTTTGAACATGGCTTGATCCTATTTCACTCAATGTTTGACAATTGGCCGAATACTGTCTGGCAGGATTTGAGCCCCGAAATCCTCACGTAAAGAACGAACGAATGGATCGCCCTCTACCGCTATCTCTGCGGCAGATTGCGCTTCCGTCCGCTGCCGTGCCTCGTGCGCGGCAAGACTCAATCCCCTCGCATCACCGACCGAAATCTGCAACCGCAATTTCGCCCCCAAATGCGCACTTAGCTCGGACCGCAGCTTTTCTTGGTAAGTCTTGTCCGACAAGTGTTTCTGTTCCGCCGGCAGCATCAATTCCAAGACGCCCGATTCAAAGGAGCGGAAGGTGCACTGCTTTGCCAGCATTCCTGCCAGGCCACTCAAGTTGAGCCCGGCGACAAAGGCCGGCCAGTCCCCGATAACGACCGAAGGGGCCGTGTGCTCAGTCGGCGCAGAAATCGACACTTCCGGTGCCGTTGCCTGGACGGCGGGTGATGGAGTTGGCGACGCTTTGCCTTGTCCCGCTCTGGGCGCCGCCATCACTGAGCCTCCAGGGAAGAACGCCAGCATCCGCAGCATTGTCATTGTGAATCCGGATTGCTCATCTGGCGCAAGCGCAAGATCGCGACGACCCAACAATGCGATTTGGTAGAACAACTGCACGACCTCTGTACTTAACGTCTCTGCGAGCGCTCGAATTTTTTCTCGATCCGGATGGTCGGCAAGGGCGTCCTTCGCCTGTTGAACCAAGGCCACGCGCGAAAACACGGCGCAAATGTCCTTCAATGTAACGTCGAATGACACACTGCGTGCGGCCAAATTTTCAATTTCAGCCAGAAGATCCTTTGCATCGCGCCTTGCAACTGCGTCGAGCATATTGAACAGGTAGGTTTGGTCAAGTGCGCCCAACATGTCGGACACATTGGACTCACGCACTTGCCCTGCACCATGCGCAATCGCCTGATCCAGAAGGCTCAACGAGTCACGCACGCTCCCTTCTGCAGCACGTCCGATCATGTCCAGCGCGGGCAGATCAAACTCAACACTTTCTGCCTCGAGCACCTTGGCCAAATGGGAGGCGATCAACGGTGCCGGGAGATTCTTCAAATTGAACTGGAGACAGCGCGACAACACGGTGATCGGAAGTTTTTGAGGGTCGGTCGTCGCCAGCACGAATTCCACATGACCGGGAGGCTCCTCCAGCGTCTTCAACATCGCGTTGAATGCATTCCTCGACAGCATATGGACTTCGTCGATGATGTACACCTTGTATCGACCGGATACCGGTGCGTATTGCGCGGTCTCCAACAATTCGCGCATTTCGTCGACCTTGGTATTCGTTGCCGCATCGACCTCAAGCAAATCGACGAAACGTCCGGCATCTATTTCCGTACACGCGCGACATTGCCCACATGGATTCGACGTCACCCCTGTTTCGCAATTCAGTGCCTTGGCCAGAATGCGCGCCAGTGTAGTCTTTCCAACTCCGCGCGTTCCGGTAAATAGATACGCGTGATGGATTCGCCCGGTATCAAGGGCATTTGCAAGGGCCTTCACCACATGTTCCTGACCGATGACGTCCGCAAAAACACGTGGACGCCACTTGCGGGCCAAAACTTGGTGGGACATGGGCTTCGTCGGGATGAAGGGTTAGGGGCCGGAAAGTGTCCAACCCCTCAAAGTTAGTGGCGAGCCTGACCCCCGGCACTTCAATGACTCTGCTGTGGCTGCTTCGTTCCCGACCTGACCAGATTCACAAAGATTGAATGCGGGGAGACCCGCCGGTTCGAATTTTATCGCGAATTTTGGTGATACCCGATCAGTTGATCCTGCAAGTGCGAAATCCACAAAACATGTCGCATCGACCCGGCACAAAGAAATTGCGGTATTGGGGATAGCGAAGCCTCCCCTCGGTTGCGAAGGATCCCCCTTTCAGGACGGTATGGTCGCCGAACCACGGCCTCGAATAATCGGCATAGGCGCCGGGCAAAAAACCGGGGAATGGCTCAAACGGGGAGCTGGTCCACTCCCACACATGCCCGCAACTGGCGCGAAATTCCTCGGAGCTAAGAGCGGCGAACTCCCACTCTGCTTCTGTTGGCAAACGCCTTTTCGACCAACGGCAAAAGGCGCGCGCCTCGTACCAAGACACATGCATCGCCGCAAATCCCTCAGCCTGGTCGCGAAAGTCTGGCCGTCCTTCAAGCCAGGATAAGCCGTCAACGCCCCAGTTCTCAGGAGCAAGATAATCCGGCGCATGACGAAAGGCTTTCATTTCCTGCCCACTGACCGGTTGGGAAGACACTGAAAACGCGGAAACGGAGACCACTTTGGCAGGCGCCTCGTTGTCAAACCGAAAGTTCCGCTTGCTATCGCCTAACCGCAGGTCGCCGCCGCCAAACGACAAATCGGTCGCCAAGTTGTCCAGGGAAGCACGCGAATAACCCTCGGGCAATGACAAACCCAGTGTTTGCAGGGTCATCAGGAATGCTTCCGCATGCATATCCTCGTGTAACAGCGCAAGCTGCGCAAGCCCGACCCGTCCGTCGGGTCCCGTTTTCACATGGTCGGTCAGTCGCTCCAAGGTCGCGGCGAGGTAATCGAACAGTTGCGCCCTTTCTGGATAGTGTCTCAACCAGCGCTCGCGATGGGGAATGATGCGCGAATCCAGGAGCGCATCGGCGCCCTTCCAGATCGATTGAATGCCAATCCCGTCCGGATCCTCGGGCCGCCACCGGATGCCGAAAAACTCGGCAAACCAGCCGATATGGGCCATCTCCCAAAGGGGGGGGTTGACGATCGGCAGATAAGGCACAGATGCAGGTATCCAATACGCCTCGGGAATATCCGCATAAATCGCCAATGTCCTTTTGCGACGGTCGATCAGAGCGTCACAAAGTGCCACACGATCGCTTGGCGCGTCAACAGTTCCCCAGTCGACGCTCATCGATTCGACTCTACCGATCTGCCAGAATGGGTTCCCATGAAGCCGCGGATCACGATCGTGTCACCTTATTTGGCCGAAGCCAACAACGGCAATTGGCGTACAGCCGACCGCTGGCATCGCATGTTGTCCAAGGAATTCAATACCATTGTACAAGCCGGATGGACGATTGCCTCCAACCAATGCGAGATGCTTGTTGCATTGCACGCGCGGCGCAGCGCATCTTCGATCGTCGCCTTTCGAAAGGCGAATCCCTCGAGCCCCCTGATCCTGGTGTTGACCGGGACAGACCTCTATCGCGACATCCCCGATGATGCCAACGCGATGGACTCGCTTGCACTTGCCGATGCGTTGGTCGTTCTTCAGGAGGACGCATTGAACTTTATTCCCAAGCCTTTCAGGACCAAGGCGCACGTCATCTATCAATCGTGCCGCTTGCTCGTGCCCGCGCGCCGACCCTCCACATTTCTCAGATGCATTGCGGTTGGCCACCTTCGGGAAGAAAAGGCTCCCGAGACCATTATTGGCGCAATGGAGACCCTGCCACCCAAGATCAAGCTGCAATTCATTCACATCGGTGCGCCACTGGACAAGTCGCTTGAGAAACAGGCACGCGCAATGGCAAAGCGCGATTGCCGTTACCGGTACCTTGGTGCCTTGCCTCATGGCGAAACACGGCAAGCCATCCGCCATTCACATTTGCTGGTACACCCTTCTCGAATGGAGGGTGGCGCAAATGTCATCGCGGAGGCCATCACCAGCCAAACGGGGGTCCTCGCATCACGCGTTTCGGGAAACATCGGCATGCTCGGCAAGGACTATCCCGGCTATTTCTGCGTCGGCGATAGTGCAGACCTTGCGGCAAAACTTGGACAATGTGCACATCCGGAAAACCTGGCCGAATCCCTGATCCGGATCACCGAGACGCTTAAGAGACGTTTTGCCCCGGATACGGAACGGGCAGCAATTTTGGCGCTTGTCCACAAAATGTTTAGCCAACGCGCCGGAAACGAATCCGGCGTTTCGTTGTCCACGTAAAATGCTTCATCCCACTTTTCGAACAACTCCATGAACGCAATTGTTGGCACCCACTCTGCAATTCCAAGATTGACCTCCCTTTCACACGGTGGGGGGTGCGGCTGCAAAATTGCCCCGGCAGTGTTGCAGCAAATCATCTCGAAATCAGGGAATCCAATCCTTCCGCAGGAACTGTTGGTCGGCATCGAAACCTCTGACGATGCAGCGGTTTACCAAATCAACGAAACACAGGCGATTGTCGCGACGACCGATTTCTTCATGCCGATCGTCGATGATCCCTTTGATTTCGGCCGCATAGCTGCAACCAACGCCATTTCAGACGTCTATGCGATGGGCGGGACACCGCTATTCGCGTTGGCCCTGGTTGGCATGCCGGTCAATACCTTGCCGTTGGAGACCATCAAGAAAATTCTTGACGGTGGCGAATCGGTCTGCCGCGAGGCTGGTATTCCTATCGCCGGTGGTCATACCATCGATTCAGTGGAACCCATTTACGGGCTGGTTGCTATTGGCTTGGTCGATCCACGAAACCTCAAGCGAAATGCAGGGGCCAAGCCGGGAGACAAATTGGTACTGGGCAAGCCATTGGGAGTCGGCATTCTCTCTGCAGCTCTAAAGAAGGGAAAACTCGATCAAGACGGATATTCCGCAATGATTTCCTCAACCACCAAACTAAACACACCTGGCATTGCCCTTGGGAAGCTCGCCGGTGTCCACGCACTGACCGACGTCACCGGATTTGGCTTGGCGGGCCACTTGCTGGAGATTTGCCGTGGATCAAGCGTTGGCGCTGAAGTGCAATTCAACAAGCTTCCCATCATCAAGGGAGTGCTCGACCTTGCCACGCAGGGAAATGTCACCGGCGCATCCGGCAGAAACTGGGCAGGTTATGGAAACGACGTGGTCCTTTCCAATGATTTGGGGGATGTTGAAAGGAATTTGCTGACAGATCCACAAACCTCCGGTGGGCTGTTGGTGGCTTGCGACAAATCCCAAGTCGCCGCGGTCTTGTCGATTTTTGCCGCGGAAGGATTCGCTCACGCAGCGGAAATCGGCACCATTGTCGCGGGCGATGTGAAAGCAACTTTCCTGTAAGTCCTTGCCTGTCGTGGCGTTTGGGGCGTATTTGGCCTAGACGCCGCGTCATTGCTGGTCTTTTATCTTTGAGTCATCGGGAGCATGGCGTGAATAGTGATCGGATTCAGCAATCGGGCTTGGAGAACACACGCAAGCCGCCATTTCCTGAAAAAGCCGCCGCGTTGCGCGACCGATTCTTGCGAGTGCGGAAAGCAACCGAGGCGCTTGCAGCGCCATTGTCGGAAGAAGACTGTGCGCTGCAATCCATGCCCGATGCCAGCCCGGTCAAATGGCATTTGGCACACACGACGTGGTTTTTCGAAACCTTTGTACTCGAGGTATTCGAACCCCATTTCAAAGCCTTCGATCCCGCATTCCGCGTGCTGTTCAACCTCTATTACAACGCGGAGAAGCATCCGCGCCCGAACGTGGCTTCGATTTGCGACGATCTGGGCACTGTGAGGGCTTATCGCGAGGTGACCACGTAGGCCATCGACCAGTTTTTGGAAAACGCCACGCCAAATGCAGGCCCTGGCGTTGATTGGGCTCGGCTGCCACCACGAAGAGCAACACCAAGAGCGATCTTGACGGACTTGAAGCATCTGCACTGTCGAGAAATCTCTCAAGCTCCTACCAGAAGCGATGACTACTGACGACCATTGAAACCCGCGAGATGCATTGGATCAATACGAAGGAAACCTGGTAGAGATCGGGCATGACGGCAATGGTTTTGCGTTTGACAACGAATTTCCGCGGCACAAGGTTTGGCTGGAACCCTTTGAGTTGGCGTCTCATCCCGTCACTCATGGAGAGTTCGCGCGCTTTGTCGAGGCGGGCGGCTATCGCAAGCCCGAATTATGGCTGGCCCTGGGGTGGGATTGGGTGCAGGCGAACAGAGTGGAAGCCCCGATGTACTGGCAGCGCAAAGGCGCAAGCTGGCAGACCTTTACGCTCCACGGCATGATCGACATCGACGCAAATACGCCGGTCTGTCATGTCAACTATTTTGAGGCCGACGCCTATGCGCGATGGGTTGGCGCACGCTTGCCGACTGAAGCGGAATGGGAGCATGCGGCACAAAATGCGGACCTTCACGGCAATCTTCTCGAAAGCAATGCGCTGCACCCGCTGGCGCTGACTGAGGAGGTTGCTACCGGAAAACCTGCGCAATTGTTCGGTGACATTTGGGAGTGGACCGCAAGCGCGTATCTCCCCTATCCGGGATTCAAGACCGCACCGGGTGCCGTGGGGGAATACAACGGCAAGTTCATGTGCAATCAATTCGTATTGCGGGGTGGGTCCTGTGTCACCCCATCCGCGCATATTCGTGCCAGCTATCGAAATTTTTTCCCCCCCGATGCGCGCTGGCAATTTTCCGGCTTGCGTCTTGCGCGTGACATCGCCACATGAGCGCACAGGTTGACGCCGCAATTCGTCTGTATGCCGCATTGGCGCCGACTTACGACGAAGAAACCCGATATATCACCGGCATTCGCAGGCAGGCCATCGAAGCCCTTCAACTTTCTGCCGGCGAGACGGTGCTGGACTGCGGATGTGGTACGGGCTGGTGCCTTCCAGCACTGTCGAGAGCCGTCGGAACCGCGGGCCGCGTCTTGGGATTCGAGCCCTCTCCGGACATGCTTTCCATTGCGCGCCATCGTGTCGGCCAAGCGGCACTAAGCAACGTAAGCCTTCAACATGCATGTGGCGAGACGGCGGTGCTTGAATTTGCACCTGATGCGATCTTGTTCAGCTACACCCACGACCTGCTTCAATCCCGCGATAGTCTTGCGCACATCTTCAAGCAGGCAAAATCCGGTGCGCGCATCGTGGCCGCGAGCACGCAACTGTTTCCTCGGTGGTTTTTCCCGGGGAATTGGTACTTGCGACGCACTCACCGCATGACCATCACGAATTTCGAGAGCTTTGACAAGCCCTGGCGGAACTTGCCCGATTTTTGCCGCGCCTGGTCGGTTCGTACGACGCTGCCAGGAAGTCGCTATGTCTTTACCGGTCTGTTGCGCTAGTACCTCAACGCGCGAGGAAGACCCAAAACTCTTCTGCCGGATTGGTCCAAGCGCAAATGGAACCGAATCCGGCCTCCCGAAGAAGCTGTTCGAACTCGCGGCGCGAATACTTGTAGGAATTTTCCGAGTGGATTCGAGCGCCTGCCTCAAAAATCCTTGTTCGACCATCCAGAATCACTTGTTGACGAGTGCGGGCCTCCAGATGCATTTCGACCCGGCCCAGCAATTCGTTGTAATGCCCGACATGCGCCCAATGGGTTTCAACGAAATCGGCTGGGAGTATGCGGTTGATATGCCTTAGGGCGTTCAGGTTGAAGGCCGCCGTCACGCCCAAAGCGTCAGCATAGGCCGCATCGAGGCGGCCTCGCTCTTTTTTGGCATCGACGCCTATGAGCAAGCCCGTTTTTTCCGCGTAGCCGCGTACCTCCTCGAGAAAGCGTTTTGCATCCAAAGGCGCAAAATTGCCGATGCTTGATCCGGGATAGAAAAATAGGGAGCGCCCGCGCAACAAATCGCGCGGGATGGACAGGTGGCGGGAAAAATCGGTAACAAGACCCAACATTTCGATGTCAGGAAACTCGTCCTCCAATCGCGCCAACGCCGCATCGAGCGCACTGGCGGCGATATCGACAGCCAGGTAGCGGCCGGGAGACAAGATTGGCAGCCAACTCTCTGCCTTGCAGCAGTCACCTGCTCCTAAATCCACAAAGGTCTCAATTTCACCGACCGCCTCTGAAATTTCAGTCCGGAATGCCTGAAAAATCGCCCTTTCGGTTCGCGTGGGGTAGTACTCGTCAAGCTGGCAAATTGCCGCATAGAGTGCGCAACCCAGTTCATCGTAGAAGTACTTTGGCTCGATGTGCGCTGGGTCATCCAATAGCCCTTCGATCAGGCGTTTGCGCTCTGCATCGTGGTCAATCTTCAACTGATTGACAATTCTCACCTTCGTCATGGATGTTTTTTCTTCTTGGGTTTGGCTGGATTCAGCAGCGCGGTGATCTTTTTTTCGATGTTCGGATCGGCAAAATCAACTTGACCGACAATCGTGAATCGAATGCGGCCCTCGCGGTCCACGACGTAAGTCGCAGGAACACCGTGAACCTTCCAAGCAGTCTTCGCGACACCATCTCTGTCGAGCAACACGGTCATGTCGACGTCGGTCCTTTTCAAGAATGCCTGGATGCGCGCTTCGCCCTCTGCAAGATTCACCCCCAAGACATCCAGCCCTTCAGACGCGTGGCGAAGTCCAAGCCTTTGCAATGACGGCATCTCCTCGATGCAAGGCTCACACCAAGTGGCCCAAAAATTGACAATCAGAACCTTTCCACGCCAATCGGCAAGCGTTCGCGTGGCGCCGGTCAAATCTTTCAACGCAAGAGGCGGCGGCGCGCCTCCCTTCCAAGGGCGAATCTCAGCGGCATGAGCCGCACCAATCGCAATCGCCAGAAACAAAAAAAACCGCGACGCAAATTGCGCCGCGGATTGTCTTCCTGGCCTCTCCTGTGGCGAAATCAAATCGTCAACTCTCGCGAGCTGATTGTGTACTTGAAGTTGTCTGGGTCCAGCTGGTCCAATCGGCCCTCTGCAGTCTCCGCGTTCGGATACATGAAGAAACCCAGTTTTTGTTTCGTCGAGCCGGGGAGTGCAACGTCATGCGCGTAATTGAGGGCAAGCCAATTCATTTCCCAATTTCCCCACAAATATCTCCGCGCGGCCACCACTTTGGGATCATCAATCTTCTTGCCACCTTCTTCTTCCAGTATCACTTTCCGGACGTCTGCGGGGTCAACAGGGATCCAGCCGGCAGACTGCGAGTAGTATTCGGCACGGCAATGCTGCGCCTTGGATATGTCACCAGACTTTCCAAGCGACTTGTAACCACGCTGCGAATCGGCCACTCGAATGCCGTACACGTCACGCGCAGGAACGCCCGCGGCACGCGTCAGCGCCACAAACAATGCGTTGAGATCACCGCATTTTCCGCCGAAGGACTTGTTCTCCAGCATGAATTTCACGTCGCCCACGCCGCAACCGCGAACTTTGGGATCGCGGTAAGTATTCTCAACGATCCAGTCATAAATCGCACGCGCCTTGTCAGTGTCAGACTTGAGACCCTTGATGATCGATTCTGAAGTGGACTTGACGATTCCATCCGTGGGCAAAAGCTCCGAAGGTTTGAGGAAGCGTTTTTGCTCCTCCATGCTGGCCATCATTCCGCGCCCCGAAAATGGGTCCACGCTGTAATTTCGAGTGGCAAATCGGCTCGTCAAGGTCATGCCGGGCTTGCTTCCGGGCTGGAACTCCGCAGTGACAATTCCCAAGCCCCAATTGGCGTCGCGCACTTGGTCCGCCGCCTTGAGCAAGCCACCTTCCTCCAGCTTTACAGAATGCCCCAAATTCTTTT
>JBGAUM010000004.1:0-65037 GCA_044228625.1 Usitatibacteraceae bacterium | reverse complement strand
TTTTCAAGTGGCTCAGCGAACTCGTTTTCGAAGCGCCTGGTTGCGTGGCAGAAGGAGCACGGTCGGCATGACCTGCCATGGCAACTAAACCGAGATGCGTATCGCATCTGGGTCTCCGAGATCATGTTGCAGCAGACCCAGGTGAGTACGGTCATTCCGCGCTATCTCAACTTTCTGGAGCGATTTCCAACGGTCACGGCGTTGGCGGCGGCACCTGTGGATGACGTCATGGCGCATTGGGCGGGGTTGGGCTACTACGCTCGGGCGCGCAACATGCATCGCGCGGCGAAAATGGTGGTCGCAGAACTCAAAGGGCGAATGCCGACTGATGCGGCCACTTTGCAGACACTTCCCGGGATTGGCCGGTCGACAGCTGCGGCCATCGCTGTATTCTCCAATGGCGAGCGCGCCGCAATTCTCGATGGCAATGTAAAGCGCGTACTGGGTCGGGTGTTCTTGGTTGGCCCCCAATCCGGCGCATCTGCGCTTGAACGCAAGCTGTGGGACTTGGCTGTTCGACTGGTCCCGAACAGGAATGTCGAGGCCTATACGCAGGGCCTGATGGATCTGGGGGCAACGATCTGCGCGCCGCGCAAGCCGGCCTGTGCGAGTTGTCCGGTCAGGGAAATGTGTGCTGCGCGCCAGACCGACCGCATTTCAGAATTTCCACCGCGCCCCGTCAAGCGCATCCGGCCAAAGAAGTCCTGCCAAATGATCATCGCGTTTCGCCGCGGCAAGGTATTGCTTGAAAGGCGACCACCCAAGGGAATTTGGGGTGGACTTTGGTGTTTGCCGGAGGCCGAAAGTTGTGCTGATGTCCTTGTTGAACTCCAGAGCCGCTGGGGAGTAGGGGGGCGAATCGAGAAACAAGGCGAAGTCTTGCGGCACGAATTCACGCATTTTTCGCTCGACATCAGCCCAGTGCTTGTGAATGTGGGTCGCCCCGGCAAAACGCGGGTTGGGGATACCGGTTGGATTTGGGCGGGCCAAAGGGAGCTGGAGGCGCTTGGCCTGCCGACCCCGGTCAGCCAATTGCTTCGACGGCACGCGACAGTACTGTCCTAGCGTTTACCCGCTGCCAGCTCCAACTTGCGCGCGTGCGGCTTGTACACCTCGCGTTGAAGCCAAAGCAACATGCGGCCAGACTCAACATGCGTGCTGTCCTTGAGGACCTTTTCGGCGCCTTCCGGAGAGAACCCGCAAAACTTCGTCCCGGGGATCTCATCGTATTCGTGTACGTCATACAGGCTTTCCAGCATCAATGTCGGTTTGTCGCCAATCACCGCCAGAAGGTCGCGATCCACGATCCACAATTCCTTGCCGACCTCGAAACAGCGGATCTGAACGCCCGCGAAGTTGTAATACGACCCCTGAAACTCCTTGAGGGGTTGGCGGGCGACGAAGATCCCCAGTTCCTCGACAATGCCGATGATCGGCTTGGCCAGCATGTAGGAACACGGAAAGAACATCAGGACCGCCATCCCGACGCCGGTCGGATTCAAGCCGAATTTCCAGATCGGAAGCCAACACAGGAACGCGGTGAGCCCAAACCGACAGGTTGCCGAGATGATCAGATCACGGGTGGGATTCTCGTCTTGCATGGGGCCTCCTCAATCCCTGCCGTTCAGGTGCACCTGCGCATGTCAGAAATCCCCGAATTAGTTGATTTTGCTGGAAATTTCTGCGTATAATGGTGGGCTTTTCGAAATTTAAGCCGGCTTTCGGAAGCCCCTTTCGTCAGCCCGCCGGCAAATCCACACCCTTGCACCGTTAAGGTCTGGCCCGTGTTTTGGTCCAGTCTTGCGAGGGGAGGTAAACCTTAACTGGAGTATTCAATGTCTGTCACGATGCGTCAAATGCTGGAAGCCGGTGTGCACTTTGGCCACCAAACCCGCTTCTGGAACCCGAAGATGTCCCAATTCATTTTCGGCGCCCGCAACAAGATTCACATCATCAACCTGGAAAAGTCGCTGCCGATGTACCAGGACGCGCTCAAGTATGTGCGCCAGTTGGCATCGAACAAAGGCACGATTCTTTTCGTGGGCACCAAGCGCCAGGCCCGCGACATCATCAAGGAAGAAGCGAGCCGTGCCGGCATGCCGTATGTCGACACGCGTTGGTTGGGTGGCATGCTCACCAATTACAAGACCATCAAGAGCTCATTGAAGCGCCTGAAGGACCTCGAACAAATGCGCGAGGATGGCTCGCTGGAAAAGATGCCCAAGAAAGAAGCGCTCATGTACACGCGTGAACTCGACAAGCTCGAGCGCGCCATGGGTGGCATCAAGGACATGGGCGGCGTTCCCGACGCCGTTTTTGTGATCGACGTCGGCTTTCACAAGATCGCCGTGACCGAAGCCAGGAAGCTTGGCATCCCGGTAGTCGGCGTGGTCGATACCAACAATTCGATGGACGGCGTGGACTACGTCATCCCCGGCAACGACGATTCCACCCGGGCCATCCGCCTCTACGCGCGCGGCATTGCCGACGCCGTGTTGGAAGGCAAGAGCCAGGTCATCAACGAGATGGTTGCCCCCCAAGGCGAAGAACTGGTCGAAGTGACCGAAGAGGCCTCGGCGTAATTTGCCAGACCGGAGAAAGGGGCTCCGGCCCCTTTTTTTTGGCTGTTTCGGGCAAAAGTAAACCCCTACTTTTGCCCGGCTTGAATTGCAAGAAATTGCTGGCGGAGCCAGACGATTTTTTGGTTAAACACCTTACGAAAAAACCACAGAGCAGGAAACAGGAAATGGCTGAAATCACCGCAGGCATGGTCAAGGATTTGCGCGAAAAGACCGACGCGCCAATGATGGAGTGCAAGAAAGCCCTTACGGAAGCCCATGGCGACATGGCCAAGGCCGAGGAAATCTTGCGCGTGAAGCTGGGCAACAAGGCCACCAAGGCCGCCTCTCGCGTGGCTGCCGAGGGCATGGTCGCGATCCACATCTCCGCCGACCAAAAGACCGGCGCCATCGTGGAAATGAATTGCGAAACTGATTTCGTGGCCAAGAACGACGATTTCATGGCACTGGTCAAGAAACTTGCCGAGCTGGTCGTGACCGAAAACCCTGCCGATGTGGCCGCGCTGTCCGCGCTCTCCATCAACGGTGTGCCGGTGGAAGAAACCCGCAAGGCACTGGTCGGCAAGATTGGCGAGAACATGAGCATTCGCCGCTTCAAGCGCGTAGCTGCTGAAGGTGCATTGAACCAATATGTCCACGGTGGCGCCAAAGTTGGCGTCCTCGTGGATATCTCCGGGGGTGACGTGGTATTGGCCAAGGATGTGGCGATGCACATTGCCGCGTCGAAGCCCAAGTCACTCGATCCCAAGGGCGTGCCCGCAGAGGACATCGCCAAGGAGCGCGCGGTTGCTGAGGGCAAGGCCGCCGAGTCCGGCAAACCGGCCGAGATCGTCGCCAAGATGGTTGAAGGATCAGTAGCGAAGTACCTCAAGGAGGTCTCGTTGTTGTCCCAGCCATTTGTGAAAGACGACAAGATGACCATCGAGCAGCTCATGAAGAGCAAGGGGGCGGCCGTGAACGGCTTCACGCTCTACGTGGTCGGCGAAGGCATTGAGAAGAAAGTCACTGACTTTGCGCAGGAAGTAAAAGAAGCTGCCGCTGCAGCTGCGCGGTAAGAAGATCAGAAACCCCGGCCCCGCGCCGGGGTTTTTGCAGGAAACGGGTCACGCGACTTGCCGTGACCGGCCCAAGCAGCGAGAATGCCGCCACATTGTTGTGTCACCCTGCCGCAATCCGTGCAGGCATACGTCAAAAAGGGAATGCAATGAGCCGCAAGCGGTACAAGCGAATCCTCCTCAAACTCTCAGGAGAGGCGTTGATGGGGGATGATGCGTATGGCATCAACCGCGCCACGATCGAGCGTATCGCGCTGGAAATCAAGGAAGTCGCAGAGATGAACACCGCTATTGGGATCGTGATTGGCGGCGGAAACATCTTTCGCGGGGTCTCGACCAGTGCGGCCGGCATGGATCGCGCAACGGCTGACTACATGGGCATGCTCGCAACGGTCATGAACTCCCTGGCCCTCCAAGATGCGCTTGCCAAGGTCGGCATCGTGCCGCGAGTGCAGTCGGCCATCAACATCGAGCCGGTGGTGGAGCCGTATGTCCGGCCCAAGGCCATGCAGTACCTGGAAGAAAGCAAGGTCGTGGTCTTTGCGGCCGGCACGGGAAACCCGTTCTTCACCACGGACACGGCTGCCGCCTTGCGCGGCGCGGAGATCGGTGCAGAGATCGTTTTGAAGGCCACCAAGGTGGATGGC
This sequence comes from Usitatibacteraceae bacterium, assembly GCA_044228625.1. Lineage (GTDB taxonomy): Bacteria > Pseudomonadota > Gammaproteobacteria > Burkholderiales > Usitatibacteraceae > UKL13-2. The sequence goes on along the minus strand of JBGAUM010000004.1, from coordinate 60,756 downwards.
GTCTATACGGCCGATCCCAAGGCGGACAAATCTGCAACGCGCTATCATGAACTGACTTTTGATGAAGCCATCGTCAAAAACCTGAAGGTCATGGATGCGACCGCCTTGGCGCTGTGCCGCGATCAAAACCTGCCCATCAACGTTTTCTCAATTTTCAAGCAGGGTGCTTTGAAGCGCGTGGTCATGGGTGAAGACGAGGGCACGTTGGTGCACGCTTGAGCATTGACAGGATTTTGTAGGAATCTCCGGCCCGGAATTGTTGTGGGAGTACTTTGATGAGTGTGTTGAACGTCGCAGATCTGAAGAAGCAATGCGAAACCAAGATGGGAAAGTCGCTTGACTCGCTCAAGCACGATTTGGCCAAGGTGCGTACCGGCCGCGCCCATGCGGGAATCCTGGATCACATCATGATCGACTATTACGGCTCCATGGTGCCGATTCGGCAGGTGGCCAACATCACCCTGGCCGATGCACGGACAATCATGGTGCAGCCGTTTGAAAAGAAGCTGGCGCATACCGTGGAAAAGGCGATCCGTGATTCGGATCTGGGTCTAAATCCCTCTACGTCCGGCGACACCATTCGGGTGCCGATGCCGCTGTTGACGGAAGAGCGCCGCAAGGAAATGACCAAGATCGTCAAGACCGATGGCGAGCACTGCAAGGTCGCGATCCGCAACATTCGCCGTGATGCCAACACCACTCTGAAGGATGCCCTGAAAGCAAAAACCGTCACCGAGGATATCGAAAAGAAGACCCAGGACGAAGTCCAGAAGCTCACCGACAAGTTCATTGCGGAAGTGGACAAACTGGTGCACGACAAGGAAAAAGACCTGATGTCGATGTGACATTGGGACTTTTGAGCATCAGTCAGCCGTGACCATCCTGCACGAAAGCTCCACTCAGACCATTCCGGCGCCCGGGTCTGTGCCGCGGCATGTCGCCATCATCATGGATGGCAACGGGCGATGGGCCAAGCAGCGTTTCATGCCCCGCGTCGCGGGACACAAGCGCGGGGTGGAATCGGTGCGCGAAACCGTCAAGGCTTGCGGTGACATGGGCGTGGAATACCTGACGCTGTTCGCATTCTCCAGCGAAAACTGGCGTCGCCCTGCGGATGAGGTGTCGGTCTTGATGCAACTCTTCATCCGTGCCTTGGAAAACGAAGTGGTGAAGCTGCACAACAACGGCATCCGATTCCGCTGTGTTGGCGACTTGTCCGCATTTGATTCGCGAATACGCGAATTGATTGGCAGTGCAGAGGATCTGACGCGCGAGAACACCAAACTCACCTTGACGGTGGCCGCAAATTACGGGGGCCGATGGGACATTCTGCAGGCCGTGAATAGTGCGCGGAAAGAAAAACTCAAGAATTGGCAAGCCTCACAGGCACAAAATGGCTCAAACCCCTCGCCGGACCTTGAGTTTGATGAGACCCATCCGCAGTGGGCTATCACCGAAATCGACATAGCACGCCATCTTTCAATGGCCTACGCCCCGGAGCCTGACTTGTTCATCCGGACGGGCGGTGAAGCGCGGGTTTCAAATTTCCTGTTGTGGCAGTTGGCGTATACAGAGTTTTATTTCACCGCAGAGTTATGGCCGGACTTTGGCCGTGCTGCCATCGAAAAAGCATTCGATTCCTACCGCTCGCGGGAGCGCCGCTTTGGCCGAACCAGCGAGCAGGTACAGGCAGCATCCGTTTCCCCCCTGATTCACAGCGACGCTGCATAGCAGCACCCGTCCGTGCTGCTTAAACGCCTCATCACCGCATTGGTTTTATTGCCTGTTGTCCTCGGGGCCTTATTCTGGTTTCCGGATTGGGGTTGGGGGCTATTCGCCATCGTTTTAATGGGGGCTGCGGCCTCTGAGTGGGGTCGCCTGTCGACGTTGACCGCCAATGGCGCGGCATACTTCTTGGCCGGCATGTTGATTGCAATGAGCCTGTTGCTGATGGCGTACTTGTTGCCGGATTGGCGACCCGTATTTGACCGTTCCATCGTCCCGATCGGCGCATACATTGCGATGATGTTTTGGGCAATTGCTGTGCCCTTGTGGCTGCGCTCGCAATGGCGCGCACCTGTCCAGGCCAACGCACTCGCCGGCATTGCCGTGCTGTTGCCCATGTTCATTTCACTGCTGGTTTTGCGGGAGCGAAGCCCGTGGCTGCTCCTGACGTTCGCGGTGATCGTGTGGGTGGCCGATGTTGCGGCCTACTTTGCCGGAAAGGCTTTTGGCAAGCGCAAACTTGCGCCTGCAATCAGCCCTGGAAAGACCATCGAAGGTGTCATTGGAGGCGTGGTGGCGGTGGTCGCGTATTTTTTTGTCTGGCGCGCTGTCGCTCAGCATTGGCCCTCCCCTTGGTCAGCACCGTGGATTGCGGCAGGACTGTCCGTGCTTTTGATTTTTGTCACACTGGGCTTGGCCTCAGTGTTGGGCGACCTCTATGAGTCTTGGATCAAGCGCGGTGCCGGGATGAAGGACTCGGGAACGCTTTTGCCGGGACATGGCGGCGTGATGGATCGTATTGATGCGCTGACTTCCGCGCTGCCGTTGGCGATGGCATATCTCGTGTTCTCCGGGGCCAAATGAGGACATGAATTGAAGAACGTCACCATTCTCGGTTCCACAGGTTCCATCGGTGCCAACACACTCGACGTTATTTCTCGTCACCCTGATCGCTTTCGCGCGTTTGCCTTGTCTGCGCACAGCAAGGTTGCAGAACTTGCAAAGCAATGCATCGCCCATCGGCCGAAGTTTGCAGTGGTCGCCGTCAACCATGCGGATGCCTTGAGGGCTACCCTGAACGCAGCGGATTGTGAAACCGAGGTGCTGGCCGGGCCCGCTGCGCTGGAGACCATCGCCGCACATTCGGAGACTGATGTTGTGATGGCTGCGATTGTCGGCGCGGCCGGGTTGCCCGGATCCCTCGCAGCTGCGCGAGCCGGAAAGACCGTGCTGCTGGCCAACAAGGAAGCGTTGGTGATGGCGGGCCGCCTGTTCATGGACGCCGTTCATTCCAGCGGTGCCGTGCTGTTGCCCATCGACAGCGAACACAACGCCATCTTCCAGTCGCTTCCCGGAGACTTTGCCAAGGGACTCGCGCAAACGGGTGTCAAGCGGATCATCCTCACGGCGTCAGGCGGCCCGTTCCGTACCCGCTCGGTGGAATCTTTGGCGGGTGTCACGCCCGAAGAAGCGTGCGCGCATCCGAATTGGGTGATGGGCCGCAAGATTTCGGTCGACTCGGCCACCATGATGAACAAGGGACTGGAAGTCATCGAAGCGCGCTGGCTGTTCAATGCCGCGCCGGATGAGATCGACGTCTTGATCCACCCGCAGAGCATCGTGCACTCGATGGTGGAGTACATCGATGGCTCCGTGATCGCGCAACTCGGCAACCCGGACATGCGCACACCCATCGCGTATGGGCTGGGCTATCCGGAGCGTATCGAAGCGGGCGTGTCGATGCTGGACTTGGCTAAGGCCGGGCGGCTCGATTTCGAGGCGTTGGATCGCGAGCGGTTTCCCTGCGTATCACTCGCTTATTCGGCGATGAGGCGCGGGGGCACAGCGCCGGCCATCTTGAATGCGGCCAATGAAATTGCGGTTGAGTCATTTCTCAACGGGCAACTCGCGTTCACGGAAATCGATGCCGTGATTGACGGCGTGTTGTCCAAAGCAACGGTGACAGAGGCCGAGTCATTGGATGAGATCCAAGTCGCGGATCTACATGCACGAACGTACACCAAGATCCTCATCACTGAACGAATGGCGCTTCGCCGTCTCAAAGGCTGATGTCACTCCTTATCACCATCGCCGCGTTCCTTGTGGCCATCGGCATTTTGGTAACCATCCACGAGCTCGGCCACTACTGGGCCGCACGCTGGTGCGATGTCAAAATCCTGCGGTTTTCGATCGGATTTGGCAAACCGCTGTGGCTGCGCAAGGCTGGAGCCGACCAGACGGAGTGGGTCATTGCGGCGATTCCATTGGGCGGCTACGTCAAGATGGCGGACGAGCGCGATGATACTGTTGACTTGAAAGATCGGCTGCGCGCCTATAACAACAAATCCCTTGCCCAGCGGACGCTCATTGTGCTCGCGGGCCCGGCCGCAAACTTTCTGTTGGCCGGTTTCTTCTACTGGGTACTGCTGGTGTCGGGCATGCCCAGCTTGCGCGCCGTCATTGCCGAGCCCAGACCTGATTCGATCGCCGCGGCTGCTGGGTTCAAGGAACTCGAACGGATCACGTCCATCGATGGAAAAGACATCGACACCTGGGGCGAAGCGCGCATGGCGTTGCTCGAGCATGCCAGTGCCAAGAGGTTGGTCGAAGTCGGCGTTGATGACGGGGGTCAGTCATTCTTACGCCAACTGGATCTGTCCGGGATTACCAAGGAGGATTTGGACAAGGATTTTCTGGGAAAAGTCGGATTGGCCGCGTTTATGGGTCGCGCCACGATGACGCTCGATGAGGTGACGCCGGGCGGTGCCGCCGAGAGGGCCGGGCTACGTAAAGGCGACCGAATTCTGACCATCGACGGCGAGCGGATCACACGATTTGAGCGTGCGGCGTCGGTCATTTCGGCTCGGGCGGGTCAGGTTCTGCGCGTGGAGGTCATGCGTGGTGCGGATCCAATCACGCTGGAGGTCACGCCTGCCAAAGTTGGCGTTGAGGGCAGGGAGATCGGCCGTATCGGCGTACGCCCGTCCGTTGACCGGTCGGGCACTGAAAACATGCGCATCATTGTGCGCGCGAATCCGGTCTCGGCGATCTATCAGGCGGCAGTCAAGGTGTGGGACATGTCCGTCTTCAGCCTCAAGATGATGGGACGGATGCTGACGGGGCATGTTTCATGGAAAAACCTCTCAGGCCCCGTCACGATTGCCGACTATGCGGGCCAAACGGCACAAATGGGCTGGATTCCCTACGTCAATTTTCTGGCGCTGATCAGCATTAGCCTTGGGGTACTGAATCTATTGCCCATTCCCGTCTTGGATGGGGGGCAGTTGATGTATCATATTGCAGAGTTTTTCAAGGGTAGTCCGGTATCGGAGCGGGTAATGGCGATAGGCCAGCAGGCCGGTTTGGCCGTGCTCCTGGGATTAACGGCTTTCGCCTTTTACAACGACATACACCGTCTCCTTTCGGGTTAACGCCGGATGCGTTCTATTCCACGACGTTCATTGCGCATTTCAGCGCTCCTAGCTTCCTTGTGTGCCGCCCTTTTCACGTCGGCCGCATTGGCATTTCAGCCTTTCATCATCAAGGATATCCGTGTCGAGGGCGTGCAGCGCACCGAGGCCGGGACCGTGTTCAGCTATCTGCCGGTCAAAGTCGGCGAGGAGATGAACGATGAAAAGGCCGCGGCATCCTTGAAGGCGCTCTATGCAACAGGGTTCTATTCCGATGTCCGAATGGAAGCGGAAAATGATGTGCTGGTCGTCATCGTTGCCGAACGTCCGGCGATTTCGGTGATCGAGATCAACGGGGCCAAGGAGTTCACCAAGGACAACCTGAAGGAAGGCTTGAAACAGGTCGGCATCTCGGAGGCGAAGATTTTCGACCGCTCCGTGCTCGACCGTGCGGAAAAGGAAATCAAGCGCCAGTACACAAGCCGCGGTTTTTATTCCTCCAAGGTGACGACCACCGTTACCCCGCTTGAGCGCAACCGCGTGTCCCTGACCTTCAACATCGACGAAGGCGAAGTGTCGAAGATTGTTGATATCAACATCATCGGCGCATCGGCGTTTTCTGAAAAGACCCTGCTCAAAGAGTTCGAGCAATCAACCGGAGGTTGGTTTTCGTTCTTTACCAAGGACGACCAATATTCAAAGCAGAAGCTTTCGGGCGACTTGGAAAAGCTGCGTTCTTACTACCTGAATCGCGGTTACCTCGATTTCAATATCGAGTCCACGCAAGTCTCGATTACCCCTGACAAGGAAAAAATCTACATCTCCATCGCGATTACCGAAGGTCAGGTGTTCAAGATGGGGGCGATCAAGTTCGCCGGCGACTTGAAAATTCCCGAGGAGGAGTTGCGCGCCCTGCTGCAGTTCAAGCCGGGCGAAACCTTTTCCCGGCAGCGAGTGGTTGATTCCGTGAAGGCCATCAGCGACCGGCTGGCCAACGATGGGTATTCATTCGCGAACATCAATCCGGTTCCTGATCGGGATGCGAACTCGAAGACGGCGTCGTTCACGTTCTTCATCGATCCGGGAAAGCGGGTCTACGTGCGTCGGATCAATATCCAGGGCAACACGCGTACGCGCGACGAAGTCGTGCGGCGCGAAATGCGCCAGCTTGAGTCATCCTGGTACTCGGTCGATCGAATCAATCGATCCAAGGAGCGGCTTGACCGCACCGGCTTCTTTGAAGAAGTCAATGTCGAGACACCGGCGGTGCCGGGCACGACCGACCAAGTCGACTTGGTGGTGACCGTCAAGGAGCGCAATACCGGCAGCTTGCAGTTTGGCGTGGGCTATTCCCAGGCCGAGCGCTTTTCGTTGTCGGCATCCGTGGCGCAGGCCAATATTTTCGGTTCCGGAAACCAGCTGTCATTCCGGCTCAACACCGGAACGATTTCCAAGGTCTACGAGTTGTCCTACCTGAATCCGTACTGGACCGTGGACGGTATTTCCCGCGGCTTCGACCTTTATCGGCGCGACCTGAACACCGCCAGTTTGGCGACCGGCGAGTACAAGTCCGTGTCCACCGGTTTGGGGGCAAGGTTTGGAGTGCCGGTCACCGAATACGATTCGGTAAATTTTGGTTTCGGTTTCGAGCGCAATGAATTGATTCTCGATCCGTTTAGCCCGCCCCGCTATTTTGACTACGTGAATCAGTTCGGCTCGGTCAGTGATACCTATCGCGGAGTGATGGGCTATTCACGCGATACTCGCGACAGCATTTATTTCCCGACCAAAGGCTATTTGCTGGAGGCCTCGGCTGAAGCAGGACTTCCCGGTGGTGATGTCAAATATTTCAGGCTTCAGGGAACCGCACATTACTTGCGCCCCATTTGGGGTCCATTGGTGTTGAGTGCCAAAGCCGAGTTTGGTTACGCTGACGGATATGGCGGGAAATCGCTACCGTTCTTCAAGAATTTTTATGCCGGTGGCGTGGATTCGGTGCGTGGTTTTCAGCAGAGCACCTTGGGACCCGTTGACGTCAATGGCGACTATATCGGCGGCAATCGGCGTTTTGTGAGCAACCTGGAAGTTTTGTTCCCGATGCCGGGTGTCAAAGCCGACAAGTCGGTCCGGCTGTCCGCATTTGTCGATGCGGGCAACGTGTGGGCCCCCTATGAAGACATGCGATTCAAGGATTTGCGCAGCTCCGTGGGGATCGGCGTAAGCTGGTTCTCGCCGGTGGGTCCGCTCAAATTCAGTTTGGCCAAACCCCTGAAACAAAAGGAAGGCGACAAGATTGAGCGCTTCCAGTTCTTGTTGGGCCGGGCGTTCTAGAATATCTGCGAGGAGAACTGCATGCGTACCTTGCTTAAATCGCTCATTGTTGTGCCTATCCTGTTGGTGGCCCAATCCTTGCCGGCTGCAGAGGCCAAGATCGGGTTCGTAAACCAGGAGCGCATCCTTCGCGAATCCGCGCCGGCAAAGCGGTCGCAGGCGAAACTCGACAAGGAGTTTGCGGCTCGTCGTACCGAGTTGGACCGTTTGGAAAAGCAGGGTCGTGACCTTGAGGCCACGCTTCAGAAGGAATCCGTGACGTTGCCGGAGGCTGAGCGCGTGGCCAAGGAGCGGCAGCTTCAACAATTGACGCGTGATTTCCAACGATTGCAACGCGAGTTTCGCGAAGATGTAAACCTTCGCCGTAACGAGGAACTGGTCTCGTTGCAGGAGCGGGCCAACAAAGTCATCAACGAGATCGCCGAAAAGGAAAAGTTTGACCTGATCCTTCAAGAGGCGGTGTATGCGAGCAGCCGCATCGACATTACCGACAAGGTGCTGAAGGCGCTCGCGGACAAATAGTCGCGTTGACGTCGTGGCTATTCGCGGCGACGCGGCGATTGCACGAACCATTGCCGCGATACACGCGGATTCCTGGCGCAGTGCGTATCGAGGAATCTACGGCGACAGCTTTCTGGACAACGACGTCCATCGAGAGCGTCACGGTTTTTGGCGGCGCCGAATCCCCGAATTGCGGACGCTGGACGCACAACTGTTTCTGGCCACCGTGGATGGTGTGCCGGCAGGCTTCAGTTGTGTCGAGTTCGGCGCGCAATGCACCCATGGCGCTTACATCGACAACCTGCATGTCCTGCCCGATTTTCAAGGGCATGGCGTGGGCCGCGCGCTGGTTGACTGCGCTGCGGCGTGGGCCCGCGCACGCGGCGTTCGCAGCATCTACCTTTTTGTGTTCGAAGGCAACGCCATGGCGCGCGGGTTCTACGCGGCAACCGGCTGGCGCGAATCTGGGCGCGACATGCATACAATGGTCACCGGGACTACCGCACCCGTCCTGCGGTTGGTGAAATTCACGTGAAGGGCGAACAATGGGAGTGATGCTTGCAATTGAACCGGGAGCCTCGGGCAGCACGTCCCTGATAGTTGGGGATGAGCACACTGCGGCGCGGGTCGGCTCCGGAAAGATCGGCGTCCTGGCAACACCGGTTTTGATCAACTTGTTTGAAGCGGCTGCACTTGCGGCCTGTGAATCGTTGCTGCCGGAAGGCCACCAGAGTCTGGGAACCCGTCTCGATATCAGCCACACGGCGGCGACTCCTGTGGGGATGACCGTGAACGCAACTGCACGCGTTACGGCGGTAGAAGGGAGAACCGTCCGGTTTGCACTGGAGGCGCGTGATGATCTGGAGGTCATCGGCGCGGGGACGCACGAGCGGGTGGTGGTCAGCGTGGACCGTTTCGACGTTCGTGTACAGGACAAACGAAAACGAGCCGGCATGGCGTAACCGCGCTTGGGCCGGCAGCTTCAAGGCTTGCCGTGAGAAAATGCGTGCCATGAAACTTTCGGACATTCAGGCCAAGCTAGGCGGTGATGTGATTGGCGACACGGTCGATCCGTTGACCGGAGTGTGCACGCTGGAAGCGGGCGCCAGAGGGAAGGTCAGCTTCCTGGCCAATCCCAAGTACCGCGCAAAGTTGCAGTCGACCCAAGCCAGTGCGGTCATTGTCGGCGAAAGGGATAGAGATGCGACGAACCTTCCGCGAATTGTCGCGAAGAATCCTTATGCGTATTTCGCCCGTGTGGCGCAATTGTTCGCCCCTGTGACCGCGCCGGTTCCGTCCGTCCATCCGCAGTCGTTCATCCACGGCTCTGCCAGAGTTCACGAGACCGCACGCGTTGCGGAATTCGTATCGATCGGCGCGGGCGCGGATGTCGGCGAGCATGCCGAAATCGGCGCAGGTTGCGTGATCGGGGAGGGCGTGAATATTGGCGCCCACACTCGCCTGATGCCAAGGGTCACAGTCTATGCGCGCTGCGAAATCGGCAAGCGTGGCTTGGTCCATAGTGGCGTGGTCATCGGGGCAGACGGTTTCGGTTTCGCGCCGGATTTTCAGGGTGATCATGATGGGTGGGTCAAAATCCCGCAGATTGGCCGCGTATTGATTGGTGATGACTGTGAAATCGGTGCCAACAGCACGATTGACCGCGGAGCCATCGAAGACACGGTCATTGGGAACGATGTGAAAATCGACAACCAGGTACAAATCGGACATAACTGCACCATCGGGGACCATACCGTCATCTCGGGTTGCACTGGCATCGCGGGCAGTACCAAGATTGGCCGTCGCGTCATGATGGGGGGGGCATCCGGGGCGATCGGGCACTTGAGCATTTGTGACGGTGCAATCGTTTCTGCCATGACCCTGGTGACCAAGTCGATCAATGAACCTGGCATGGTCACGGGAAGTTTGCCGCATATGAAGCACGAGGAATGGCTCAAGAACATGGTGCATGTTCGCCATCTCGACGACCTGGCCAATTCGGTCAAGAAAGGGAGAGCATGACCCCCCCTACGGTAATGGAAATCGCCGAGATCAAGTTCTTTCTCGCGCATCGCTATCCCTTCCTGCTGGTTGATCGCGTGTTGGAACTAGACATGGGCAAGCGCATCAAGGCGCTCAAGAACGTGACGATCAACGAGCCCTTTTTTCAAGGGCATTTTCCGCACTTTGCGGTCATGCCCGGCGTCTTGATCATCGAGGCAATGGCCCAGGTGTCCGGATTGCTGTCCCTGAAAAGTGCAGGTGACAAACCGGATCCAAACACCGTGTTCTTTTTTGCAGGAATCGACGACGCAAGATTCAAGCGGCCCGTTGTCCCGGGCGATACGCTCATCATGGAGTCCGAGATCCTCACGCAAAAGCGCGGCCTCGTGAAGTACGCTGCCAAAGCCTTCGTCGGGGACCAATTGGCGTGCGAGGCCGAACTTTTGTGCACGCAGCGTCGTGCAGTAGGGTGAGCCCATGGCAGCAATGATTCATCCCACTGCCATCATCGCGCCAGGCGCAAAGCTTGGAAGCAATGTCGCAGTCGGCGCGTATAGCGTTATCGACTCGAACGTCGAAATCGGCGACAACACGACCATCGGTCACCATTGCGTCGTCACCGGACACACCCGCATTGGACGAGATAACAATATTTTTCATTTCGTGTCACTGGGTGAAGCCAACCAGGACAAGAAGTACGCCGGCGAACCCACGCGCCTCGTGATTGGCGATCGCAACACCATTCGCGAATACTGCAGTTTCAACCGGGGAACGGTGCAAGATCGCGGCGAAACGACGATCGGGAACGACAATTGGCTGATGGCGTATGTGCACGTTGCACACGATTGCGTGGTGGGCGATCGGACGACAATTGCCAACTGCACCCAATTGGCGGGCCATGTGCATGTTGGAGACTGGGCCACGCTTGGGGGGTTCACCGGCGTTCACCAATTTGTGAAGATTGGCGCGCACGTCATGTGTGGGGTCTCGTCGGTTGTGCTGATGGATATTCCGCCCTACGTGACCTGCGGCGGAAACCCGTTGCGTGCGGTCGGCGTCAACGCGGAAGGTCTGAAACGCCGCAATTTCACGCCCGATCAGATTGCCCGGTTGAAGCGCGCATTCAAGACGCTCTACAAGTCCGACCTCACGTTTGCGCAAGCCAAGGAGGTTCTTGGACAAGAGGCGGCGGATGCACCCGAAGTCAAGGTTCTGGCTGATTTTCTCGCAGGGGTCACCCGCGGGATTGTCCGCTAATGAAAGTCGGCGTAGTCGCTGGCGAGGCCTCCGGCGACGTGATCGGTGCCTTGATGATCCGCGCCATGAAGGCCCGTTGGCCGTACTTGGAATTTGTCGGAATTGCCGGCCCGAAAATGCAGTCTGCGGGCGCGACGTCCTGGTATCCGATGGAGAAACTTGCGGTCCGCGGCTATCTGGAAGTGCTCAAGAGCTTGCGTGAACTTCTGTCCATGCGCTCGGAGTTGGGCCGGCGACTGATCGAAGCGAAGCCGGCATTCTTCATCGGCATCGATGCGCCGGATTTCAATCTGAAGCTCGAGCGGCGGTTGAAAGGGTCCGGGATTCCTGCGATCCATTACGTCAGCCCGTCAATCTGGGCGTGGCGCGGCGAGCGCATCAAGGCGATCAAGGAATCCGTGGACCATATGCTGACCGTATTTCCCTTTGAACCGGCGATCTACGAGAAGGCAGGCGTGCACGCGACCTTTGTCGGCCACCCCACCGCTGATCAGATTCCGCAAAAGGACCAGCGGGCGGACGCGCGGGCGCAATTGCGCCTGAAGGAAAGCGACCTTATTTTTGCGATGCTTCCCGGGAGCCGTCAAAGTGAACTCGATTTTCACGCTGAGCTTTTTCTGGAAACCGCGAAAAGGTTGCACACCACCTTCCCTGAGGCAAAGTTTCTGGTCCCGTTGACCACCCGCGAAACCAGGGAGCAATTTGAAACAGCAAAGTGGAAATGCGGCGCCCAGGAACTGCCAATGCAGGTGTTGTTCGGTCACGCCAACTTTGCGTTGGCTGCTGCGGATGCCGCCTTGATCGCGTCTGGAACAGCGACGCTGGAAGCAGCCATGTTGCGTTGTCCGCATGTCATCGCATATCGCCTGTCGAACGCGACGTACCGCCTGATGAAGCGCAAGGCATACCTGCCGTGGGTAGGCCTGCCAAACATTTTGGCCAACGAGTGGCTGGTGCCAGAGTTGCTGCAGCAAGATGCCACACCGGAAAACCTCGCGCGCGCGATGGGTAATTGGATTCGCCACCCCGATGCCGCCAAGGCACTACGCGAGCGTTTTGATGCGATCCATGCCAGTTTGGCCGTCAACAATGCGGAACGGGTGTGTGATGCATTGACCCCGTTTGTCGAGCGGTCAATCTTGCGAAAGGCAGCTTGAGTGGCGCTGCGCCTTCGTTGTGGCACTGATGAAGCGGGGCGCGGGTGCCTCGCAGGCGATGTTTTTGCGGCGGCAGTGATTCTGGATCCCGGAAGCCCGATCGAAGGGCTGGCTGATTCCAAGGTTTTGTCGGAAAAGAAGCGCGTCATGCTCGCAGGTGAAATCAAGGATCGTGCAACGGCCTGGGCTGTGGCGCGGGCCAGCGTTGCGGAGATTGACGAACTCAACATCTTGCAGGCCAGTTTGTTGGCCATGCGCCGGGCCATTGAATTGCTCAGCGTGGTGCCGCACGAGGTACTCGTGGACGGCCTGCATGTTCCGCGGATCGCCATTCCTGCGCGCGCCATTGTGGATGGTGATCAACACATTGCCGAGATTTCTGCGGCATCGATCTTGGCCAAAACCGCCCGCGACGCTTACATGGCGGAGTTGGCCATTTGCTACCCGCACTACGGGTTTGAGAGTCACAAGGGGTATGGCACCAAGGCGCATGTGCTGGCGCTNTCGAATGAGTTTTGCGCCCGTGCGTGCTGCGGCGGTGCAATTGCATCTATTTGCGGACGAGTCGTAACGATGTACGGCCGCTATCCCACTAAACCCAGGCACTGGTGCGGTTTTCAGGCCGATTTTGGCTTGCGAACCACGCCAGTTCTCGGGTTTTGCGCGAGGATCCTTTCATGAAGGCGATTCATTCGCGCGAGAACCCGACCGTCAAGCAGTTGATCGCACTCGCCCATTCATCGCGCGAACGCAAGAAGGCAGGCCTGACCCTGCTGGATGGCGTGCACTTGATTGATGCCTACCGGCGGTCAATCGGTGCGCCAAAGTTGCTGGCAGTTGGAGAATCCGCCGCGACGCGTGATGATGTGCGTGGCATCTTGCGGGGTCTCGATGAGCGTTCACTGGTGATGTTGCCCGATGCTTTTTTTCGCGAAATTTCCTCCCTCGATTCTCCGTCGATGGCAGTGGCACTGGTGGAAACGCCGCGTGCGCACGATGTACCCAAGGACGCCACGGTGCTCGTCCTTGACGATATTCAGGACCCGGGCAACGTAGGCTCGCTGTTGCGAAGTGCGGCGGCCGCGGGCATTCAGGAAGTGTTGACGTCCAACACGACGGCCTTCTGCTGGTCGCCCAAAGTATTACGTGCAGCGCAAGGCGCACACTTCGCGCTCAATATTGTCGAGGGCGCAAATCTTGTCGACTGGCTCGGTAACTATCGCGGCCGATCCTTGGCCATGGTTGCGAGCGGTGCCGATTCCATTCCCCTCTATTCATCGGCGATGAGGGGGCCTGTGGCAATCTTATTGGGGAATGAGGGGGCAGGCTTGAGCCCGCGTGTACTCGCCTTGGCAACCCAACGGGTCACGATACCGATGCCTGGCACCATGGAATCATTGAACGTTGCAGCTGCGGGAGCGGTTGTCCTGTTCGAACTGGTGCGGCAGCGGGTGAGACAATCGGCGTAATCCATTGGCCAATCATCGGCCCTCAACGCTATGAGCGAACCCAAGACTTTCCGATTCTATGAATTCGTCATGGTGGCCTTCGTGGTCATCTTGGTGTGTTCGAACCTCATTGGACCCGCGAAGATTGCGCAAGTCGATGCCCCGTTGTCGGGCACGCTGACGTTTGGTGCAGGGGTTCTGTTTTTTCCGATCTCCTATGTATTTGGGGACATCCTCACCGAGGTGTACGGCTACGCGCGCTCCCGGCGCGTGATCTGGACTGGATTTGCCGCGCTGGCTTTTGCGTCTCTCATGGCCTGGGTTGTGGTGACTTTGCCTCCCGCACCATTCTGGACCAACCAAGCGGCCTACGAAACCGCGTTCGGCACCACTTGGCGCATTTCGTTGGCATCACTGATTGCCTTCTCGTGCGGGGAATTTGTCAACTCATTCGTGCTGGCCAAGATGAAAGTCTGGACCGCCGGAAAGCATTTGTGGATGCGCACCATTGGGTCGACCATCTTCGGCGAAGGTGTCGACTCCATGTTGTTCTATCCGTTGGCGTTCTGGGGCACGGGAATCATTCCGGATGACAAGCTGCCGACCGTCATGCTGGCGCAGTTCGTTACCAAAGTTGGCGTCGAAGTATTGTTCACGCCGTTCACCTACAAGCTCGTACGGTGGCTTAAGCGCGTAGAAGGTATCGATCACTACGACCGTCACACTAACTTCACGCCTTGGTCGCTGAAGGTGTAGGTGCGCCGACAATTCTGGTGAGTCGATCCATTGTCGCGCCAGGCCGGAATCTGCATCAAGTTGGGCGGAGTGGCTCCGCACAATTCCAGCAAAGGTCAAACTGGCCGGGCGAAGATTCCCCGCATTTGAAGCAATGGCGCGCCTGGGAATCTGTACGTTGCGACTCATACTCGGCAATGATTTGCCGTGCATGATGCGATTGATGATCCCGCTCGATCCAGACTTGCGGATAGGCGGAGGCAAGTGGCATGTCTCCCAACGCACCGATCGCATGTTCGTTTAAAACCCGCGCCTCGATACCCGCGTGCTGCAACTGGTCCCTGACCAAGTAGGCTTCGGGAACGTTCGCCGCTGAGTAGACTTTCTTCATAGGGTAGTTTCGATAGGCGAAAAAAAACCGCGGCATCGGCGGCCGCGGTTTTTTGGCATTGTGCGGATCAGAAATCGACCGCAACACTGGCAGTTACACCGTCCTGCTTCAGGTTCTCGCGGCTGGACACCTTGTGATACACCACTGACAGCCCAACCTTTTCCGCGAGCTTTCCGCGTACACCGATGACGGCCGTGGTCCACTTGGTATCCGGACGATAAGCGGGAATGTCATAAGTGTTGCCGGAAGTCACGGTGATCGGGTTGGCCGACACAAAGCGCTCTTCTGCACGGTTTTCCTTGTCCTCGCTGAAGCGGACGAATGGGGTAAACGCGCCAAGATTTACGGATGCGCGCAGGCCGACGCTGGTGACTTGGGAGTCACGCTTCTGGCCAAGGATATTCAGGCCGGCAGATCCCGCGCCGGTTTCACTGAATGAATTGACATCCACAGCTTGCGAGGTGTGTCCTGCAAACGGACCGATCGAAAGTTTGCCGAAATTCCAATCGTAGCCACCCATGAAGCTGAAGGAGCTATTGGCGCCCTTTGTGTCGCTCGTGGCGACGCGTGTCACTTGGCCCAACTGGATCGAGCGGCGCACGTTATCGAACTTCAGATTGGCAAACGAGCCGGTGAGGCTTCCGTAAAAACCGTTCCATTTGCCGCTGGCAAACACGGAGAACGTGGTTTCCTTGACGTCAAATCCGCCACCGGGCATGCGCGCTTCAGCCTTGCTGGTGCCGGCTGCCAAGCCCACCGTGGCATCTTCTGAGACGCGCATCGACAGACCGACCGTTCCCGCGCGGTTCTTCGTGTCGGTCGCTGGTGAGAGGCTGTTGGCGTTGATGTCGTACTTGCTGTTGTCGAAGGCGGCAAACGGCGTGATCTTGCCCACCGCAGCCGTGCGGCCTTGCGCGATGCCGTCATCCAGCGTGCGAATATGTGCGGCACGCGAGGACAACGGCACTTCTGCCATCGTCGAGTAGGCGTTGGGCCCCTCGATCAAGCTCTTGACCACATCGGAAATGATCCTGTGCGAACCGGAAGTGGGGTGCACGCCATCAGCGAACAGATAGGTGGTTGCCGCGCCAGAGGGAATGTTGGCGGCCGAACAGGTGAGTGACGAACTTCCTGCCGGCTGGCAGGCCGGAGACGTGATATTGGTGAACCCGAATGCGGATGCATTGGCGCGGATGTCCGCGAGGATTGAGAAGGCATCGACCGGAATCACCCGCAGCCCAGTGGCTTGCAAGCCGGTAAACAAGGTCACGTTGTAGCCTGCGGCAAGCGCGGTAACCGATCCTGCGGTCGGCGTGCCGGCAAACTGTGGGGTGACGCCAATGTCTGGAATGTTGAACACCAGGATGTACTTTGCGCCCGCCGCACGCAGGCGGGCAACTTGGGCGATTTCAGCGTTTGCTGCCCCCAATACGTTTGCCTGCAAAGTGGCGGCATCGATGGCACCCGCGGAGAATGCGCCAAGGTTGGCGAAGATGTCATTGGCACCCGCCCACACGGCAAAGAGGGCTCTAGGATCAGCCGCACCACCGGTGGTGGCCAAATATTCGGTGATCTGCGTTGAAACGGGACGCTGTGCACCGCCCGGGCCAAGGAGTGATGCAGGTGAAGGCAATGCGACACGCATGCCGCCCTGCGCGTAATTCGTGCCGCCGGCATTGAAGGGCGCGCCATTGCCGCCGTAGGCCTGTGCGATCAGTTCCGCCCACACCGGGCCGGGGTTCGTGGTAAAGCGTCCCAATCCTGCTGCGGCCTGCGCACCGACCAATGCGGTGAGGCCTGGGCGATAGGCGCCAGCGTCTGACAGCGAGTCACCGAATACGATTACGCCGGAAAATGGCACTGCGGAAGCGGATGTTGCGGCGGCGGAAAGGGCACCGGCCACCAGCGTAGGAATGAGTTTTCTCTTCAGGGACATGTTTTCTCCTGTCGCGCGTTGGGTTGGAATTGTTTTGTTGAATATTGATGGCCGCCATGCTGGGCGGGAATGCGGGAATCATGGCACAAACAGGGGCCAAGCTCAACGGAAAAGCGACACCTGTTGGTGTGAACGCAACAAAGAGCAGATCGGGCCAAAAAACAAGGCCAAGGCGCTCAGTAAACCCTGCGATCCAGGCCGGCCTCGTGGAGGATCACAGTCGCCAATTCCTCGATGCTCTTGGTCGTGGAGTTCAGAAACGAAATCCCGGCCATCTGCATGAGATTTTCCGCCTGCCGGACCTCCCACTGGCAGTTTTCAAGGGATGCGTACTTGCTGTCGGGCTTCCGTTCTTGCCGGATGGACTGCAGCCGCTCGGGCACAATGGTCAATCCCCAGACCTTGTGTTTCAAGGGGCCCAGGGCGGTCGGGAGGCGCATCTTTTCCAAGTCTTCAGGTATCAAAGGGTAGTTTGCGGCCTTGACCCCGAATTGAAGGGCAAGGTAGAGGCAGGTGGGCGTTTTCCCACTGCGAGAGACGCCTACCAGGATGATGTCCGCTTCATCGAGGTTTCGATTGGTCACGCCATCATCGTGCGCAAGCGTGTAGTTGACGGCCTCGATCCGGTGGTTGTAATCGCGAATATTGCCGGCAGAGTGGCTGCGGCCCACCGCATGGGCCGACTTCACGCCCAGTTCCCCCTCCAGCGGCACGATGAAGCGGTCGAACAGGTCCAGCACCAATGCGTTCGCGCCGGCGATCTCCTTGCGCAGCTCGTCCTTCATTAATGAGGTAAAAACCAATGGGCGCTTGCCAGATTCGCTTCGTGCGGATTCAATCTGGCGCATTGCCTCGTGAATCTTGTCCACATTGTCCACGAAAGGCAGCGTATGCTTTTTGAACTCGACTGTGTCGAACTGGGTGAGCAGGGAATTGCCCAGCATTTCGACGGTGATACCGGTGCGGTCCGAGACGAAGAAAACTGAGCGGCGATGGGGCATGGTTGCGAGCCAGGGGGTTGGGGGCGGGTGTTGGCGTCTGTGCGCAAGCCTTGCGGACGCCCGTTATAATTTTATTCCTTCCGCAGTGCAACATTCGCGGCCCGTTCACAATTTTCCGATTGGCGCGCCCCATGTCTACGGCTTCCAACGTCCTGCCGCTTTCCGCACTGCGCAAACACGATGTTGCCAGCGTCGGGGGTAAAAATTCCTCGCTCGGTGAATTAATCAGCCAATTGAGTCAGGCGGGCGTGCGCGTGCCGGGCGGATTTGCCACCACTGCGGCCGCGTTCACCGAGTTTCTGTCGCACAACGGGCTGACTGCCAAGATCAACGACGCGTTGTCGACGCTGGATGTCGACGACTTGAACGCGCTCACGAAAACCGGCGCGATGGTTCGCGACTGGGTGACTCAAGCACCGCTGCAGCCGGCTTTGGAAGAGGCCATTCGCATGGCCTACGCCGACTTGACCAAGGAAAGTCCTCACGCCTCCTTCGCTGTGCGTTCCTCCGCGACTGCCGAAGACTTGCCCGATGCCTCGTTCGCCGGCCAGCAGGAAACCTTCCTCAACATCAAGGGCATCGACAATGTGTTGGTCGCCATCAAGCACGTGTTCGCATCCCTCTACAACGACCGAGCGATTTCCTACCGCGTCCACAAAGGATTTGCCCATGCGGAAGTGGCGCTTTCCGCAGGTGTGCAGCGCATGGTGCGTTCCGACAAGGGCGCAGCGGGCGTGATGTTTTCGCTGGATACCGAGTCGGGCTTTCGCGATGTGGTGTTCATTACGTCAAGCTACGGGCTCGGCGAAATGGTCGTGCAGGGCGCGGTCAATCCTGACGAGTACTACGTTGCCAAGAAGTGCCTTGCGGATGGGCGGCCCGCCGTGTTGCGTCGCGCATTGGGAACGAAGGCTGAAAAAATGGTGTTTGGCGATGAGGCCAGCGCCGGGAAATCGGTGGTCAAGCAACCCGTCGCTCCGGCGGAGCGCGAGCGGTTTTCATTGACGGATGCGGAAGTCGAGGAACTGGCACGTTATGCAGTAGCCATCGAGAAGCATTACGGCGCGCCCATGGATATTGAATGGGGCAAGGATGGTGGAGATGGCAAGCTCTACATCCTGCAGGCCCGCCCGGAAACGGTCAAATCGCGTGAATCACGCACCGATACCTTGACGCGCTATCGGTTGAAATCCGCAGGCGAGAAGATTGCGGAAGGCCGCGCGATCGGTGGCAAGGTCGGTAGCGGGCCGGCGCGCGTGATTGCCAATGTGGATGAAATCAGCAAATTCCGGGACGGCGATGTCATCGTCACCGATATGACCGACCCGAACTGGGAGCCGGTGATGAAGCGCGCGGCGGCCATCGTCACCAATCGCGGCGGGCGTACCTGCCACGCAGCGATCATCGCGCGCGAGCTAGGCGTCCCCGCAGTCGTCGGATGTGAAAACGCCACCGAAGTGATCCGC
Organism: Usitatibacteraceae bacterium; assembly: GCA_044228625.1. GTDB lineage: Bacteria > Pseudomonadota > Gammaproteobacteria > Burkholderiales > Usitatibacteraceae > UKL13-2. The sequence goes on along the minus strand of JBGAUM010000004.1, from coordinate 41,394 downwards.
GATGGCGAGGATTTGACCGTGGCTTGCTGCGAAGGCGATACGGGAAACATTTATCGCGGCAAGGTGCCCTTTGAAGTGCAAACGTTGTCCTTGGCCAACATGCCTGCAATTCCGGTCAAGATCGCGATGAACGTCGGCAATCCGGAATTGGCCTTTGACTTCGCACAACTGCCCAATGAAGGCGTGGGTCTTGCGCGCCTTGAGTTCATCATTTCGAATACGATCGGCGTGCATCCGAAAGCCTGCCTGGAATACGACAAGTTGCCGGCCGACCTGAAGGCGCAGGTCGCGAAACAGTCGCGTGGCTATGCCAATCCGGTGGATTTCTACAAGCAAAAAATGATCGAAGGCGTGGCCACCATTGCTGCTGCGTTCTGGCCCAAGAAAGTCATCGTTCGTTTGTCGGACTTCAAGTCGAATGAGTACCGCAACCTGATCGGCGGCCCGCGCTACGAGCCCAACGAAGAAAATCCGATGCTGGGGTTCCGCGGCGCCTCGAGGTATATCGCCACGTCATTCCGCGAGTGTTTCCGCCTTGAGTGCGAGGCCATGAAATACGTGCGCGACACGATGGGCTTGACCAACGTTGAGTTGATGGTGCCCTTCGTGCGGACCTTGACCGAGGCTGATGCCGTTGTCGACATCATGAAGCGCTTCGGATTGGAACGTGGCAAGAATTCCCTGCGCATCGTCATGATGTGCGAGATCCCTTCCAATGCGATTTTGGCCGACGAGTTCCTGAAGCGCTTTGACGGGTTCTCGATCGGCTCGAACGATATGACACAGATGACCCTGGCGCTTGATCGGGATTCGGGGTTGGTGATGGATGCGTTTGACGAGCGCAACGAGGCCGTGAAGCGCATGCTGTCCATGGCGATTTCGGCTTGCCGCAAAGCCAACAAATACGTCGGCATCTGCGGTCAGGGGCCCAGCGACTTTCCGGATTTGGCGGAGTGGTTGATGAAGGAAGGCATCGAGTCGATGTCGCTCAACCCGGATACGGTCGTGGAGACCTGGTTGCACTTGGCAAAGGCGGGATGACGTGATTTCGTGGCAGTTTTCCCGGTTTGACCAGTTGTCGATCCGCGACTGGTATGCCGTCAGCACGTTACGTGTGGATGTTTTTGTCATGGAGCAGAACTGCCCGTTCCAGGACAACGATGGCGCGGATTTTGACTCCTGGCATTTGTTGGGTTGGCGCGATGAGGATGGCAAACGCCAATTGGTGGCGTACTGCCGCATTGTGGATGCTGGCATCAAGTTTGACGAGCCATCCATCGGGCGTGTCGTGACTGCACAACATGTGCGTCTTGAAGGGTACGGAAAGATTCTCATGGCCGAAGCGTTGCGCCGCCATGATGCCTTGTACCCTGATCTTCCCAACCGCATTGGCGCACAGCAGCGCCTGGAAAAATTTTACCGGGCGTTTGGTTTTGAGACAGTGTCTGACACTTACATCGAAGACGGAATTCCGCACGTGGAAATGTTGCGGATGCCGGTCGGTTCGCGGTTTGCGGCCAATCAATCTACGGGAAGGGTTTGAGGATGAGCAAGGCGCTTGCAGGGAAGTCGGCGTTGGTAACGGGTTCGACGAGTGGCATCGGGCTGGGAATTGCCCGTGCGTTTGCGGAAGCCGGCGCCAATGTCATGCTGAATGGATTTGGCGATGCCCCGGAAATCGAAAAGACCCGCGCAAACATCGCTGCCGAATTCGGCGTCAAGGCCGCGTATTCCGGCGCTGACATGGGCAAACCCGCCGAGATTCGCAAGATGGTCAAGGACGCGGAATCTCAATTCGGCCAGCTGAACATTCTGGTCAACAATGCGGGAATCCAGTTTGTCTCGCCCGTCGAAGAATTCCCAGAGGAAAGATGGGACGCCATCTTGGCGATCAATCTTTCCTCGGTTTTCCACGCCACCAAGGCGGCTGTTCCCGCCATGAAATCGCGAAGGTCCGGGCGGATCATCAACATCGCTTCAGCACATGGCCTCGTGGCGTCACCGTTCAAGACTGCTTATGTGGCCGCAAAGCATGGCGTTGTGGGCTTCACCAAGTCGGTGTCGCTGGAGCTTGCGGAGTCCGGAGTCACCGCGAATTCCATATGCCCGGGCTTTGTTTTGACTCCATTGGTGGAAAAACAGATTGTCGACTTGATGGCCCAGAAAAATCTGCCACGCGATACGGTGGTGCGAGATGTGTTGCTTGCCCCCCAGCCGACGAAAGAGTTCGTCACGATTGACCAGGTCGCTGCCTTGGCGACGTTTCTTGCGTCCGACGCGGCGCAAGGCATCACGGGCAGCGCGTACTCCATTGATGGTGGTTGGACTGCCCGCTGATGAGTGGAAAGTCGTCCCGGAAAGTGCTGGTCACGGGCTTCATGCCGTTTGGCGGCGAAGCCATCAACCCGTCGTGGGAAATCGTGAAGGCTCTGCCCGACGTGATGGGTGGAGCACGGCTTGCAAAGGTCAAGGTGCCGGTCGAATTTGGCAAGGCCATCGAAGCGGTCACGCAGGCGATCGACCGCGTCAAGCCGGACATGGTGATTGGTTTCGGGCAAGCTGGAGGCCGATCCCGCATGAGCGTTGAGCGAATTGCCATCAACATTGACGATGCTCGCATTCCGGACAATGCGGGCGCGATGCACATCGACCAGCCGATCGTCGACGGCGGTGCTGCTGCCTATTTCTGCAGTGTACCGATCAAGGCGATGGTGGCTGCAATGACCAAAGCCGGCGTTCCAGCCGAGATTTCGAACACGGCAGGCACCTATGTGTGCAATCACCTGATCTATGGCGTTCTGCACCATATTGCCGCGCGCCATTTGGCCATTAGGGCCGGATTCATCCATGTACCCTATGTAGAAGCGCAAGTACTCGACAAGGGCGATACGCCTGCAATGGCGCTCACTACCATGATTGCGGGTGCCAAGGCCGCGATTTCCGCCGCCATTCGCAGAAAGGCCGACTTGAAGCTGGTCGGCGGGTCGCTGCATTGAACTCATCTCAACGTTTCAGGAGAACTTCATGAACAACAAAGTTTTTGCGGATGCCAAATCGGCCTTGCAAGGGTTGCTGCACGATGACATGACCATTGCGGCCGGTGGATTTGGGCTCTGCGGCATCCCGGAGAACCTGATCGGTGCGCTGGTGGAATCCGGCGTCAAAGGGCTGACCATTGCAGGGAACAACGCGGGCGTGGATGACTTTGGAATGGGTCTGTTGCTGAAGACGCGTCAAGTCAAAAAGGTGATTGCGTCGTATGTGGGCGAGAACAAGGAGTTCGAGCGGCAAGTTCTGGCAGGCGAATTGGACCTCCAGCTCGTGCCGCAGGGAACACTCGCTGAGAAGTTTCGTGCGGGTGGAGCCGGCATTCCCGGTTTCTACACGCGCACCGCGTTCGGCACCAAGCTTGCCGAGGACAAGCACACGCACAATTTCGGCGGTCGCGAGTACGTGTTGGAAGAGGCGATCAAGGCCGATGTCTCGATCGTCAAGGCTTGGAAGGGCGACAGGGCGGGCAATCTGGTGTATCGCAAGACCTCGCGGAATTTCAACCCGATGATCGCCACCTGCGGAAAGATTTGCGTGGCTGAAGTCGAGCACCTTGTCGAAGTGGGTGAACTCGATCCGGACCAGATCCATACCCCAGGCATTTTCGTGGACCGCATCATTCAGGGTGCGAAATACGAAAAGCGCATCGAATTTCGTACCGTTTCCGGCGCTGCGGCGTCCAAAAAAGACTCGCCCATTCGTGACCTGATGGCGAGGCGCGCCGCGAAGGAGTTGCGCGATGGCTACTACGTGAACCTGGGCATCGGCATCCCGACGCTGGTAGCCAACCACATTCCGGAAGGCATGACAGTCCATTTACAGTCGGAAAATGGCTTGCTTGGAATTGGGCCCTTCCCGGCGGAAGACCAGGTCGATCCGGATCTGATCAATGCCGGGAAGCAAACCATCACGACGATTCCGGGGTCCAGCTTCTTCAGCAGTTCGGATTCATTCGGCATGATCCGCGGTGGGCATATCGACTTGTCGATCCTGGGCGGTCTAGAGGTCGCTGAAAATGGAGACCTCGCCAATTGGATGGTGCCGGGCAAGATGGTGAAAGGTCCCGGCGGCGCGATGGACCTCGTATCCGGGGTCAAGCGCGTTGTCGTGTTGATGGAGCATTGCGCCAAGGATGGATCCTCAAAGATCCTGAAGCAGTGTTCCCTGCCATTGACGGGCAAGGGTGTGGTCAACCTGATCATCACCGATTTGTGCGTATTTGAGGTTAATCCGACGGTCGGCCTGTCGCTCATCGAGTTGCATCCGGGGGTGACGCTGGAGGAGGTCAAGGCCAAAACGGATGCGCATTTCCGCGTCGCGCTGTAGATCGGATGTCCATGACGGGGTCTGCGCATCGCTCGCCCGGTTTTTACGCGTGGCTATCGGTTGCGACTTCGTTGGTCACGGTCGGACTCAAGTTTGCTGCATGGCATTTCACGGGGTCAGTGGGGCTGCTGTCCGATGCGATCGAATCACTGGTCAATCTCGCAGCGGCACTGGTCGTGCTGTTCACCTTAGCCTACGCCCGGCAGGCCGCCGATGGTGACCACAATTTCGGCCACGAAAAGGCCGAGTACTTTTCCAGCGGCATCGAGGGCGCGCTGATCCTGGTGGCCGCCGCCGCGATCATCGCTACGGCCGCGCCCAAATTGCTGAATCCCTCGCCCCTCGAAGCCATGGGCTTGGGGTTGGTCTTGTCCCTCTTCGCAGCAGCCGCAAATGCCGCATGCGCATGGACGTTGCTCCAGGGAGCTCGTGCCCACCGATCGATCACGTTGGAAGCCGATGCGCACCATTTGCTTTCCGATGTTTGGACCACTGCCGGCGTCATCGTCGCCGTATTGCTGGTGTATGTGACGGACTGGCTGTGGCTGGATCCGCTGATCGCGATTGCGGTCGCCATCCAGGTCTTGTTTGCCGGTTGGGGGCTGCTACGACGCTCGTTTGATGGACTGATGGACAAGGCCATTCCGGCCGCCGAAAGGCAAGCGATTGAATCGGCGCTCGAGTCCGTCCGCAGAGAAGGGTGTGATTATCACCTTCTCCGGACGCGGCAGGCCGCGAGCAAGCACTTTGCAGATGTGCACTTGCTGGTACCCGGCACTTTCACAGTGCAGCAGGGGCACGACATCATGGAGCGCATCGAGCGCGAGATGGCACGCACAGCGCCTACCGTGGAGTTGCTGATTCATCTTGAGCCGATCGAAGACCCAAAGAGTTGGGACGAGCCGGGCAAACCCATGGTGGGCTCTTAGTTATTGCAAAACTCAAGGCGGGGAGCGGCCTCCGGACCATTTTTGGCCGGATCTCCGCGCCAGTGCTTGAGTTTGAGGTTGAAGTGACAGCCTAACCGATTGCCAAAGCAGAGACCCCGAGCACCATCCCCAATGCGGCAATTGTGCGTTTGGTGGCGTCTCCTTCGCGCAGGACGTGTGCCCCGAGGAGTGCGGCAAACAGAATTGATATTTCTCGCGCAGGCGCGACATACGACACCGGCGCACTGACCATCGCGGTCAATACGAGGATATAGGACAGCGGACTTAGCACACCGATCGCAATGGCCGACTTGCGATGTATTTTCCATGCCTTGGAAATCGCCCCAGGCTCTCGCCGCATTGTCAAAGGTGCCAGCATCAAGCAGCGGGTGAGACCCGCACCCCAGTCGAAGATGACTGGCGGAATCAGCAGCCAGGCCACAGCCTGTTTGTCCCAAACGGTATAGGCTGCAATCGTGCAGCCACAAAGCAATGCAAAGCCCGCCGCCCCGCCATTTTCTTTGCTGAAGATCTTCCGGGGGTCTCCGGTGAGGATCATTGCAGAGACCAGGATCAGCAGAGCCCCGCCCATGGCCACCGGCGTCATCCGCTCTCCAAAAAACAGTGTGGCTGCAAGGATGGTAAGCAGTGGCCCGGTCGCCCGTGCCAATGGATAAACCACGGAAAGATTGCCGCCCGCGCGATAGGCGCGATCCAGCAGGAGAAAATAAGCCAGGTGAATAGTGGCGCTGCCGGCAATCATTCCCAGTGCACCCCAGGTGAATGTGTAGGACTGCGCAAACACCAGAAAAATGCCGACGGGGGTCAGGATCGTCGACCCGATGATGGCTGATAAGGTCAGGATCCCCAGCCCGCCGCCGCTTTTCTTGAGCACGAAGTTCCAGCTGGCGTGAAGCAACGCGGCCGTAAGTACCAGCAATAGCGCGGTCGTCGACATCAGGAGCCTGGACTTAGCGGATGCAAGTTGCGAGCGGCAGAATTTTCAAGTCCCTTGACGGCTGGGGTGGTCCAGAGAACTAAAGCGGGGCACTGCATTCAAAAGCGCTCTGGTCGCAGAACGCCAACATCCGTGACGAACATCGAAACTGCGTAGTTCGCACAGTAGTTCTCCAGCACGTGCCTGCTAATCCCCTCGGCAACGTTGGGGTCACAAATGATCTCCATCCGGATCGAGCGATTACCCTCCCAGTCTGCGTCGCGCGCCCCGTGTGCGCCGCCTCCGCGCACGTCGGAAATCGTGTAGCCATGTGCACCAAATCGCTTCGCATCACGGATCAAGTACTTTTCCAGTGCGTACTCGCCGATGAGGACGAGGAGTTTCTTTGGATAGGTATTCATGAGGAACCCAGTGTGCGCGATATCTCGTGATAGAGCGGAATTCCGACTGTCAGGTTGAACGGGAACGTCACTCCGAGTGCCGTGACGATCGACAATGTAGGGTTTGCTTCCGGAATTGCGATCCGCATGGCGGCAGGCGCCGCGATATAGGACGCGCTTGCGGCGAGGATGCCAAGCAATGATGCACCGCCTGCTGAGAGGCCGATGGCATGTCCGATCAAAACCCCGATGGTGCCATATACGATTGGAGTGGCGATTCCAAAACAAATGAGAAACGCGCCGGTTCGCTTGAACTCTCCAATCCTGGATGCGGCGACCAATCCCATTTCCAGCAGGAAAAGGGCCAGCACTCCTTTGAAAAGGCCAAAGAACAACGGCGAAATCGGCTCCAGCCCTTTGGGTCCTGCATACCAACCGATCAGCAGGCCACCCGCAAGCAAGACGACACTCTTTCCCAAGAAGATCTCGTGCGCCAATGCGTGCCAATTGACATCCGCGCCGGCCGTCGACGAATTTGCGGATTTGTTCAGCAGGCGCGCCAGCAGGATTCCGACGACGATGCCGGGTACCTCCATGAGGGCGACGAAGAGCGGCATGTATTCCTCAAACGGTGTTTCACGCTTGATGAGGTATGACACGCCCACCGCAAAGGTCACCACGCTAACCGATCCATAGTGGCCGGCAATTGAAGCGGCGTCGTGGCCATTGAGCCGACCCATCCGACGCAACACGGGATAGGCAATCAATGGCAATACGGCGCCAAGAAGTGAGGCCGCGACTGCCTGTGGCAGTACGGTACCAACGGAATGCCTGGCCAGTTCGATACCGCCCTTGAGGCCAATCGCAAGGAGCAGAAAAATCGAAAGAGTTTCATAAAGCGCCTCAGGCAGCCTGAGGTCGCTTTTGGCAAGGCGCGCGACAAAGCCGAGCAAGAAGAAGAGAACAACCGGATCCATACGCGGATGTGTCTAAGGACGCATTAGGCAGATGAGCTTGAGATAGTCCTCCCGGATCGCTGTGAAATAGCCACGACGAATGAGGAAGTCGATGATCACCAGCGCGGCATCGACGGTAAATGCTGCTGGATTGCGTTCAAGCAAATCCATGACCTCGCGCAGCGGCAGACAATGGAACGCATTGACTTCGCCATCGCGATTGATCGGCTCAAAAGTTTCGGGGACGATCAAGTCGTGGGTGAAAATGATTTCGTTGTGGAATCCTTCCTCGGTTTCCCGTGTGCTATGCAAGGCCCCAGAGGGCTTGATCAACGCGACAAGCGGACCCTCAAGACCTGCTTCCTCCCCGGCTTCCTTGGCCATGGTCTGGTAAGGCGACATTGCGCGTGCAATTCGTCCAGCGGCAACATTGTCGAGCTTGCCAGGGTCGGTGTCCTTGTTTGCCGACCGTTCGGCGATCCACATGAAAGGCTCATTGCGTTTCACAGTGACGCCATTGAGGTGGGCTCCGTACACGGTGCAGCCTAAGTACTGCGTTGCCGCCCGCTCCACATGAAACAGCGGTGGAGAGTAAAACGATTCGCTCACCGTGACTTGCTCGCCGCGCCAGTGGCGGATGACAGTTTGCTCGGCAAGCGCCTCCACGACTTCTGCGATGGCAGCACTGCGGTGCTCAGGTGACTCAAAGTGCCCGAGCATGCCGACGCCGCGATTTCGTACCGAAAAATACTCGGGCCATTGCTCAAGACGTTGTGCAAACTCCGGACGCATCCAGCCCGCCAGTACGGCATCGGCAGTAAAGGGAACCAGGGTCTTGTTCGGCGTGAACGAGCAAATCGAGTCGAGATATTCGAACAGCGATGGAGTCATGGCGGGTCGCGCAATGATTTTGGTGCGCCGGTGGCGTGTGGAAGTGCATCAATGGTAACCCAGTTCACATCGAGCGGCCACCGCCTGAACGCGGGCGGGTATCATGTTCGCCGTGGATGGGAGGCGGATCGGCTTCATCGCGCCCATGTGAGAACGCAAGAACACGGAAAATTTCATGAAAGTCATTGTCTTGGGTGCCGGTGTCGTGGGCACGACCAGTGCCTGGTATTTGAAAAAGCAAGGCCATGATGTCGTGGTCATTGACCGACAACCGGCATCTGGATTGGAAACGAGCTTTGCAAACGGGGCCCAGTTGTCTGTTTCGCAATCGGAGCCTTGGGCTGCGCCTGGCGCCCCTTTGAAAGTGATGAAGTGGCTCTTGAAGGACGATGCGCCGCTACTGTTTCGCCCGAAGCTCGAATGGCACCAAATGTCTTGGGGCATTCGGTTCCTGATCGAGTGCACTCCGTGGCGATTCAAGCGAAACATCCGGGAAATGGTGAACCTGGGGCTCTATACCCGGCAATGTCTGCACGAACTCGTGAACGAAACGGGCATTGAGTACGACGGGATTCGCAAGGGCATCTTGCAGTTCTATACGAGTCGAGAGGACTTTGATGCGGCGGTGGTGGCTTCGCGCGACCTGAGGCAATTTGGCATCGAGCGCGAAGTCAAGAGTGCTGAAGAGGCCATTGCAATTGAGCCCGCATTGCACACCATGCGGGACAAGTTGGCCGGCGCCACTTTCGCCAAGGACGATGAATCGGGAGATGCTCACCGCTTTACGCAGAACCTGGCTGAGTTGTGTCGGCAACGTGGTGTGGAATTCAAGTACGGCGCCAATATTGAAACGCTGGAAACAGAGGGGAGCAAATTGAGCGGCGTGCGCGTTCGCCACTCAAACGGATCGACAGAAACGGTGACAGGCGATGCGTATGTGTGCGCAATGGGCAGCTACAGTTACTTGATGTTGAGGCCTATCGGGATCACGATTCCGGTCTATCCGGCGAAGGGATACTCCGCTACCCTGTCGACCGAGGGATTTTCTGGTGCCCCAGAAGTGAGCTTGACAGACGAGGCCATGAAAATTGTGTTTTCGCGGCTTGGGCAGCGCATGCGCATTGCGGGGACGGCCGAACTGGATGGTTACAGCACCAACTTGTCGATGGTGCGCACAGAAGCCTTGGTGAAGCGTGCACGTGAACTGTTTCCAGGCGCAGCCGATTACGATAACCCGGTGTACTGGACGGGGCTGCGACCCTCGACCCCATCGAATTGCCCGTTGATCGGGCGAACCCGGTACAGCAATCTCTTCCTGAACACGGGCCACGGCACCCTCGGTTGGACCGAGGGCTGTGGCTCTGGTGCCGCATTGGCCGACATTGTGTCCGGCAAGGTGCCCAAGGTCGAGTTCCAGTTCCTGCGCGGATGAGTCGCGTTGACCTTGCGGACGTGCGGGACGCGCAACGGGTGCTGGCGGGCCATACCGTCGACACGCCGTTTCTGAAATCACGCACGCTTTCGGAAATCACGGGCGCTGAGGTTTATTTGAAGTTTGAGAACCACCAGTTCACGGCAAGCTTCAAAGAGCGCGGCGCGCTCAACAAGTTGAACTCGTTGTCAGATGTCGAAAAGCAGTCAGGCGTCATCGCGGCTTCCGCCGGCAATCATGCGCAAGGGGTGGCTCACCACGCGACGCGCCTCGGCATTCCCGCCACCATCGTGATGCCTGCCCTTACGCCAAACGTCAAAGTTGACATGACCGCTCGCCTCGGCGCAAAGGTGGTACTGCACGGCGATACGTTTGATGAGGCCAAGGCCCACGCGCTCGAATGCGCGACCCGCGATGGCCTCGTCTTTGTCCATCCTTACGACGACATCAAGGTGATCGCCGGGCAAGGCACGATTGCACTGGAAATGCTTGCAACGCAGCCAGACCTGGATGTCATGGCGATTGCCATCGGGGGCGGCGGGTTGATCGGGGGGATGGCCACGGCGGCGAAAGCCATCAATCCAGCAATTGAGATGATCGGTGTGGAGACGGCCCGGTTTCCGTCCATGTATTTGGCAATCAAAGGTGGCACGGCCAACTTTGGACCCTCCACGATCGCCGAAGGAATTGCCGTCAGGGAGCCCGGTGCAATCACACGTGAAATCGTCCAACGATTGGTCGACGATATCCTGTTGGTCGACGAAGGCGACATTGAAGAAGCCATCGTGCTATTGCTGGAGATTGAAAAGACCGTGGTGGAAGGTGCGGGCGCCGCGGCGCTGGCCGCGCTGATGAAATACCCCGGGCGCTTTGCTGGAAAGAAGGTCGGCGTCGTCCTGTGTGGTGGCAATATCGATCCACTGATGCTCGCCGAGATCATTCAGCGCGGCATGGTGCGCTCCGGTCGCTTGTCGCGACTCACCGTGCAAATACGCGATACACCGGGAGCGCTGGCAAGAATCACTGCCATCATTGCATCGTCAAACGCGAATATCGCGGAAGTGCACCACCAGCGAGCTTTCACCAATCTGCCTGTGCAAAGCGCGGAGGTGGCCTTCGTGCTCAAAACGCGCAACGCCGGACACATTGCGGAGATTGTCGAGCAACTTGGCAAGGCCGGTTTTCCGGCTCGCGCCTACGAGTTTTCGGACTAGCCGACCTTTCAGGCGGCGCCTTTGGGGGCTGACTTTGGCCTTGGGGTCAGCTCACGCTGGATCGCAATCACAAACGGGATCCAGCCGATCCACATGACCAGGTCAATGAGTTCGACGGCCAAGGGTTCTTCACCACTGGGGAAGTAGCGACCACCGACGTACTCTTCCAGGTAATCGAAAACGCCGAGCCATACGACGAGAAAGACCAGACAGACCGGGAGTACGCCGATGCGCCCCCTTGCGCGACGCATCAACGGGACTGCCACGATCGCACCGATCAGAAAGACGAAGACCGCAACCTTCCACCCGTGGTGCTCTACAAAAAAATCTACCACAAGTTTTTCGCCGGTGATCATCTTGGCTGCAGTCCATGCCAACACGGCTGCGCCAAAGACAATGATGACGGGATAGCGTTCGACCCATTTCAGGATCAGGGTACTGCCCCACATGACGATGGGAATGCTGATCAACAAACCAAGGATCACCAGCAAGAAACTGCCGTGGGCCGCCCCAGCCACTGCAAGCACGTTGTCGACGCCCATGACGGCATCCGCAATTACAATGGTCTGGATGGCTTGCCGAAAACTGCTGGCAGCGGCGACATGTTCGTGCCCGCCACCATCGTTTTCTTCCATCAACTGATAGGCAATCCAGATCAGCGCAAGGCCGCCGGCCATCATTAGGCCTGGAATCTTCAATAGCCAGACCACAATCAAGGTCATGAGCGCACGGATCACCACGGCGCCGATGGCACCCCAGAAAACCGCCTTCTTTTGTAGGTGGGCCGGCAGGTTTCGTGCGGCGAGCCCGATCACGATGGCGTTGTCGCCCGCCAGCACCAGATCAATGATGATGATGGCGATCAGGGCGGACAGGAATTGAGAGGACAAAATTTCCATGGGGGCTCCCGGTTCAAAAATGAAAAACGCCTTTGCTGTAGGGCAAAGGCGCATCTCGAATCGTATGGGCGAGATGACCTTGACCGTACGGCCAAGGTCTCGTCATCGCAGTCCGTGAAGCCTGCGCCCGCATGACCGGGGAAATCCCGTCATGACGACCATGCAGCGGAATATCGGACACTCCGCGACTACTCCCCTTGTTTGACGATTATAACGACAAGCGAATCCTAGTTCCAGCGCTAGGCAAAGGCCTTCCCAAGGGCTGCACGTCGTTCACCAAGCACCGGCGGCATGCCTCTTTCGAGCTTGGCCAGGAGTTCATCGTGAAGTTGAAGTTCATGTTGCCACTGCGTCGGGTCGATGCGGGCGATGGTTTCATACGTCGCCGCATCGAAATTCAATCCTGTCCAATCCAATGCGCTGTGCGGGGGCACTTTGCCAAGTGGGGTTTCATTGGCGAATGCCTTCCCCTCTACGCGCTCAACGATCCATTTCAAAACGCGCATGTTGTCCCCGAACCCCGGCCAGACGAACTTTCCCTGTTCGTTCTTGCGAAACCAGTTCACGCAATACAATTTTGGCGGCTGGGATAGCTTTTCTCCCACCCGGATCCAATGCCCGAAATAGTCCGCCATGTTGTAGCCGCAGAAGGCCAGCATCGCAAACGGATCACGCCGCACCACACCCACTTGCCCGACGATCGCCGCTGTCGTTTCAGATCCCAATGTGGCCGCCATGTAAACCCCGTCGGTCCAGTTGTTGGCCTCTGTGACCAAGGGAACTGTGGACGAGCGCCGGCCGCCGAAGATCATCGCCGAGATAGGGACCCCTGCAGGGTCGTTCCAGTTCTCATCCAGTGATGGACACTGCGAGGCACTCACTGTGAATCGGGCATTTGCGTGGGCGGCGAGCCGTCCACAATCGGGCGTCCAAGGATTACCTTGCCAGTCCGTGAGATTGACAGGCGGTGTCTTGGTCATGCCCTCCCACCAAACGTCGCCTTCAGGCGTCAACGCAACGTTGGTGAAAATGACATTGGCCTTTAACGAATCTTCAGGATTGATTGCGTAAAGGCGTCCATCCGCGCCGGGCTTGATCCAAGCGATGTCATCTCCAACCGTGGTGACCTCCCAGCCGGCCTTCTTGAAACCCTCTGGCGGAATCAACATGGCGAAGTTCGTCTTGCCACAAGCAGAGGGAAATGCTGCGGTCACATAGTGTTTCGCACCATCCGGCGTCTTCACGCCCAGAATGAGCATGTGCTCTGCCAACCAACCGTCCTGCTTGCCCATCACCGACGCAATCCGCAGGGCCAGGCACTTTTTTCCCAACAGCGCATTGCCACCATAGCCCGACCCAAACGACCAAATTTCACGTGTCTCCGGGAAATGCACGATGTATTTGTGATCTTTGTTGCACGGCCAGCTGACATCTTTTTGGCCGGCGGCGAGCGGTGCGCCCACCGAGTGGAGGCAGGGTACAAACTCTCCGGTTTCGCCGAGGATATCGAGTACTTTTTGACCCATGCGGGTCATCAATTTCATGTTGACAGCCACGTATGGCGAATCCGACAATTCGACGCCGATATGCGCAATCGGTGATCCGAGCGGGCCCATTGAAAAGGGGACGACATACATGGTCCGACCGCGCATACACCCGGCAAACAGACCGTTAAGTTTCTCCCTCATTTGCACCGGGTCCACCCAATTGTTGGTCGCGCCGGCATCTGCCTGCTCTCGGGAGCAAATGAATGTACGGTCTTCGACGCGTGCCACATCCGACGGGTCGGACAGCGCCAGATAAGAGTTGGGCCGGAGCGCTGGATTGAGCTTCTTGAAGGTGCCCGCTGCGACCAATTCACCGCAAAGCCGGTCATATTCAGCCTCAGACCCATCACACCAATAGATGGAATCAGGGTTTGTCAGTGCGGCGACTTCTTCAACCCACGCCAAGAGCTTTGCATGGCGGGTAGGCGCTTCGCGCAGTGTTACAGGGTGAGCTTGGGCATGCATCGTGTGTCTCCTGAGCAAAAATGCAGCCGGATCAGTTTCGGCCCGCCATGTCGGGCGCGAAATCCGGGTGCCGCTGCAGCGAGAATTGCATGCGAGGGCACCTCTTTTTTCGGAACCGGGTGCGCTAATCGGTAATCGGCAATTATCCCATAGTGGACTTTGCTGGGTATGCGGAATCACTGACGATTTAGTTGTGATTCTTGTCCGTTTCGAGTGCGTATAGCCGCAGCTTTTCAAGGTTGTCGCCGGGTCTGGCACCCTCCCAAATGAATATGGCGCCCGCAGGTACCACCGCGGGTCGATCACGCGTGCCTTGAGTCAGGACCAATGGGCAATTCTGAGCGGGCGATTGGATCCGAATTCCCGCCCAATAGTCGATCAGCACACGCTGGGCATCGCCGACGCCAATTCCGCGGATGCAACCGCTGCCGCCTGGAACCTTGGACATCAACGTTTGGGCAACTCCCCGGTAACTCCGGACATGGTCAACAGCGGAAAGTGCCAAAAGGTTGGGAAGGGCCCAGAGGATCGTTAAGCCTGCGGACCAATTGACGATGGCTCTACGGTTATTGCGGTGGGCTCGCGCGACGGCGTACAGCCAAAGCAATGTCAATGTCAGCGCGATCCCAAATGGGACGGTTGAAAGTTCAAACGTGTATCCGGGCGCCTGCCTAGCTACTGCGCGCGCGGCGGCGGCAGGCGTTCCCGTCACTGCTGCTGTCCAGTAAAGCCAGAGCGCAAGGGCGCCCAAGCCAAAGAAGACCAACCCAAACCAATCGACAAACCGTGCAACGCCACGCGGCAAGCGGTCCGGTGCCCCAGCGGCGGCAATTGCCAGCGGAATCAACAAAACCATCGCGACGGCATCGTTAGCCCTGCGGAAGATGGAAACTCCTGCCAACAATACCAAGAACGCCGCAAGGGGCAATGCAAGGTCCTGACGCTCGCGGATGCGCCGCCGGTCCTTCGCCCAGACCCAAATCGCAAACGGGAGCGCAGGCAGCGCGTACCACGGAAGGATCGTTACAAAATAGGACCAGTCCGTCGCGCGGCGGCCTTCGCTGAAGGGAAGGCCGAGGATTGCCCCCCACCATGGCCCAAGGGAAAAATCATTTGCAAGGAGGATCGCGACGAATGCCATGCTCGCGGCCACTGCCATCGCGAGCGCAATCCCCATCCCGCGCCAAGGTGCAGGGTTTGAAAGGTCACGCTGCAGCGCCATCGAGGCCAGTGCGATGGCGATCGGGAACAGCGCTGGAACGAAACCTATCGACAAGGCGATGATTGCGCAGCCAGCGCCAAGTGTGGTTCCACCTTTCGTGGCTTCAGAGCCGATGCGCGTGAGTCCATAAAACGCCACTGCTAGCCCGGTGAGCCCAAGGACCTCGGGATTCATTTCATGGCCGCGTAGCAAAAGCCCCAGAGTTCCCAGCAAAAGCAGGACTGCAATTCGGCCCGCTCGCTCGTCATGTAGACGAGTTGCTGCTTTTTTTACATAGAGAAATGTCATGGCCATGCATAGGCCGGTCGCCAGCCGGGCCGCATCATGCAGTGGCATGATCGGCGAAAACGCACTGGCCATCAGAGAAGCAAGCCACATATACAGGGTGGGATATTCAGAATGCGGAACGCCTGCAACGTGCGGCGCGGCCCAATGCCCCTGTCGCAACATCTCCAAGACCGTTCCGAATGTAATGGCGTCATCCGATTTCCACGGATCATGCCCGACCAGCCCGGCCAAGATCCATGCCGTGCAAATGATGTAGAAGAGCGCGGACTTGACCGGTGTGGAATGGCCGTCAAAGACGATGGGGCCGGTCAACGGACCTGAATTTTTTTGTGCGGAGGTCAATTCATACCTGCAGGTTCGGTTGATCCTGTCCGTTGCGGCTCAGTCGTCGATGTTTTGCGTCGACCGCAATGTATTCTTGGGCTCATTGTTGCAGAAGCATTCGATCGAGTTTCGCCTTGCCGGAAGCGGCGGTCTCGCGCCAGATTCGTGCCGGAATTGGGTCGATCGTTGCGCATGGCCGTGTCCAAGTGCAACTAGCCCATTCTGTCCCAAATTGACATAGGCCCCAACCTTTGCAATTCTAAGAGCCCAGGCGAGTTCCAAGGTAGTGCCCAACTTGCAATTGAAAAAAAAGGCAGCCTTGGCTGCCTTTTTTGGGCGTGGCGAAAAAACTACTTCGCAGCGGCTTTTGCACCGGTGGTGCGGGCATGGCGCTGACGGAACTTGTCGATGCGACCTGCCGTGTCCATGATCTTGTGCTTGCCCGTGTAGAACGGATGCGACTCCGACGATACTTCGATGCGGATGACCGGATATTCCTTTCCGTCTGTCCATTTCATTTTTTCACGGCCTTTGACGTCGACCGTCGAGCGGGTCAGGAATTTGAAATCGCATGACGAATCAAAAAACAACACGTCGTGCAATTCGGGATGAATCTTGGCTTTCATGAAGGTTCCTTTCGCAAAGGGTTTGCCGCGTTGACGGAGTTCAGCGTGCCGAACGACCGGGGCCACCTCTAGGCGGTTAAGTGTTTGAAGAATTTGAAATTATCGCAGGAATTGGCGACATTGGCAAAGGGCGCCACGAATTTGGCGCAAACGCAAGGGCTTACAACGCGATAAGAAGATAGAGTAGTATTAAAAAACTATACTTGTATGAGGTGAAGACCATGGCGCGAAAGGGCAACGCTACTGATGGCGCAACCGGGCGGGTGACTTCGGGGCATACGTCATTGCTCATCGACACGCTCAAAAAACTTCTTCGCGCGAAAAGCATGACTTACAAAGATTTGGGCAAGGCGCTAGGCAAGTCGGAAGCGAGTATCAAGCGCCTATTTGCAAAGGAAGCGCTAACGTTGAAGCGCCTTGAAGAAATTTGTGCATGCCTCGATGTCGACTTGTTTGAATTGGCAAATGTCGCGCGATCGCAATCTGCCCAATCGCTCGAATTGACGGTTGAACAGGAGGCAGCCCTCGCTGCCGACGTTCGATTGCTCGGCGTGTTCTATCTGGTCCTAAATGACTGGACGATGCCGGACATGATCCGACATTATGAAATTGAAAAGGCTGAGGCCATTGCGATGCTGGCCAAACTTGAGCACTTGGACATCATCCGCCTGTTGCCGGGTGATCGCATCCGGCTGCTGATTCCCCGCACGATGCGGCTTCGCAATGACGGCCCGATTCGCCGCGAGCATGGAAATCGTGTGATCGGCGAGTTCGTATCTGGTGACTTTGTGGCCGCAGGCGGCATGTTCCGCATGGAGTTGCGAGAACTCTCGGAACCATCCTATGCGTTGATGTTGCGCAAATTGGAGCGGCTTTGCCAGGAATTCAATGAGATGGCGGAGCTGGACAGCTATTTGCCGTCTGAGAAGCGCAAGACCGTCGGTATGTCCGTGGGCACCAAGCCTTGGTCGATGACCATGATCAGTGGCATCAAGATTCGTGGGGAAGGTGTCCCCACCAGAAGCTGAGCCCGAACCAAGGTACGGCGTTTGCGACGATCAGAACGCCGACAGCATCGACGCTCAGCCCTTCTTCATTGATTCGAAGAATTCGGCGTTATTTTTCGTTGCCTTGAGTTTGTCGATGAGGAATTCGGTGGCTTCCAGCTCGTCCATCCCGTACATCATTTTGCGCAGTACCCAAACCTTTTGCAGCAATTCGGGTTTGATCAGTAACTCCTCGCGGCGTGTGCCGGAGCGATTGACGTTGATCGCTGGATATACGCGCTTCTCTGCTGCACGGCGGTCCAGGTGCACCTCCATATTCCCCGTACCCTTGAACTCTTCGTAAATCACGTCATCCATGCGCGACCCCGTGTCGATCAACGCGGTCGCGATGATGGTGAGTGACCCTCCCTCCTCGACGTTTCGCGCGGCACCAAAGAAGCGCTTGGGACGCTGGAGGGCGTTGGCATCAACGCCGCCTGTCAACACTTTCCCCGACGCAGGCACGACCGTGTTGTATGCACGGGCCAGGCGCGTGATCGAATCGAGAAGAATCACGACATCGCGCTTGTGTTCAACCAGCCGTTTTGCCTTTTCGATCACCATTTCCGCAACTTGCACGTGGCGCGTGGCAGGTTCATCAAACGTCGAGGAGACGACCTCCCCCTTGACCGTCCGCTGCATTTCAGTGACTTCCTCCGGACGCTCATCAATCAGCAACACGATCAACGTAACTTCGGGGTGGTTGGATGTTATGGCGTGCGCAATGTGCTGCATCATCACGGTCTTGCCAGATTTTGGAGAGGCCACCAGCAAGCCACGCTGGCCTTTGCCAATAGGCGCGATGATGTCGATGACGCGCCCCGTGATGTTTTCCTCTGACTTGATCTCCCGCTCCAAAGTGAACGGTTTGTCAGGGAAAAGCGCCGTGAGGTTTTCGAAAATAATCTTGTTCTTGCCGGCTTCGGGCGGTTCGCCATTCACCTTGTCGACTTTGACCAAAGCAAAATAACGCTCACCTTCTTTCGGTGTGCGGATTTCACCTTCGATGGTGTCGCCGGTATGCAAGTTGAAGCGGCGAATCTGCGACGGGCTGACGTATATGTCGTCCGGCCCCGCCAAATAGGAAATGTCCGGCGAGCGCAGAAATCCAAACCCGTCTTGCAAGACTTCCAGCGTGCCGTCCCCAAAAATCGCCTCGCCTTTCTTGGCGTGATGCTTCAGTAACGCAAAGATCAATTCCTGCTTGCGAAGGCGGTTTGCCCCCTCAAGTTCGGCCGCATTGGCCATTTCGATCAATTCGGTGACGTGCTTGAGTTTGAGTTCGGACAGTTGCATGGAGGTGTTAGAAAAGCTACGAGAGAAAAGAAAGGCACACGCGCTCGGAACAAGGCATTTGGCGCGCGTACGCCACTGCACTCTGGCCGCAAGTTCCACGGGTTAAGTGTCCCGTTCAAACCGGACTCAACGCTTATGAAGGGTTGGGATTTGCAGCAGAGGAGAAGACCAGAACTGCCCACCCGAAACATCGCTTGTGGGCGCCACGGATCAAGATCGACGTGGGGAACAACTTAATGAGGCGTGAGGATAGGCGGCTTGACCGGGGTTGTCAAATGCCCAATGCAGGCCCGCTTGGAAGCGAGCCTGCCCATGCAGGTCAAAGATTCGCGTCGATGAACGCTGTAAGCTGCGATTTGGACAATGCGCCCACCTTGGTCGCTTCAACGTTTCCACCCTTGAAAAGCATCAAGGTCGGGATCCCGCGAATCCCATATTTGGGCGGAGTATCCTGATTTTCGTCGATGTTGAGCTTGGCTACTTTCAACTTGCCGCCGTACTCTTTTGCCACATCATCAAGAATCGGGGCAATCATTTTGCAGGGCCCGCACCACTCGGCCCAATAGTCCACCAGCACGGGGGTGCTGCTTTGCAGCACCTCAGTTTCGAAAGTGGAATCAGTCACATGGACAATCGCTTCGCTCACGGCAGAACCTCGAATTAGGAAAACAGGGACGGATTATGCCACCGCGCCGCCATTTCGGAGGCAGCCTCGGCATGGCGCGTTTGGTAGAATCACGGGCTGTTTACCCCTGTTTCAAGTCCCAGCAAGGCCCGTCCCCATGACCTACGTCATCACCGAATCCTGCATCAAGTGCAAATACACTGACTGCGTCGATGTCTGCCCCGTGGATTGCTTTCGCGAGGGCCCCAATATGCTGGTCATCGATCCGGACGAATGCATTGACTGCACTTTGTGCGTGGCGGAATGCCCGGTCGAAGCGATTTACGCGGAGGATGATGTCCCGACCGCCCAAAAGAACTTCATCGCGATCAACGCAGAATTGGCCAAAGCTTGGAAGCCCATTGTTGCGCGCAAAGAAGCGCCTTCAGACGCCGATGACTGGGCCAAGGTCAAGGAAAAGAAGCACCTCCTCGAAAAATAGGGCTTTTGCGTGAGCGCGCCAATCAGCCTGGACGCGCTGTTACAACGCCTGGCCGGCGCGCCGGAAGGTGCGATTACGGTCGTCACCCCCAATCGCCGCCTTGCTTCCTGGCTTGAGCGTGGCTACGACCAATTTCAGGCAGGTGCAGGGCGTACGGCATGGGGACGCGCCGATATCGTGTCGTTCCGCGCCTTTGTGGAGCGCGAATGGCGCCTACTCACGTACCGAGCCAGCACGGCTCCACCGCGTTTGATCACCGATTACGCAAACCAGGCTATTTGGGAAGGTGTCATTCGCGATGCGATGAGAGATGACGCACCTCTGATGAACCTCGCCAAAGCCGCTCGTGAAGCGAAATTGGCATGGCGATTGTCGATGGCGTGGGGGCTGGCGCCTGAATTTGAGCGCGAGGCGTTGGGCGTTGATGCGCAAATGTTTTGCGATTGGCTCAACCGCTATGAGACACGATGTGGTGAATTGGGGGTCGTCGCTGCCGAAGCATTGCCGGACCTGCTCGGCCGGAGGGTTTTGGAGTCGCGCGGCGCGTTCGACGGCAGGACGATCATCGCGCTTGAGTTCGACTTGTCGACAGTACAACAGGAGTCGCTCTGGCTCGCGTATCAAGGAGCGGGTGCGATGGTGTCGCATCATCACTGGATGCGAACACCTGCGGGCCAAGTGTCCCGTCACGTGTTTCCAACGCCCGAAGGCGAGTTCGCGGCGTGCGCAACCTGGGTGCGATCCCAACTTGAATCCGTTCCGGGCACAAAGGTCGGCGTCGTTGCACCGGACCTTGCCCGCATCAAGTCCCCGTTGGCACGTGCCCTTTCAGGTTCCCTGTCACCCCAACGCCTTGCGCATGCAAATATTGACGGGCCATGCGAACCGGCGTCGGTCAATTTCTCGATGGGAGAGCCATTGGGGAATCACTCCATGGTCAGGGACGCGTTGCATTTGCTGGCTGCGGCATGCTTGCCGGGTGAAAAGGCGCCTGCCACCCGATGGAGTGCACTCTTGCGCTCGCCGTGGACCGCTCATGGCGCGAGTGAGGCTGCGGCACGCGCATTGCTGGATGCGGAGACCTTGCCGAGTCTTCCTCTGGATTTGACCCTTGCCGAATGGCTTTTGGCCACCGCACGTCCTGCGTCAAAGCGCCGTGTAGCAGCTTGTCCTGCATGGTTCTCGGCATTGCGCGCTGCGCAGGCGGCCGCGCAGGGGCCAGCCAGCCGATCTGCCCAAAGTTGGGTCTCAGCATTTGGCGCCATCTTGCACGCTTGGGGATTTCCGGGCGAACTTTCGCTTGATTCACACACCTTTCAGGTCCGGGACGCGTTTCGTTCCGCGCTTGACGAACTCACGCGGGCCAGCATCAACAGGGCGCGCATCAGCTCCCAAGACGCGTTGTCGCTGTTGCATCGAATAGTTTCAGAGACTCCTTTCCAATCCGAGTCGCCGTCGGATCAGCCGCCACAGGTTCAAGTACTGGGGGGTTTGGAATCCGCAGGCCTGCAATTTGATGCGCTATGGGTGATGGGACTCGACGAAGATCACTGGCCGTTGTCGGCAAAGCCGAATCCATTCCTTCCCTCAATGGCACAGAGGCGTTTGCCGATTCCCGAAACTTCCAAAGAGGCGTCGCTCAATGTGGATCGGCATTTGGTCCACGCCTGGCGGGCTGCGGCGACCCATGTGGTGTTCAGTCATGCCATTCACGCGGCGGATCGCGATGATGACCGCAAACTCAATGCAAGTACCCTGATCCAGGATATTCCGGCAACGCCGTTCCCGATGGTGGTGAAGCCCGGCTTAGCTCAGCAGATTGCGAGCAGCGCAGCCGCCGAGAAATTGGTGGACGTGCCGCCGCCCGGATTGGTCAAGGGTACTTTTGTCCGCGGAGGGGCCAGCGTGCTGCGCGACCAAGCGGCTTGTCCATTTCGCGCGTTTGCCCTTCATCGATTGAGCGCTTCATCACTTGAATCACCCCGCACGCAACCCGACGCGGTCGCGCGCGGCAATGTCCTTCATCGCGCATTGTCGTTGTTGTGGCGGGACCTCCAAGGGAGCACGGGACTTGAACGGACCGACGTTGCTGCGTCCATAGGTCGTGCGGTTGACGTCGCGCTCGCAGATGCAGCGCGGCAATATCCATTGAGTTTCCCGGGGCGCCTGGCGACACTGGAACAGGCGCGCCTTTGTCAATTGTTGGAAATGTGGATTGCCCTCGAGCGCGATCGGGAAGGTTTTCTGGTGGTCGGCAATGAGATGACGCGCGACGTCGAACTTGAGGGACTCGCGATGCGATTGCGACTGGATCGCGTCGATCAGCTGCCCGATGGAACGGTTGCGTTGATCGACTACAAGTCAGGCGAAGCAAAACCTTCCGCCTGGATAGGCGGTCGTCCAGACGAACCGCAATTGCCGCTGTACTTTGCCACGACAGAAGAAGACGTCTCTGCGGTGGTGTTCGCTCGCGTGAAACCTGGCAAGGCCATGGGATTTGCAGGTGTCTCCACATCCAACGCAGTACTTCCGGGGGTGAAGCCTCCAGAAGAGCAGCCGGTTTTCAGGAAAGCGGGCTATTCCTCTTGGCTCGTACTCGCCGGTCGCTGGAACGACAGCGTTGCCGCTTTGGCGCGAGCATTCATCTTTGGGGACGCAGTCATCGATCCGAAGGGGCAGGGTGCGGCTTGTCAGCGCTGCCAATTGCATGCACTTTGCCGCATTGCCGAATCTGAAGAAGCGAGTGCCCGCGAAATGGCGATGGAGGAGAACCGGTGAGTGCAATTGCGCCGACCGATCACGCCGTTCGCGAGGAAGCGCTGGATGTTGAGGAGTCCTTCATCGTTCGCGCGCCGGCAGGATCCGGGAAGACGCGGCTGCTCATCCAGCGCTACCTTGCACTGCTTGCAACCGTGAATGCGCCGGAAGAGGTGGTCGCTGTGACGTTTACACGTAAGGCGGCGGCGGAAATGCGCGAGCGGGTGCTTGGCGCGCTGCAGGATGCCCAGTCTCAGCGGGACCAACCAAGCCAGGAAGTCACGACCCTGCTGGCGCTTGACGTCTTGCGCAGAAGTGCGGAGTTCCAATGGCAGTTGGAGACAGAGCCCGCGCGACTGCGCATCCAGACCATTGATTCGCTCAACGCCATGATCACGCGACAAATGCCGATCGCGTCGCAGTTTGGCGCTCAACCCGAAAGTCTTGACGACGCCGGGCCGCTATATGGTGAAGCGGCACGCGCGACGCTTGCATTGATCGATAGTACGCATCCAGCCGGTGCTGATGTGGCCATCCTGTTGTCGCACCTTGACAATGATGTGAGCCGTGCGGAGTCGCTCGTTGCCGACATGCTTGCATCCCGCGAGAAGTGGTTGCGACATTTGCATGGCTCTGACAATCGCACAGCACTAGAGGCCGCGATGAAGCGCGTGCGGCGACGCGCAATGGCGAAGGCTGCACAAAATTTTCCGGTTGCGGAACGGGAGGAAACCCTAGAACTGGTGCGCTTTTCCAGGCCATTGCGGCCGGAATCCCTCGCCAGATCTGGAGTTTGGCGTGAAGCCCTCCCTGAATCATGGCCAAGCGACTCGGAGGACGCATTAGTGTATTGGCAAATGATTGCCACGCTGTTGTTGACCGATTCCGGCGATCTGCGGAAGCCCGCCGGCATCAATGCGCGGTCTGGCTTTCCGATTGGCGAGACGCCCGCGCAGAAGGCCGAATATGGCGCCTGGAAGACGCGCATGAAGGAATTGCTGGATCGCATTTCGTTGTTGCCGGCTCGAGTGGTTGAATCATTGGCGGAATTGAGAGGTCTGCCGGATTCCGCGTACCGCGACGCTGATTGGCGGGTCTTGAATGCCATCACCGCCCTTTTGCCGGTGGCGACAGCCATCTTGTGGCACACCTTTGCCCAGCGAGGACAATGCGATTTCGCGGAAATCTCGCAATCAGCATTGCGGGCGCTGGGCCCGGATGATGGGCCAACCGACTTGGCACTGGCGCTCGATTACCGGATTCGTCATTTGCTGATCGACGAATTTCAGGATACGTCGATTGCACAATTCGAGCTCTTGGAAAAGCTGGTCCGGGGATGGACTCCGGGTGATGGGCGCACTTTTTTTGCAGTGGGCGACCCCATGCAATCGATCTACCGTTTTCGCAGCGCGGAAGTGGGGTTGTACTTGCGTGCGATGCGAAACGGGGTTGGCGGCGTACCTTTGAAGCCTTTGGGATTGAAGGTCAACTTCCGCTCGTCCAATCAGGTGATCGACTGGGTGAACCAAACGTTTGCACGCATCCTCCCCGACGTCAGCCATGACGATCTGAATAAGGTGCCCTTTGCCGCGAGCCAGGCATGCATCGGGGCGTCCTCGGCGGGGAGGGTCGCAGTACATGCCCAGATTTTGAGGGGCGTTCAAGGTGCCGCAACGCCTGCTGAGGCGCTTGAAGACGAGGAGATGAGCCAAGGAACGGAAGAGGCAACGCTCGTCGTGCGGTTGGTACTCGAGGCTTTGGCCGAGGAATCTGCGGGACGGGTCGCCATTCTTGTGCGAAGTCGAACCCACCTGGCGGAGATTGTTCCAGCGCTCAAGTGTGCCGGCATTGCGTTCAAGGCCGTGGACTTGGATCCACTGGGCGCACGTAGCGTCGTGCTGGACCTTGTCGCACTGGTCCGCGCGATTCTCCATCCGGCCGATCGCGCATCATGGCTCGCCTTGTTGCGCGCTCCTTGGGTCGCGCTGACGTCCGCCGAATTGGCCATGCTGGTCGCAGGCGATCGCGCAGCAGACGGTGAGCTTGCCCCCGACCCACGCAGCATCTGGGAAATCCTGAATGATTCAGAGCGTACAGGGCAGTTGGCCCCACAAGTGCAAACGCGACTGGCGTGGTTTTGCAAGCAGGTGACAGTCGTGCGTGAATGCGTTCATCGCACCCCATTGCGGAATTGGCTCGAGCCTTTGTGGCTCTCCCTCTTGGGGCCGGCATGCCTGGATGACAAATCATCACCCGAGGATGCTGCATTGGCCCTGAACGTCATTGAAGAGGAAGCACAAAGGCAAACCGGCGGATATTCGATTGAAGATTTTTCGCTGCTCGATCGTGCGATTGAACGCCTGTACGCGAATTCGTCCGAAGAGGCCCGTGTGGAATTGATGACCATCCACAAATCAAAGGGCCTTGAATTCGACACTGTCATCCTCCCAGGTTTGCATCGACGAACGCGCGGCGACCCAAGGCGATTGATGGTGTGGCACGAGGAACCCGACCATCAAACAGGCGTGCCCCAATTGTTAATGGCGCCCATCCGAGAGGCCGGTGGGGACGATGGAGATGATGCCACCTATCGGTATGTGCAAGCGTTAGAGAAGGAGCGGCGTCGTGAAGAAGACGTGCGTCTTCTCTATGTGGCTGCGACACGAGCGCGGCGCACCCTGCACTTGATCGGTGCTGTCCACTGCAAGAATCTTGACGGTGCCGAATCGGCCGCCGAACCCTCGCAGGATTCATTGCTGGGCATCCTGTGGCCGGCAGTTGCGAAGCACTTTGATTGTGCGCAAACGGCAATGGTTGCAGCTACGCCCGCCGTTACGCGCCGCGATGTGCAAATTGACCACCCATTGCGCCGGTTGTCCCCTGATGCCTCACTACCGGTGTTCGAGTCCGCATGTCCTTCAGCGCCGGCCAACATCACCGCAATCCCCTCCGGGCGAGCCGAGTTTGAGTGGGCGGGGGAAACCGCACGCCATACTGGAAGTGTGGTGCACCTGTGGCTACAGCGAATCGCCGAGGATGGGCTTGCCCAATGGCCGCTCAGCCGATTGCCAAGTGAGTCACAACGCATAGCGCGTGCGCTGCTGGAGCGCGGTGTGGCGGAGTCGGAAGTTGCCGCAGCGGGTGAACGCACAATGGTTGCGCTGATGCGGACCTTGTCCGATCCGCGCGGGCAATGGATTTTGGGTTTGCATGATCATGCGAGATCCGAATGGCGACTGTCCGGCGTTCGCGCCGGACGAATCGTTCACTGTGCCATTGACCGGAGCTTTGTCGACCTGTCAGGCACACGCTGGATCATCGATTTCAAGTCGGGAACGCACGAAGGGGGTGACCTCGAAGCATTTCTTGACAATGAGCGTGAACGATACCGTGCACAGCTTGAAGGATATGCGGCACTGGTCTCCTCACTGGAACCGTCCGGTGGAAATCCGCACTGGCCGATCATGCTGGGTCTCTATTTCCCGGCGATGGGTGGCTGGCGCGAGTGGCGTTGGTCCGCGCCTTGAACCCAAGGGCCAAGTGCTCCGTACCGCACCTGCCCGAAGGCCGTCAACAAGAGGCCGAAATCTATGGCTATTGCGGCTTTGGCGCTTTTTCCAAGCCCTTGATCGAATCGCCCGGTTTAAGGCGGTGAGCAGCAAACCAACCTTTGTTCATCTCCAACGCAAAACGGGCCGGACCTGCGGATTGGTGGAAGGCGTCAGAGAACGGTTCCATGTCGTGAATCGAAAGAATCTTTCCAGCGTCGTCCATGAATGCCACGCTCAGGGGTAGCGGCGTATTGCGCATCCACATGGCGTGATAGCCCAAGTACGAAAACACGAACAGCATGCCTTCGTTCTTGCCCATCTTCTCGCGAAACATGAGACCTTTTTCGCGTGTCGCATCGGTCATGGCCACGTCGACGCGAACGGTTTGCCCGCCCACCGAGATCGTCATCGTCGGCAGGCCTTTCTGCGGCTCCTTGGCGTGCGTTGCGAGCGGGAATGACAGCATCGCGAAAGCGATCGCGATTTTCAGGAATTGGGCAAGCATATGTATCTTTGGGGATTGGCCTGGAAATAATTGAAATACAACGCACCAACTGCGACGCCGGATGGCAAGTGTCATGACTTGCCGGTACTGCCAAACCCGCCGGCACCACGTTGCGAGGCCGAAAAATCCTCAACCACATTCAGTTGAACCTGGACCACCGGGACCACGACCAGCTGGGCAATTCTTTCCAGCGGTTCGATGGTGAATTCCACTTTGCCACGATTCCAAACCGAGACAAAGATTTGGCCTTGATAGTCTGAGTCAATCAGTCCGACGAGATTGCCGAGCACAATTCCGTGCTTATGGCCTAGCCCGGAGCGCGGCAAGACGATCGCCGCCAGGCCCGGATCGGAGAGGTGAATCGCCATCCCTGCGGGAACCAGCGTTGTCTCACCTGGAAGCAGGCTGATGGGTGCTTCTATGCAGGCACGAAGGTCCAACCCCGCAGACCCTGTAGTCGCGTAATGAGGCAACTGGCTGGCGAGTCGCGGGTCCAAAATCTGAATGTCGAGGGTTCGCATGTCGATCAGCGGGAGATTTTTGATTTTCCGCTTGATTTTTTTGATTTTGGAAGATTTTCATAGATCTTAAGTACATGATCGACGATTTTACCGGCAATATCTGACTTGAGCCCGCGCGGAATTGGATGGCGTCCGCTCTCATCAATAATGGTCACTTGGTTCTCATTGGACCCGATCGCGGAGTTCGCGTGATTTGCAACGATGACCGGAATTTTCTTTTTTTCCCGCTTTTTAGAAGCGAATTCCTCGATGTTATTGCTCTCGGCAGCAAATCCGACACAGAACGGAGGGTCGGGACGTGCTGCAACCCAAGCCAAAATATCCTGGGTGGGCACTAACTCAATCCTAAGGTTGGATGCGGACTTCTTGATTTTTTCCACCTGCGTTCGCTTAGGCGTGTAATCCGCAACTGCTGCCACAGCAAAAAATAGTTCAACGTCGTCTAAATTTGCCCTAACTGCATCAAACATGTCCTTGGCTGAGGTAATCGGGACAAATTTTGTGCAGGAGGGGGGGGGGAGTTCCACGGGGCCGCTGACCAAGGTGACATGGGCGCCGCGGTCGGCCAAGTTTTGAACAAGGGCATAGCCCATTTTTCCTGAACTGCGATTGGTGATGACCCGGACGGGATCAATGGCCTCTACCGTCGGGCCGGCAGTAACCAATACGCGCAAAGGTTTTGACGAGAGCGGCTGCTCAAAAGCAGCTCGCAATGTTGATAGCAGTGGGGCCAGAATTTCTGACGGCTCGACCATTCGTCCTAGGCCGGATTCTCCACAGGCTTGGTCCCCCTCATCCGGTCCAATGAACCGGACGCCGTCTCTTTTCAACTGTTCAACATTTCTTTGGGTGGCGGGTTTTTCCCACATTTCGCGGTTCATCGCCGGCGCGATCATGAGCGGACACGTCGGCTGCCGGGCAAGGCAAAGCGTTGAAAGCAAGTCGTTGGCGTGGCCTTGAGCCAGTTTGGCCAGGAAATCTGCGCTGGCGGGAGCAATCAGGATGGCAGATGCGCCTCGTGAAAGCTCGATGTGCGGCATCTTGTTCGCAATCCGGGTATCCCATGCATCCTGAAAGACCGCATTGCCGGACACCGCCTGCAGGGTAGTCGCCGTAATGAACTTGGAGCCTGCTTCAGTCAGCACGACTTGGACTTCGATACCGGCCTTTTTGGCGAGACGCACCAATTCCGCACATTTGTAAGCAGCAATGCCGCCGGTAATGCCAAGGACGATACGCGGGAAACTCGAGGCCGGGTTATTTGACATCGGCGCATTCTACACAGGGAAAAAAGGGGAACACATGACCATTACAGCGTGGCCAAAGGAAGAGCGGCCCAGGGAGCGTTTGCTTGGGCAAGGTGCCCAGTCGCTTTCCGATGCGGAATTGCTTGCAATATTCCTGCGTGTCGGCGTCGTGGGAAAGAGTGCCGTCGATTTG
Source organism: Usitatibacteraceae bacterium (assembly GCA_044228625.1). Taxonomy (GTDB): domain Bacteria; phylum Pseudomonadota; class Gammaproteobacteria; order Burkholderiales; family Usitatibacteraceae; genus UKL13-2. Next base: position 12,664 of record JBGAUM010000004.1, on the reverse strand, counting down.
GCGCGTGACGTCCTGGCTTCGACCGGTAGCCTGGGAAAGTTGTTTTCCGCCTCCCAATCCGAGTTATGTGCCATTCACGGCATGGGCGAGGCCAAATATGTCCAACTGCAAGCGGTCATGGAAATGGCCCGGCGCGCGATGAACGAAACGCTCAAGGAGGCCGATTTACTTAGTTCGCCCGGCGCTGTGAGGGACTATTTGCGGCTGACACTGGCACGGTTGCCGCACGAGGTCTTTGTGGTGGTGTTTCTCACCGCCCAGCATCGCGTGATCACAGTCGAAGAAATGTTCCGCGGCACCTTGACCCAGACCAGTGTGTATCCCCGTGAAGTCATCAAACGTGCAATTCATCACAATGCGGGCTCTGTGATCTTCGCGCATAACCACCCATCCGGCGAGCCCCAGCCCTCCGCCGCCGATCGGTCATTGACTCGGGCCCTTGCGGATGCGTTGGCGATGATCGACGTAAGAGTCCTCGATCATTTTGTCGTGGCCCCAGGTGCATCGGTGTCGTTTGCGGAGCAGGGGCTTTTGGGGTAGGCGGCGACTTGCGCTAAGTCCTTGTTTTTGGTTATAATCTTTGGCTCTCCAGAAGCCTTGCTTGCTTGGGCTCTGTAGCCGAGATATCAAATCCAAATGGAGCCGGTAGTTTCGGCCCGATGTTCAATCAGATAAATGAGGTGTTTCATGGCACGCGTTTGCCAAGTGACGGGAAAAGGGCCGATGGTCGGCAACCATGTTTCCCACGCAAATAACAAAACCAAGCGCCGGTTCCTTCCGAACCTGCAATATCGCCGTTTCTGGGTCGAATCTGAGAACCGGTGGGTGCGTTTGCGCCTGACCAACGCCGGCCTGCGGACGATCGACAAGAACGGAATTGACGCTGTGCTCGCGGATCTGCGAGCACAAGGCGTGGAAGTGTAAGGAGACCGACATGCGTGAAAAGATCAAACTTGAATCGACGGCCGGCACCGGTCACTTCTACACCACCACCAAGAACAAGAAGACGATGCCTGAAAAGATGGAGATCATGAAATTTGATCCCAAGGCTCGCAAGCACGTTGCCTACAAGGAAACCAAGCTCAAGTAAGCGGTTTGAGTTTCAGGCAGGAAAAAAGCCCGGCATCGCCGGGCTTTTTGTTTTACATGGCGCCAGACATCAAGCGTAGCTGCGCAACTGCCGCGTGAATTGCTGCAGCTGGGCAATGCCCGTCGCTTCGGCGCGCTTGCACCATTCGTCGAGCTTGGCGACGAGTTCTTCCTTTGAGAGGGTGGAACGCTCCCAAATCTTCGCCAAGTCCAATCGCAGGGTATAGAGGTTTTCCAGCACCTTGCTGTGCGAAAGCGTTTCGCTGAGCGAGGCACGACTCTCGTCGCTCAACTGGTCCGCGTCGCTCCGCATCCAATGTTTGAGACTCCGAAGGGCTTTGCCTTCCCGCATGATCGACAAATGGGAGGCATGACCGCTGGCGCGGATCCTGGCGACTTCCTCGTGACACGTGGCTTTCAAGGCCTTCACATATTTGGTGACGATTTCATAACGATGGGCAATCACAGCCTGTACGGTCTCGGCGTCGATGTTTCCTTTGTTCCAGTCGAATCGGGGGCGCGGCGCAATCTTTTTTACCTTTGCCAGCTTCAAGGCGGAGAGGATTCGGATATACATCCAGCCCAAGTCAAATTCGTACCAACGCATTGAGAAACGTGCCGAGGTCGGAAATGCGTGGTGATTGTTGTGCAGTTCTTCGCCGCCAATCCAGAACGCGATGGGCACGATATTGGTAGAGGTATCGTTCACCGAGAAGTGACGGTATCCCCAATAGTGACCAATGCCATTGATGATTCCAGCTGCATGGATGGGAATCCAGGCCATTTGGGCGGCCCAGATGGCGGCGCCGATCGGGCCGAATAACATCAGATTCACCAACAGCATGATGCCGACACCCTGCCAAGAGAAGCGCGAATAAACATTCCGCTCCATCCAGTCGTCAGGGGTGCCGGTGCCGTATTTTTCCAGCGTCTCGGCATTCTTGGCTTCAAGCTTGTACAGTTCTGCACCTTCGGCCAGCACCTTTTTGATCCCGTAGACCATCGGGCTGTGTGGATCTTCCTCGGTCTCACACTTGGCGTGGTGTTTGCGATGAATGGCCACCCATTCCTTGGTGACCATACCAGTCGTCAACCAAAGCCAAAAGCGGAAAAAGTGGTTGATCGCTGGATGAAGGTCGACGCCGCGATGTGCTTGTGATCGGTGAAGAAAAATGGTGACTGCTGCAATGGTGATGTGGGTCAGTACGAACAAGACCACGAGGTAGCCCCACCACGGCAAATTAACCAAGCCGTTCGCGGCAGTGCTCAAAAATTCTGTGAAGGTCACGAGAGTGTGCTCCGAAAGCTGCCCTCTAACGGGGCAAGAGACTTAATTCTAACTTGTGGCGCAAAATGGCGCCTAGGCGCTTCCACTAGGTTTTGGTGAAATTTCAGATGAGCCAATTGCCTGCAAAGTGCTCATATTTCTCGCGATTTGTATCTTATTTTCGTCGAAAACTCTGAGTAGGTCTTCATAAATGGCAGATTTCAGCCCGCCTGATCCTTGATCTGCATCGGCGATCCAGACCCCCAATTCGGCCTCGATCGCCGTTTCCGATAGTTTGGTGATGAGTGAACTCGGACTTGGCTCCTTCAGGGCTCTGGGTTGGCGTGCCCCGCAACCCGTAGCCAGTGCAAGGGCTTTGCGGACATCTGTGCCATGAGCCAATGCAAAGGGCAGTTTCACCAATACCGCACGCCCCGCGTTCGAATGATTTAGAACGGTCGTCGTGGCGACCGTGTCATTGGGAATGATCGCTTCAGTTCCATCCGGGCTCTTGACTACGGTGTAACGCGTCTTGATGTCCGTGACGATTCCATGGCGATCAGCAATGGTGACCAAATCCCCGGGCCGGATCGAACGATCCAAGAGAATGGCAAAGCCCGACACGTAGTTGCTGGCAATTTTTTGCATGCCCAGTCCCAGCCCAACGCCCAAGGCGCCCCCAAAGACAGAGAGGACAGTGACATCAATTCCGACAATGGGCAAAGCGATCAGGACGCCGATAACCACCGCGAGCGCGCGGATCATCTTGCTCGCAAAAACGCGCATCGATAGGTCGAGCGCCGTCGCAGACATCAACCGTTGTTCAACAATTCGCGAAAGTGAGAGCGCTGCAAAAATGGTGACCGTGGCCCAAAACATGCCTTGCAAGATCATGAAAAGGGTGATCTTTTGCTTGTTGGCCGTAAAACTCACGTCCTCCAGCGCCCCCTTGACCTCGGGCAGCACGCCGGTCAAATGCAAGGCAACGGCACCCCAAAGCGCGTAAAAAATCAGGCGTTCTGAAGCTTTCAAGGCGGCGCTTGGGGGCAGGGCATGGCGCAGCAAATAGATCGCGAGGCGCAGCGCAGCAAACGTGGCAATGAGCGGAACAGCCACATTGAGTATGGGCACGGGCTGCCACTTGGCCAACGCGAAGCGCGCGATCCAAACTGCAATGAGGGCGGCGAGCGGAAAGGCAATTCGGTGCAGACTGCCGGCGCCGATTTTGAGTGCCCCCGGTTGCAGGTTTGCGGGTAACTTGCTTTTGAGGGGTTGGGAAAGCAGCCAGGCTGCTGCAAAGCCGGCGCCGATCACCGCCAATTCCACGACGCCCTGAGTGGAGGACAGGTGGCCCAGAAGTTTTTCGAAATCGGCCGACATTGGGGCAGGCCCGAATAGAAACGCTACTTCTTGCGTTCCAGGACTGCTGCGAAGAAGGCGTCGGTGCCGTGCTGTTGCGGCGAAAGCTTCAACACATCTCCGATGCCTTTAAGCGGAATCTTGAGGCGCGTCACGATGGAAGACGCAGGCACCAACTTGAATTCTGGGTGCGCAGCCATGAATTTTTCGACAATATGCTCGTTTTCTTCGGGAAGGAAACTGCAAGTAGCATAAACAAGACGGCCTCCCTCCTTGACCAGCCTTGCGGCAGACTTGAGGATGGAGGCTTGCTTTGCCGTCAGTTCGGCGAGCCCGGCTTCAGTTTGCCGGAACTTTAGATCCGGATTGCGGCGCAGCGTGCCTAAACCCGTACAGGGCGCATCTACCAAAACCCGATCGATTTTCCCCGCGAGCCGCTTGATCCGGGCATCGTTTTCAGAGTCAATAGCCTGCGGCATGATGTTCGACAAGCCGGATCTCTTCAGGCGTGGCGCGAGATTGGCCAAGCGCTTTTCAGAAACATCGAAGGCGTACACACGACCGGTGGATGCCATGGAGGCACCAATCAACAACGATTTTCCACCTGCGCCCGCACAAAAGTCGACGACCATTTCTCCACGTTTTGCTTCCAGCAGTAGGCCCAGAATCTGGCTTCCTTCATCCTGAACTTCGACAAACCCTTCGAGCAAGGCGGGGTGCTTGGCCAGGGAAACCTTGGAGTCCAGCCGAATACCCACCGGTGAATAGGGGGAAGCCTTGCACTTGATATCGGTTTTTTGCAGCTGCTGCACAACGGCTTCGCGTTTCGCCTTGAACGCATTGACGCGCAAGTCCAGCGGTGCCGGGTTCATCATGCTACGGCCGAGGGCCAGAATATCTTTATCGGGAAAATACTTTTTCAACCGATTGATGACCCAGTCGGGGAGTTCCGCGGCCACACCAAGCGACGGATTGGCCGGCAGGTTGAGTTTCCCTTCCATCAGCCACGTTTGCTCGGCCTTTTTCAAGACCGTCATCAGTTCGCGCGCACCGATGCCCTGATAACGAGTCAGAGCGAAGATGGCCATTTTCCGCGGGACGCCATCGGAAATTACGCTTTCAATCGCGCGACGATGGCGCAATACCGTATAGACCGTCTCTGCAATCAGGGCGCGATCCTTCACCCCCAACTTGGCGTGTTCCTTGAAGAACCGCTTCAGTTGCACATCAGCCGGGGAGTTTAGCGGGAGGACGACCGTCAAGGCCTCCACCAGTGTATTGAACTGGGCGGGAGTAAAAGTCATTCCAGGGCGTTTATTTTTTTGAACGAATGCGCCCGGAGATTTCGCATCGGGCGGCGGGCCTGACGGCCCAAACGCTTATTATCGCTCAGAGCCGATGCTCGTCGCAATCAGTTCAATGGGAAAGCGTCCGGCAAAGAATTTGAGCCGCACTGGCAAATTGTAGTAGGAAGGTGCCAGCCAAACCTCGTACGCGTCGGTTGGGTCCGCCGCCTCGGACTTCAAATGCACGGTTTCAACCACCCCAAGGGGGGTTTCAATGGGTCCGACACCCATGATCTGGAAACGATATCGGTAGACCTTTCTGGCGTTGGTCACCATGAGTTCGATCGGTCGGCCGGTGTCACCGCTTTGTGCCAGCAGGTAGGCCAGATGGAAAACGAAGCTTTGCGTGTCCTGGATGGCCGCCGGTAATGGTTGCGCCCGCGGCGAGCCTCCCGCGCGGCTGAGTCTCAGTTCACTGGCGGTTCGCGCGAATTCCGCCGTGTCTGGTGCATTGTCTCCGCGCCGGAGATGAAAGGCATCCGGGGCCAAGCCGGCCGTGGTAACCGACCCGCGGCTGACTTGGTGAAGAACGCCCGCGAACATGTTCACGAAGAATCCGGTCGCCTGCAGCGTGCTTTGCGTCTCGTACTGTCCGCCTTCGCGTTTCCAACTGTAGTGAGCTACACCATCGGTGATGGATGACCGTGCGGAGAATGCGATTGAGACGCTTGAAGGCAGTTCGAATTCGGCGACCCGCCCGGTTCCCGGCGGATGCGATCCTGCCGTTGGGGACACCGGACGCGCCACTTCAGGGTTGATGGAGACGCGGGGCAATGCGCCCAGCGATTTTTGAAGGCTTTCACCAAGGATTTCGGGCGCCATGTCGGTTGCCGACTCCAGGCCGCTGCTGCCAAAATCGATTGATGATTCGTTGATTGAATTTGTAATTTTCGGAGGCAGCGGGCTGGGCTGCGGCGCCGGGCGAGCCGACCGACGTTCGGCGCGCGGCTTTGACTTGGGTTCATCCCGAGGCGGCAATCGTGGGGTCAGGCTCAAGGCATAGGCCACGATCGAGCCATCTTTCCATGCGGTTTTCAGCCCGGGCGCCAACCAATAGCCCAAAACGTGCAGGCAAAGCGAGATCGATAGCCCGACCGCCAGCGCTCGGCGATCGCGCAACAAAGACCGTGCTGCCCAATCAGGGGAAGACTCTCGGGGTACGATCGCTGGGTTGATTTCCAATGGCGTGCACGACTTTGGGGGCTGTTTGCCGACCACGCTATTGTAGAGACACCGATACCAAGCTTTGTTCCAGCTTGAGCCCTTTGTCGTCTGAAAACACCATTTTCACGGGAAGAAAGTGAAGGTCGGCGGCAAGCCACAGTTCTGCATGGGATTCACCTGGCCTGGCAACGCGGGCATATCGGACCGATTTGAACTCGCGGCCATCAATGGAAATGCTTTCTTCACCAACTCTGCGGTACTCGTAGCGTTCTGCTTTCTTGCCTTGGCTCATCCAAGCGACAACGGAGGCGGCTTTAGGCGCCTGAAACATGAATTGGTACATGGCTGAAATTCGGTCCAGCGTCCCTTCCGGCAATTCGAATGCTTCCTGACGGCCACCGCCCCCGACTGATGCCACGATTTGGCGCGCAGGCCAATCGAATACCGATACCAGGTTTTTCTGTGAATCTCGCTCGCGTTGAAAGGTGTATCGCTCGGGAATCAGGCCACCCGGCCCCACCGATCCCTCGGAAGTAATAGTAAGCTTGTCCTTGAGAAAGACCCGCACCGGCCCTGCGGTTTTGGTCTCGGACGAAATTCGATAGTGACCTGCCTCGCGGACAAATGCCTCGCGGACCGTGCCAATCGTGATCCCGGCCTTGGAGATCCGGTACTCGAGTGAGACGCTTTGTGGAATGTCCGCGACAGCGATACCTGCCCATGCGGAAAGGCTCGCTATCGCGATCCAAAACAGCCCTCGTAATGAATTAACCACGTCTCCCCTCCGGCTGGCGGAGAAATCTTTCCGCCGTACCGGGTTCAACGCGGCTTTCTGAATGTCGGACGACGCCGTCTGCCCCGATCATCAGCCGCCCATCCGACAGTGCCTGAAGTACTGACGGATACAGCTGATGCTCTTGCTTCAAGACGCGCGCAGCAAGAGAGTCCTCGGTGTCCCCAGGCAGGACAGGGACGGCGGCCTGGCCCAGGATCGGGCCGTGATCGAGTTGTGGCGTGACGACATGGACCGTTGCGCCATGGATCTTGACGCCGGCCTCAAGAGCTTGACGGTGAGTATGCAGACCAGGAAAGGCGGGCAGCAGCGAGGGGTGAATGTTGAGAATTTGATTGGGGAACCTGGAGATGAACGACGCCCCAAGAATGCGCATGAATCCGGCCAACACGACTTGGTCCGGCGCATACAAGGCAACCGCATCGCCAAGTGCGGCATCAAATGCTTCGCGCGAGGCGAATGCCTGATGGTCCACGGTTGCGGTTGCAACCCCATGCCGCGAGGCAATTTCCAAACCTTTCGCACCGGGTCGGTTGCTGATGACGGCCGCAACTTGGATCGGCAATTGTGCCTCCAGAATAGCCTCCATGTTGCTGCCCCTGCCGGAAATCAGAATGACGATCTTGAGCATCTAAAAGTCCAAGACAGACGCGGCGCTCGAGGCCAATTCACCCTAAACGCCGCGTGGGATCTGGTGTTTTTGTGCGGCGAGCTATGAAATCAAGGTCTGATGTTCTCCGCTGGCGCGCGAGCGGATGGTGCCGATACGAAAGACTGTTTCACCCTGCTCGCGCAAGAATGCCTCGGCCGCGGGCGCCTGGGACGCCCCGACGATTGCCACCATTCCAATTCCACAATTGAATGTTCGCGCCATTTCGGCATCGTCAATATGCCCCTGCTCCTGAAGCCATGAGAACACCGCTGGGCGAGTCCAAGTCTTGCGGTCGATTACGGCAGTGACGTTGTCTGGCAATACCCTGGGGATGTTTTCAGTCAGGCCGCCGCCGGTGATGTGAGCCATTCCCTTGACCATGCCGGGGTTTGTCGACATCAAGGCGAGCAGGGATTTCACATAGATGCGTGTGGGAGCGATGAGGTCAAGCGCCAGTTGCCGATTGCTGGGCGCATGAAGGTCTATTCCGCTCCGTGCGATCACTTTGCGGATCAACGAATAGCCATTCGAATGTGGCCCGGACGAGGCCAGGCCCAGGACAACATCATCCGGCGCGATGGCCCGGCCGGTGATGATGCCTTCCCGTTCTACCAGGCCTACGGCAAATCCAGCGAGGTCATATTCCCCCTCCGGATACATTGACGGCATTTCGGCCGTTTCACCGCCAATCAACGCACATCCGGAGAGCTCGCAGCCCATCGCAATGCCTTTGACCACGTCGGTCGCGACGGCCACATCGAGTTTTCCGCAGGCGAAATAATCGAGAAAGAATATCGGCTCTGCGCCTTGCACAAGAATGTCGTTCACGCTCATGGCGACCAAATCCTGGCCGACCGTGTCGTGCTTGTTCAAATGAAACGCGAGCTTGAGTTTGGTCCCGACCCCATCGGTTCCTGAGACCATGACCGGATTCTTGAATTTCTTAGAGACCTCGACAAGGGCGCCGAATCCGCCGATGCCTCCCAATACCTCCGGACGCATCGTCCGTTTGGCAAAAGGCTTGATGTTCTCCACCAACTGGTCACCAGCATCGATGTCGACCCCGGCGTCCCTGTAGGTCAGTGGCGGAAGTGATTGGGTATTCATGGGCATTGACGCGCCGCGGGCGCGCGGCCAAGAAGTGGTTTAGGATGCGCGGCACGCAGGTGCCGGACTGGAATGTAGGAGTCGGCCCGAATTTTACTGCGAATCCTTGGACATTCCGCCCCTTATGGCCCAACGACCCCAAACATCCGTGCCGCGTTTTCTTCAGCGCATTCGAGATCGACAAGACGCCAACATGCCTACTTGGTTGAATTGGAATGCAATGGTCATTGTATTGGCTTTGATGGGAATGGGTGCCTTGCTCTATGCGCTGTCCCCAATCCTTGCCCCATTCTTGGCTGCTGCCATCCTGGCCTACGTTTTTGATCCGATGGTTTCGAGTCTTGAACGGCGCGGGCTCTCGCGGACTTGGGGGACCTTGCTTGCCGTGTTTGCCCTCCTACTGGCCGTCTCGTTGTTCTTATTGATTGTGTTGCCGCTCTTTTACAAGGAAGCCGCGCAACTGTCTGCGCAAATCCCTGGAATTGCGGACATGCTCAAAACCCGACTGATTCCATGGATCAACGACACATTTGGCGTGACGGTATCACTCGACGCCGCATCCTTCCGGCAATTCGTTACGGACAACATGACAGACGCCTCATCCGTGGCCAAGCGCGTATTTTCCTCGGTCGGGGTGGGAGGAATGGCATTGATCGGTATTCTGGTGAACCTTGTGCTGATTCCCGTCGTGTTTTTCTATGTGTTGCGAGATTGGCCTTCTATTGTGCGGGAGGTCGATGCAATGGTGCCGCGGGTCATGCACGACACTGCCAGCACCATTGCTCGCGAAATCGACGCCGTGCTATCGGAATTCTTGCGCGGTCAGCTTTCCGTCATGGTCTTGATGGCCGTGTTCTATGTCTCGGGACTGTGGCTGGCCGGCCTGGACTTTGCACTGCCGGTGGGCTTGATTACCGGGCTGCTGGTGTTTGTGCCGTATCTCGGGAGCGGAACAGGACTGCTGCTCGGCACAGTCGCGGCGCTCATGCAATTCCCGACATTTGCGGGTGTTTTGGGAGTATGGGCAGTATTTGCCCTGGGCCAAATCATTGAAGGCATGGTGATCACGCCTTGGCTGGTGGGAGACAGGATCGGGCTGCACCCCGTTGCCGTGGTATTTGCTCTCTTGGCGTTCGGACAGGTTTTCGGCTTTTTCGGTGTCCTCGTTGCGCTTCCGGCGAGCGCCGCAATCCTCGTCGGACTACGTCACCTGAAATCAAATTACCACGCCAGCCGTATTTTTCTGGGGTGAGCGCAGGCTCAAAATTTTGCGCTTTTGAGCAGCTTGATGGCTTCTTCAGTACTTCGGCGCATGCGGTTGAACGCCTTGCCAAGGACGCCAATTTCATCCTGTGATGCCGGAATGAATTCCGGAATTGAAAAGTCGCCCACGGATACCGCGTCAGCCTGTTTGGCCATATCTGCAACGGGTCGAACAATCATCCGATCCAGCATGACGTTTAGGACAATAAAGATGGCAACAAACACGGCGCCAATCGAACTCATCAGTGTCGTGAGGGCAATGTTTGCAACTTGCAAAATGGCTGCCAGGTCGACATTTGCGAGTCGCACCTGTTCTTGACCCTGCGGGTTGCGAATGATGCGCGCCACTGCGAGCCGGCGTTCGCCGGTCGGCGTTAATAGTATTTCGGTAATCTGATTGCCCCGCGACGCCTTGAGCTTCTGCACAACCTGGCCCTCAAGTCCGGTGACCGTGTCTGCCATTGCGTACTCGCGAATCTTCATGTCGACCAGGCGCGAACCGATGCCGGAGGCAATCCGCGGATCAAGGTTGCCAAAACTGGACGCGTCCAGCACAGTGGCAGCAGCACGTTGGGCATCGTCGATGGCCTGTTGTTCAAGGTAGCGGTTGGCAACAACCGCAATGGTCCCCAAGCCGCCCGCAAAAATCGCAAACAGGATCAAATTGAATTTGAGCCGAAGGCCCATGGCATTCCCCGCTTTGTTATTGGTATCGACGACTTAATGCATGCGGATTTTTTCGAAGAACTCGTCCCGCTCTGCCGCTGTTCGAAGGTGGCTCGCCAGCCGGTCAAAAAAATCTCGCGAGTTTTCTGCAACTTGCGAATATCGTCCCACGAGTACAGAGGCCAACGGGCCGATGATCGGCGCCAGCGCCGCTTCGCCGCGCTGCATCAACTCGGCGGTGACGGGTGTGGCCGGCCTCCCACCCGTGTGCAATTGTGCAGTGGTCGTCGGCGCAGCGGATGTTTTGGGTTGGCGATCATTCTCGTAGGCCGCCAAAACGCGTCGTGCGCCCTTCAGGAATAGCTCTCGCTTCGCGGCATCCTCGATATGATCGGCTACGATCTTTACCGCGACCGCGGGGTCGTTGGTCGAACGGCTGGCCCGCTTGACCGTGGTAATGGAATAGGGGCCCAGAAACGGCAGCAGCGCGCGCGTAATTTCCGCGAGAATTTGCGGATCAATGTCCGACGTTGTCGGTGATAGGTCTGCCGGATTGATTGAGGGGCTGCTCATACAGGGCGGCCACGGAGCGGCGCGTCTATGACAATGGACGGAGTTTACTGTATCGCGCCGAAAGCACTCGTGACAACCCGCACAATCGCGTACGGATGCTTGTCAACTCTTGTGACGGAGCGAAGGCGGTATCAAGCTGGTCCTATCCCCGAGGGGTCTCCCGGTATTGCCCGCGCGCCGGCCGGCCCCACGCCATGGGTTGCGGCGAATTCCAACATGCGCTCGATTGATCGCTTCGCCTTTCGACCTACCTCGGGGTCCACTTGCACCTCGTTCTTGAAGTCATCGAGGACGATTGCGAGATTTTCCAGGCCGTTCATCGCCATCCATGGGCAATGAGCACAACTCTTGCACGTCGCGGAGTTGCCAGCCGTGGGTGCTTCGATGAAAGTCTTGCCTGGCGCCGCCGCTTTCATCTTGTGGAAGATGCCCTTGTCGGTGGCGACGATGAATTCCTTGGCTTCCATGGTTTGCGCGGCACGAATGATTTGCGTAGTGGATCCGACGACGTCCGCCAGTTTAATGACCGCCTCTGGCGACTCCGGATGAACCAATATCCTGGCAAGCGGGTGCTTGGCTTTCAGTGAAGCCAGCTCGGTGGCCTTGAATTCGTCGTGGACCAGACAGGAGCCTTGCCAAAGCAGCATGTCCGCGCCAGTTTCCCGCTGGATGTAGCGGCCAAGGTGCCGGTCCGGCGCCCACAGGATCTTTTCTCCCTTTGCGTGCAGGTGTTGGACAATCTTGAGCCCGATCGACGAGGTCACCATCCAGTCCGCGCGCGCTTTGACTGCCGCGCTGGTATTTGCATAGACCACGACAGTGCGGTCGGGATTGGCGTCGCAAAAATCCGAAAACTCCTTTGGCGGGCAGCCCAAATCCAGCGAGCACTCAGCTTCCAGCTCAGGCATGAGCACGCGCTTTTCCGGGTTGAGAATCTTGGCCGTCTCACCCATGAAACGCACGCCGCAAACCACGATTGTCTTGGCTGGGTGGTCGCGCCCAAATCGAGCCATTTCGAGCGAATCCGAGACGCAGCCGCCCGTTGCCTCAGCCAAGTCCTGCAAATCCGGGTGGACGTAATAGTGTGCGACAAGGACTGCATCGATCGCTTTGAGTCGCGCAACAATGTGGGCTCTCAAGGCTTCGCGCTCTTTCAGCCCAGGTTCCCGCAATACCTTCGCCCAAGCTTGTCCCAGGGTAATTTGTGAATGGGCCGAGCGCATGTTCGGCCGGTCAAATTCAATTCTGACGGGTGCGTGGGCTTGCATGTTGGCTCCTCAGGTCACGGCATTTCGCGATTGGTATTTGGACGCCCGCCAATCGCCGGCGCTCATGACCTCTCGAATCGTCATGACCGCATCCCACACATCGATGAATCGCACATA
>JBGAUM010000110.1:0-11127 GCA_044228625.1 Usitatibacteraceae bacterium | reverse complement strand
AGCCGCTGCCTTTCAGCTGAAATTGCGGCGCGGTGATTTGTTTCGAGTAGGTTTCCTTGCCGCACTTCGGGCAAACCGTGAGCGGCGCATCGGCGAGCTTTTGCAGCACGTCGTCGGCGTGCCCGCAGCTCGCGCATTTGTAAGCGTAGATCGGCATGGTCGGTGATGGGTCAATGAAAACAAAAATCCCGAAGAAATTCGGGAAAAGCCATTTTAACACAATGGGTTAGGGGGATTGTGCGGTGCAGCGACGATGGCTATTTCACGACGATCTGGTCCAGCCCCTCAGGGGGATCCGGATAGCGCATCTTGAGCTGCTACAAGGCGTTGACCAATACCGCGGACACATAGACATCGCGTACCCATTTGCGATCGGCGGGCACCACGTGCCACGGCGAGTGCGGCGATGATGTGGCATTGATTGCGTCTTCATACGCAGCCTGATACTTTTCCCAGAGTTTTCGCTCGGCCAGATCGCCCACGTTGAATTTCCAGGTCTTTGAATCATCGTCCAGCCGGTCTTGGAGGCGACGCCGTTGTTCTTCCTTGGAGATGTGCAGGAAAAACTTGAGGATCACGGTGCCCTCCTCGACCAGCATGGCTTCGAAATCGTTGATGTGCCGAAACCGCCGCTTCGCCGTCTTGTCGTCGATCCAGCCGTGCACGCGGGTGATCAGCACGTCCTCGTAGTGGCTCCTGTTGAACACCCCGATCTCGCCCTTGCCGGGCACCTTTTGGTGCACCCGCCAAAGGTAATCGTGCTCCAGCTCCTCCGGCGTTGGCGCCTTGAAATTTGCAATGCGCACCCCCTGCGGGTTGACCCCTGAAAAGACCTTTCGAATCACGCCATCCTTGCCGCCGGTGTCCATCGCCTGAAGGACGACGAGCACCCGGTGCTTGTGCTCGGCCCACAACACGTCCTGGAGCTCGACCAAGCGGGCATTGAGTTGGGCTAGGAGGGCGACGGTGGCTGCCTTGTCCCCTTTGAATCCACAGGTCGATTCAGTGTCGATGTCTTTCAGCCTGATCTTGCCGTTGCCGATGATGGGTCGGATGGTGCGTATGCCTTCGCGCGGTGCAGCTGCCATGTGGCCTCCGTGAGTGTGGCGGCATAATCGCACAACTCATTACGGAGGGAGCTCGCGTTTGCGTACCGGCATTGACCTGGGAGGCACCAAGATTGAAATCCTTGCGTTGGATGACGCGGGACACTCGGTGTTTTCAAGGCGTATCTCCACGCCGTCGGGAAGCTACGAGGCGACGCTGGATGCGATCGAATCGCTGATCAATGAGGCGGAAGCATCAACGGGTGAACGCGCGAGCGTGGGCATCGCGACACCGGGCGCCGTGTCGCTCTCCACGGGCCGCATCAAGAATGCCAACTCCACATGTCTCAACGGTCAATCGCTGAAGGCGGACCTTGAGCAACGACTCGGACGCGCCATCCGCCTCGAGAACGACGCCAATTGTTTTGCCCTTTCCGAAGCCACCGACGGTGCCGCCGCCGGTGCGCATGTGGTGTTCGGCGTGATTCTCGGGACAGGTGTTGGCGGAGGCATCTGCATCGGCGGGCGGATCCTGACAGGCGCCAACGCCATTGGCGGCGAGTGGGGCCACAATCCCCTGCCCTGGCCCAGGGATGACGAACGTCCCGGTGCCCGCTGCTATTGCGGCCGAGCAGGATGTATCGAGACTTGGCTGTCCGGTCCCGGCATGGCGGCCAGGTTTCGCGAGCGCGATGGACGCGCGCTGGATTCCGAGTCCATCGTGCGGGCGGCGGAGGAAGGGGATGCCCCGGCGATGGCCGCCATGGCGGACTATGAGGACCGCCTGGCGCGCGGACTCGCCTCCATCATCAATGTGCTGGACCCGGATGTGATGGTCCTGGGCGGCGGCCTGTCCAAAATTCCCAGACTTTATGCAAACATCCCGGCCCTTTGGGGACGCTATGTGTTCTCCGACACCGTCCGTACGCGCCTGGAGCCACCGAGGTTCGGTGATGCCTCGGGTGTGCGCGGTGCGGCATGGTTGCCTGCACAGGAATTTTCTTGAGGAACGCACATGTCTTTGCCTGAAATGATGAAGTATGTCGCCGTTGCAGCCAACGGCGGCCCGGAGGTCATGCAGCTTGCCGAGGGGCCGGTGCCGGTGCCCGGTGAACACGATGTCCTGATCCGCGTGACCTATGCGGGCGTGAATCGACCGGATGTCATTCAACGTCAAGGAAATTACGCGCCACCCCCCGGGGCTTCGCCGGTCATGGGGCTCGAAGTGGCAGGAGACATCGTGGCCGTCGGCGCCCAAGTTTCTGACTGGCGCGTGGGCGATCAAGTTTGTGCGCTGACGCCGGGTGGCGGGTACGCCGAGTATTGCGCGGCCCCGGCGGCCCACTGCCTTCCCGTGCCGAAAGGCTTGTCGCTGCTCGAAGCCGCCGCCCTGCCGGAGAATTTCTTCACGGTGTGGGTCAACGTATTTGAGACTTGCCGGCTTGCAAAGGGTGAACGATTTCTCGTGCACGGGGGTTCGTCGGGGATCGGCCTGACCGCCATTCAACTCGCCAGGGCTTTCGGTGCAGAGGTCTTCACCACAGTGGGCAGCGCGGCGAAGCAAGCGTTCTGCCAATCCATCGGTGCCGACCATGTTTTCAATTACAAGACCGATGATTGGCTGGCAGGCATTCAGTTGGCGACCCAGAAAAAGGGCGTCAACGTCATTCTGGACATGGTCGGCGGCAGCTACATCGAGAAAAACCTGCGCATCCTCGCGCTGGAAGGGCGGTACTGCTTCATCGCCTTCCTGGAAGGCGGCAGCGCCACGGTTGATTTCCGGCCCGTGATGATGAAGCGTCAAACCATCACCGGGTCTACGCTTCGCGCGCGCCCCGATCATCAGAAATCCGCAATCGCCCTCGCCCTCCAAGAGAAGGTCTGGCCGTTGATCGAGTCCGGCAAAGTGAAGCCGGTGATCCATCAGACCTTTGCCTTGGCCGACATCATCGAGGCGCACAAGCTCATGGAATCGTCGGCGCACATTGGCAAGATCATGCTGAAGGTCGTCAGATGATCCGGGGGTTGCGCTTTACCTTTGCCGCGTTTCTCCTGGCGCTGTCGAATTGCTTGCCGACCGCATTCGCTGCGGATGTCACGCCTGCGCTGCCACCACCAGCTGCAAAGCAGGCGCCGGTCGCCGTCACGAATGCCAAAACGGAAGCCGTCGATGATGGCCCGCACATCAAGGATGTCCCGGGGTCGAATGCGCGAGAGGCGATCTGGGTTTGTGCAAACACGGTGTATCGCGAACGCCTGGCCGGCAAGGGGACGCTCGTGGAACCCCGCTGTGGCTATCCGCGGCCCATCCGCCTGCGTACCGAGTCCTTTCAGTTTCCCGCACCGGCTACGTTTGACGCCAAACGGCTGGTGGTCTTCAGTGATGTACACGGACAGTTCGACCTGCTGGTGAAGCTTTTGCAGGCGCATCAGGTGATCGATGCCGAATTGCGCTGGACGTTTGGCAGCGGGCACATGGTGGTCATTGGCGATCATTTTGACCGCGGGCCGCGGGTGACCGAAGTCCTTTGGCTGCTGCACCAGTTGGAGGCCGAGGCGGCCGCAGCGGGAGGCCGGGTGCACACCTTGATCGGCAATCACGAAACCATGGTGCTGTACGACGACTTGCGCTACGTCCACGCCAAGTATGGTGCGATCGCACGGATTCATGACATGCCGGTGCCCAACCAGTTCGGATCGGACAGCGTGCTGGGACGATGGCTGCGGTCCAAGCCGGTGATCATTCAGATCAACGACATGCTGTTTGTTCACGGGGGAATCGGCCCGGAGTTCCTCGGACAGGGCTTGTCCCTGACGGAGGCCAACGAGCAGTTTCGAAAATCCATCGGCATGCCTCGCCCCGTGGTTCGTGCCGACGCGGTGTGGTCAAGACTGTATGGCCCGAAGGGCCCGATTTGGCATCGGAGTTATTTCATCGAGCCGCTCATGACCAGCAAGGAGATCGACCAGGTGCTGGACCATTTCAACGTGAAGCGGATTGTCGTTGGGCACACCACGTTCAACGGCGTGTATTCCCACCACGGAGGCCGCGTGTTCAGTGTCGACAGCGACTTGCAACGTGGAAACTCCGGAGAACTCCTGTTTTGGGAAGACGGAAAACTCTCGCGGGGTAACTTGAGTGGAAGCCGCGCTCCCGTTCCGGACTACGGCTCAAGGCGTTGAACAGCAAGGGTCGAACACCCGGCTTGCGTTGTCGCGGGAATTTCACACCCACTGCGCGCGGCTACCCTGGCGGACTGCGCCGTGGAGGCGAAATGTAACCCCTCAGCCCCGATTCCCTGTGTAAATGCCGGGAACGTGGATTTCCATCCATTTGTCCGGCGCCTTGAGCGGGATAAAGCCGTAGTGCGCGTAGAGGCCGTGCGCGTCGGAAGTCGCCAGGAGAAAGCGCCGCAACCCCTGCAAATCCGGATGCGCAAGCACACATTCAACCATCCACTTCGACAACCCCAGGCCGCGATAAGGCGGCATGACAAACACATCCCCCAGGTAGGCCACGGTGGCGCAATCCGTGGTCACCCGCGCAAAACCGGCAAATTCATTGGCTGCACGCAGTGTGAAGGGAATCGAATGTGCAATCGACTTTGCGACGATGTCGCGGGGAATTCCCTGGGCCCAATAGGATTTTTCGGAAAGCCACGCGTGAACCGCTTCGAGATCGACGTCCTCTTGCGCACAAGTGAGCGTAAACCCGTCGCGCGTCCAACAAGGGGCGCTATTCGCCGCGTTCATTGGCCGGCCAATTCGGCACTCTTGCGGATATGCATCACGGCTTCTTCGCGCTTTCCCATTTGTTCCATCAGCCGGGCCAGGGTCATATGGGTGTCGAGCGTGGGCTCCAGGGCAGCGCTGGCTTCCAGGTAACTTTGCGACTTGCCCCACAAGGATTGGCGCATGCAAAGTTTGCCCAAGGCGGCCAGCAACACGGCGTCTCTCGGATGATCCACCAGCCACGACTCGGCGCGTTCGATCTGTTGCAGCGTGGAATCCGTGGCGCACTTCGCGTACAGCGCGGCGAGAGACGCGTCCCATTTTTCAGGGCCTCGCTCACTCACGACATCTTCCAGGATGGTGCGCGCGCGATCGGCCGCGCCCAGACCGATGAGCCTCTTGGCCACGGCCGCCGCCATGGCGGCGTCATATCGCGAGTCCCGAGACATGTTGTTCCAAGCGGCCTCAATGGCGTCCGCATCCGCAGGCTTGCCCTTGATGAGATTGATTTCCGCATTGAGCTTCAATTGTTGCGCGGCGCCGTCCGGCAGCAGTCCGGATTTGGTCAACGGGGCCAGCGTGGATAGCACGTCGTCCCAGGCTTTCTCTGCCATTTCAGCCTCGACCTTCATCTTGAGGACGCCGGGATTCTTCGGGTCCGCCGCCGCAAGCGCCTTGAGCAATGACAGCGCCTCAGGTGCGCGCCCTTCGGCGAGGAGCATGTAAGCCTTGGAGACGTCACGCATCTTGGCCGACGCCTCCCCCTGGATTGTGTCCAGATACGGTGTTGCCGCTTTCGTGCTGCCGGATTCGTAAGCCGCCCACGCCGCCAGGGCCGCTGCGAGGTCCTTGGTGTCCGCGTGATCCATGGCTTCGCGCGCCTTGAATTCCGCGTCCTTGAACCGGCCGGAGAACAGCAACTCCAGGCTCGACAACACTTGGTCGCGCGCTTTGTTCTTCGCGCTTTGCGCCGCGATGCGCTTGAACTCGCGCGGCAGGCCATAGGCACGGATGCCCAGGCGGATCGCCACGTAGAGCGCAGAGAACGCGGCAAAGAGCAGGATGAAGAACAGCATCGCGGACGTTTCGATCCGCCAAGGGGGGATCACCATCACCACGAATCCGGTGCCATGTCGGCCCGCGAGCGCGACCGCCACCGCACCGATCGCAATCAACAGCAGCCACAAGGCCCAGCGGATGGGGCGGCTATTCATCCCATCACCTCTTTTCGCGGGCCGTGCGCGCGGCCCGTGCGGCATTGAGGCTGGTCGTGATGTCGGGCGCGGAGATCGACAATGGGTTTTCCGCCAATTGCTTCAGCGTGGCGAGCGCATTGACGTTGACCTTGGCCTTGGGGTCAAAGTGCTTGACGAGCATGTCTCGCGCCAGTTTCAAATCTTCCTTGTAATTGGTTTCATCACGGGCGATGAGTGCCGTGCGGGCAGACAGCAACCGCAGCTTCAGGTTTTCGCGGAGGAAATACGATTGCTGGGGCGCAAGGAGCACCGGGTCTGCGGCGCCGACCTCGCGAATACGCACCAATTGCTTCGCTTCATGCCAGAAGTCCTTGGCCAAGCGTACAAACCAGGCGTCATCGGCATCACCCGCCTTGGCCTCGCGCGGGCTTGCTGACAGCGTATCCGGAACGGCCAAGGGCAACGTCGGGGCAAGCCCCATCAGGGTGTCAAGCTTGACGCTCACGCCTTGCGTGTCGATGAGCGGAAGCGCCTTGAGGCGCTCCATGTCCTGCGCGATCGCGCGGCGCAGCGCCGCCATCTGCGGCTTGTCCGCACGTGCAAGCCGTTGGTCCGCGCCTTGCAGGGCGGAAAGCGCAGCGCGCACATTGCCGGCCAGCGTCAATTCGCGGCTGGCAATGTTGAGCGTCTGTTCAATCTCGGCCAACAGCCAATCGTCCGGCGCGCGCGCGAGCTCTCTCGCCATTTCCTCCAGGGCCACACGCTGGCCCGCGTACTCGGCCAATTTCGACTCCATGTCCCGCACGCGGCCTTGCGCGTCCTTTAGCTCGCGGGTCAGTGTGTCGATCGATTGTGACGCGGCTTTCTGTTGCGCCGCTTGCTCGCCCAAACGCGTGCTCAAAGCGTCCTTGAGTGATTCGGCGGTTTCACGGGTGTCGTACACCGCCCATCCGGCGATTCCCACGGCAACGATGGCCGCACCGAGCGGCCCCCAGGCCGGAAGTTTTGAAGAAGGATTCGAAGAATTCATGAGAGCAGGGATGTTTTGCGGGCGCCTTGCGGCCCGCAGATGTGCCGCGCTAACGATTCAACCAGATTTTGTGCCGACAGGGCGACGACGCAGACGCGGGAATACCCGCGGTCTCGCGCCACGGCGGCAATCCGCTCGTGGGGGACGGCCAGCATGGCGCTCCGCAATCGCACAACGGATCCGGCGAGGGATGCTTCAAGGGCGTCGAGCGATTCGACCGAAGCCACCACGAACACTGCCGCTTCCGCCTTGCCAAGCAGTTCGATGACTTGCACGCGCAAACTGTCGTTGACTTCGGCTGCACGGCGCTCGTAACAATTCAATACTTCAATCGTTGCCCCACGCGCAGCCAGAGTTTCGGCGATCAGCGTGCGCCCATCGGACGCGCCGGAACCTTTGACAATCAAGAGCACATCGCCTTTCACCTGCTGCAAGGCGGGAAGCGCCAAGAGATGCTCGCTGTCGAATCCGCCCTCGGGAACGTGTACGCGGGTTTGTCCGGCAAGCCGCAAGGCGTTTGCGGTGGCGTCGCCGACCGCGAAACACGCCGAGTCCAACCCAAGCCCAGCATTTCGCAGAATGGGAAGCCCGAACGCCACGGCGTTTGCGCTGACAAAAATCGCGCCGCGTGCAGTAGCGGCCACCGCAGGGTCGAGCCTGACGGGCCTCGGCGCGATGTCCAGAACCGGAAATGCAATCACCTTGGCACCGGCGCGTTCCAGTGCTGCTGCGCTTTCGCGGGCCATATGGGCCGGCCGCGTCAGGACAACCGTCCAAGGCGCCAGGGGTGCTGCGGACAACGGATCAGCCATGCGTGCGCGGCAGCGCATCGAGGATGTCGCGGCCGCCGGCCTCAAGCAAACGCTGCGCAAGCGCCTGGCCAATGGATTCCGCGTCTCCCAGCGCCCCGGTCATGCGGTCGCGGACGAGCAACGTTCCGTCGGGCGAGGCGATGAATCCTTCGAGAACCAGGCCGTCGCCCTCTGTCCGACCCAGCGCGCCGAGCGGCACATCGCAACTGGCCATCAGGGTCCGGCCGAACGCGCGCTCCGCTGACACCACTGAGGTCGTTTCCGACCGCGCGAAGGGGGCCAACCATTGTGCAACGTCAGTGCGCTTGGCTGGATACTCGATGCCGAGTGCACCTTGCGCAATGGCGGGCAGAAAATGCTCCAGCGGCAACATCGCTCGAATGCGCGCGGCCAATCCGAGACGCTTCAAGCCGGCCGCCGCCAGGATGATCGCGTCGTATTGGCCCTCGTCGAGTTTTTTCAGGCGCGTGTTCACGTTACCCCGCAAGGACTCGATCCTGAGGTCGGGCCGCGCGTGCTTCAAAAGGCTCATGCGTCGCAAACTCGATGTGCCGACCACGCTGCCTGCGGGCAACCGATCCAAAGATTCAAACCGGTTCGACACGAACGCATCGCGCACATCCTCGCGGTCCCCAACCACGGTAAGGGCAAAGCCCTCCGGCAACACCATGGGCACATCTTTCATGGAATGCACGGCCAAATCCGCGCGTCCTTCCTGCATGGCGACTTCCAGTTCCTTGATGAACAGTCCCTTCCCGCCAATCTGGTTCAAGGGCCTGTCGAGGATTTGGTCGCCCTGGGTGGTCATGCCCATCAATGTGACGGAAAGCCCCGGGTGAAAATTGCGCAATTGCGCGGCCACCCACTCGCTTTGGGCAAGCGCCAATCGGCTTTCACGCGTGGCGAGGGTGAGCGATTGCAACGTAGAAGTCTCGGACATCAAAGTCTAGGCGGGATAAGGCGTTTGGGACGAAAAGCGCCTGAAAGGCGCGTCTTTGCTTGTGTTTTGTCGAATTTTGCTGGGCGACGTTCGACGAGATTTTATCACGCGATGATTGCTCGACTCCCGAGTTGTTGATGTCCGTCAATTTTTGTGCGCTGCGATACAATGCCCCGCAGCCTCTTCTTTGCAACACCGCGGCCGAGTTGCCTTCCAAGCCCCATGGCGTCAGTTCCCAACATCCTTCTTACGCCCCCGCTCGACAAGTCCGGTGAAGTACGGCGCCTGTCGCCGCGCGGACCGGCGAATCACGCCGAGCGTGACGACGACGCGCCGCCAAGACTGCGCGAGATCCCGTACAACTACACCTCGTTCGCCGATCGCGAAATCGTCATGCGCTTGCTGGGCAACGATGCATGGGAAATCCTGTTGGAACTTCGGCAGGAGCGCAAAACCGGGCGCAGCGCGCGCATGTTGTATGAAGTGCTCGGCGACATCTGGGTAGTCGAACGCAACCCCTATTTGCAGGAGGACCTGCTCGCCAACTACCGGCGGCGACTGGCGCTCACCGAGGCCATGCGCCACCGGCTGGGCGAAATTGAGAAGCGCCGCGCCGTCGACCTGACGGCATCCAAGTCGGCCGGCGACGACAAGATTGACGTGCGCGCCGGAAAAGTCGCCGAACTCCTGAAGCGCGCGCATGCCGCGGTGGACGCGTTCGAAAAGGAGTTTTCGGACACCTACGATTTTCGCAAGCGCGTCGAACGCAAACTCGCGCGCGTGACGCACAAGGACAACATTGCGTTCGATGGACTGGCGCGCGTCTCGCATGTGACGGACGCCACCGACTGGCGTGTCGAATATCCGTTTGTGGTGGTGCATCCCGACAGCGAAGCGGAAATCGCCCCGATTGTTCGCACCCTGATTGAACTGGGCCTCACCATCATTCCGAGAGGGGGTGGCACCGGTTATACCGGCGGCGCAATTCCGCTGACCAAGCGCTCGGCCGTCATCAACACCGAAAAACTCGACGCCCTGGGCGCGGTGGAGAAGAAAGCCTTGCCCGGTGTGGGCGAGCCGGTGAACACGATTCGGTGCGAAGCAGGCGTGGTGACGCGCCGCGCGATGGACGCCGCCGAGCGGGCCGGTCTTGTATGGGCCTGCGATCCGACGTCCGCGGACGCCTCTTGCATTGGCGGCAACATCGCCATGAACGCCGGGGGCAAGAAGGCGGTGTTGTGGGGAACGGCCCTCGACAATCTCGCCGCCTGGACCATGGTGACGCCCGACGCGCAGTGGATGGACATCGAGCGGCTCGATCACAATCTGGGCAAGATCCACGATGCCGCGGTTGCCCGGTTTCGGATTCGTACCTTCGACGAGAAGCGAAAAAACCTGGTCAAGGACGCAACCCTGGAAATTCCGGGTGCCGCCTTCCGCAAGGTGGGTTTGGGCAAGGACGTCACGGACAAGTTCCTGGCGGGACTGCCGGGAATCCAGAAGGAAGGTTGCGACGGGATCATCACGTCCGCAACGTTCATCCTGCATCGGATGCCCAAGCATGTCCGCACGGTTTGCCTGGAGTTCTTTGGGCAGGTCAAGGATGCCGTGCCCTCGATCGTCGAAATCAAGGATTACCTTGACGCGCATCCGCACGCGATTCTCGCGGGCCTTGAACACCTGGATGAGCGCTACCTGAAAGCCGTCGGTTACGCGACCAAATCGCGCCGCAACCAGCGGCCGAAAATGGTGCTGATCGGCGATATTGTTTCCGACGACGAGAACGCGGTCATGGAAGCCGCCGCCGCCGTGGTGCGGCTGGCCAATGCGAGGAATGGTGAAGGGTTCACCGCGGTTTCCGCAGATGCACGCAAGAAATTCTGGCTTGACCGCGCGCGTACCGCCGCCATTGCCAAGCATACGAATGCGTTCAAGATCAACGAGGACGTGGTGATTCCGCTGGATCGCCTCGGGGATTACTCGGAGGGCATCGAGCGCATCAACATCGAACTTTCGCTCAAGAACAAACTGGCGCTTGCCCGGCGGTTGATCGAGTTTTTCAACGGCCCCCTTCCGCTGGATGAAGACGATGAAAAGATCTCACGTGAAGAACTGATCGGCTCGCGGCGCCAGGAAGCGCTGGACCTGTTGGCAAGGGTAAAGGCCACCTGGGCTGACTACCTTGCAAACCTTGACGCGCACTTTCCAGCGCTGCAACGCCACGAAAAGCGTGCGTCCTGGAAGAAGGAAATCCGCGAGCCCTTGCACGAAATTTTCTCCGGCCGCGTGTTTGTCCACCTGCTGGCGAGGATCGATGCCCTCCACAAGCAGGTGTTGCATTCCCGCGTTTTTGTTGCGCTCCACATGCATG
>JBGAUM010000109.1:0-11266 GCA_044228625.1 Usitatibacteraceae bacterium | reverse complement strand
TCAGGCGGCACCATCAGTTCGCGGATGGCGTCGAAGACCTGCTTCAATTGTTGCCGGGTGTTGGTTGCTAGGACGTCATGCTTGAGGGCCAGAGCCTGGGTCTGGCGCTCCAAAGTGGCAGGCTTTGCGGCAAGGTCCTTGTGCGTGGCCAGCACTTCGCGCAGTTGCACGAAGGCGCGGACGATGTAGACACTCATCTACACTGCGCGAGAACTGTTGAGCACCGTGGCGGCCATGATCGCGCCATGCTCCGTGAATGCAAGCGGAAGCTTGCGTCGGCCGCCCCAACTTGATGTCGCAAATTGCGACTTCAAGTTGGCGAACTCTTCAGCCGTCAATTCAAACATGAAGTCTGTTGGGAACCGATCTGCATTTCTGCGCACCTGTTCATTGAGACGCCTTGTTTCCACTCCGTAAAGTTCCGCCAGGTCCGAATCAAGCATGACCTTCTGGTCACGAACGACCAAGTTACGATTTGCGATGCGCTCGCTGGGCAAAACCGGATGAGTCATGGTGCCTCGTGCAATAGGCTGCGTCAGAAATTCATCCAATTATGCTGTATTTTTATTCAGCTATTCACAACATTAATCAAAGGGTTCACGGTTGATTTTCCTTGCGATGAAGGCATGCGGCGCTTCAGCACTCAACAAATGCCGCCCGTCTTCATTGAAAAAGCGAAAGTCAAAGCAGGATGCGGCGTTTGAGCCATTTTTGGCCCGCAATGCCGGCCAATGCTAGGGTTTCAGGATGGCAGCATCGAGAATCGTTATTCCAAGGGGTCGCAGTCACAATATTCCCGCGGTACCGATCTGGCCTCAGCCAGGATCTCGAAACGGGTTATGGCGCCGATGGCTGTCATGGAACAGTTCTTCCCGGCGTTCAATCACCTGTGCGGCAATGGCTCAGCCTCGTTTGAGGCTGTCGTAGACCGCCGCAATGATGCGTTGGCCGCGTGCGAGCTCATGAGGCCCCATTAGCCAGCGATTCATGACGTAGCTGATCGACATCCGCTCGTCGAAGTCAACGAGGGCAATCGACCCGCCCTGGCCTCCCCAGAATGCGACACGATGGCCCGGCGCATTCGGATACAACAATGGCGCTTCAAGTGCGAAGGCCGCTGCACCCCACTTGATGGGGATGCCGAGAAGGATGTCGACGCCATTCGACATTTGTTCGAGCGCGCGCATTCGTCCCTTGTCGGTCAGCAGCGAAACGCCATTCGCGCTTCCGCAGGCCAGCGCCGAATGGATCGTCGCCACGGAGCGCGCGTTTCCATGGCCGTTTGCCCCACCAACCTCCGCACGCCGCCACGCTGTGGTGCGCGAGGTCTCCGGCAGCAGCTGCGGATTCAGGGAGACGCGCTCGGCAATCGGATTCCCAATTGGCGGCCAGAATCTGGCTCCGCGCACGAAGTAGGCGATGCGGTGGTCGTGCTCCGCGCCGGTGTCAATGTGATAGTCCGCTCCAAGCGGCGCGGCCACGTGCCGTGCGAAGTATTGGCCAAGCGTCATGCCGGTAATGCGCTGAATCACGCCGCTGACCAGATGCCCGATGCAAATGCCGTGATAGGCCGATGCCGTTCCCGGAGGCCACCACGGTGCCTGTTGCGCAAGGAGGTCGCAGGCCTTGTCATGATCGTAGACGTCTGCCCAGGTCACATCCACGGTCCAGCCGGCAAGCCCCGAGGTGTGACTTAACAGGTGCTTGACCAAGATGTCCTTTTTGCCGTTCTGCGCAAATTCCGGCCAGTAGCGTGCGACGGGCGCATTGAAGTCCAGCTCGCCGGAGTCGGCGAGCGTCAGGGCCGCCATGCC
Source organism: Usitatibacteraceae bacterium (assembly GCA_044228625.1). Taxonomy (GTDB): domain Bacteria; phylum Pseudomonadota; class Gammaproteobacteria; order Burkholderiales; family Usitatibacteraceae; genus UKL13-2. Next base: position 9,452 of record JBGAUM010000109.1, on the reverse strand, counting down.
GGTCATGGTCTTGGTAATCGAGTGCGTGGTGATGATGGTGTCGCGCTCCCAGGGGCGGTCGAAATGTTCATCCAGGTAGCCGCCCCATAAGTCAACCACTGGCTCGCCGTCAACAAACACGGCCACCGACGCACCGATGTCGTCGCCGCTGTCGAGATTGAACTGCATCGCCTGCCGCACGGGTTCGTAGCGTTCCCGGCACAGTCCCTTGATCCTTGCGTTGTCGACGACGGGCCAATTGCGTGGGGCCGTCGAGTTTTTGGGCGTCCAGACGGGGGTTTGCGATGAGAGGGCTTTCACGTGCATTCTCCTTGGCAAAGGGCCATTGATGTATCTTTGTGAAGCCATAATGACACACGAGTGTTTCTTTGTCAATAAGAAAGAGACACTCTTGTCTCTTTGTGCCAGAATCGTTAATCAGGCCACCACCAAGGATCGGATAACGTGCCATGACCAAGGCAAAACGAGACATCCGCGCGAACCCGCGCGGACCCGGGCGGCTCACGGCCGCCGAGACGGCGGAAATGGAGACGCGCCTGCTGGATTGCGCCGAGTTGGTCTTCGCCCAGCAGGGGTTTGCCCGCACCAGCATGGATGCGGTTGCCAAGGCTGCGGGGGTCACGCGCAAGACGCTCTACGCGCGCTTCGCCAACAAGTCCGAACTTCTGGAAGCCGTTGTAAACCGGCTGCTCGAGGTCGCGATGGCTCCGCACCGGGAGCGGGGCAACACCTCACCGGCTGCCGGCGAGGCGCGTCAGCTTCTATTGCAAATTGCGCGCGAGCTGGTCGGTCTGTCCGAGGCGCCGCACGTAACCGGCATCAATCGACTGGTCTTCGCTGAGGCGCGACAGGCACCTGGCCTTTCGAGACTGTTCTTGGACCTGCATGCACGCGCCGTGGATGAGGTTTGGAGGGTCCTGGAGATGCTACGGGACGAAGGCGGCCTGCCGCGCTTGCCGGACAGCCGTGGGGCGGCTGTCGTCTTCGTTGAAATGGTTGCGTCGATGCCTCGGCTGCGCGCAATGCTCGGCACGCCACTCGGCCGAAAGGCATCCGATGAACTCATCGTCACCGCGGTCGACATCTTTTTGAACGGCTGTGGAAAGCGCTAAGAGAATCAAAGGGATCAGTGTTGTTTTTCCTGGCGATGGAACCATGCGAGCTTCTTGCATTCAACCCTCAAGCGATAAGTTTGCTCGAACAGGCCGAACTCCACGCCGGACGCGGCGTTTGAAACACTTTTGGCCTGCAATGCCCGCCAATGCTAGGGGTTTACCTCGCCGACATCGGCAACCCGCGCATACCGATGAAACACCCACGCAATCGGCAATCCCACGCACACCATGTGAGTGATGATGCCGACGATCAGCGGCTCCATCGCGTAGTTGGGCTTGAACACAATGGCGGAGAGCGGGAGGACAACCAGGTTCATCACCGCATACACGCAAACGCCGTACACCGGCCCGACGAACCACGGCCGCGTGCGCAGGAAAGCGAAACGGCGGCTGGCGTAGAAGAACATGGCGACAATGCCGAGCATGATGGCGTAGTGCAACGCGATGCCGATGCTGCCGATCTCCCACCCCGCACCGACGACGCGCTTGCCCAGCAGTCCGCTGGCTACCGCGCGGCCGACGCCCAGCGCCGTGCCGCCCTTGTAGATCGCGTACAGGATCGCCGCCGCGAGATCGAAGGTGCCTGCAGCGAGCCAAGCGAAAAGGAAAGCATGGCGTGCGTTATGCGGACCGGCTTGCGCGGCGTCATGACTCAATGGTGATGCGCCCTTTCAGTTCGTAAATCCTCCGCGAAACCGCTATCCCGCATGACCCGCATTCGCCTCGCTTTTGGGCCCGCTGAGTCCTTTCAACCCGACGAACGCGCCATACAAGGCGATCAGCCACAAGATCAAAGGCGACGCGAGCGAGGTGATGCCGAAAAACGTGCTGACCGCCAACAGACCCGACGCCAACAGGATGGCGATCGACATGCGCCTGCGGCCTGCAGCCGAGGGTTCCGCAAGCATGTTCCCGGCCAACAGCCCCAGCAGCAACGCGGCTGAGGCGCTGCGGAAATGGTCGGAAGGTTCATTGGCCAATACCATATTGATATGCACCGGCCAATACCATATTGATATGCACCATGGCGGACCAGGGAACTTCGTAATCCGGGTCGGAAAAATCAAACGGCGTCTTGAGGACCACCAACGCAAAATAGATCAGGTACAGGAACAGCACGCCTGCAGGGATCAGGCTGCGGAGAAATACCGTGCGCAAGACTGCGTTCATGGCTTGATTCCTCTCAACCGGGGCGGGGCCGGACATGGAAAGTCCCGGAAGAATACGCCATGCGCGCGCGCCCCGCCTCCAGTTTGCAGATAGCATGATGTCAATGGCCGATATCCCAATTCTTGCCAATGGCGTGCGCCAGCGCTCCCGCGAAGCGCTATTGGCGCGTGTGGGGTGGCCATGGCGGTGCGCGCTTTTGCTCGCCGTGCTTTTCGCGTGGCCCGCCACCGCCCAACCCCTCACGCTCGGCTCCAAGTCCGTCAAGTTAACTGAGGCGCAGCAAACGTCGTTGAAGCGTGCTATGGCGGAGGCCTTACCCCACCTCACGTTCGATTGGAGTTCACTGCAGGCGTCCTCAAATTCCATCGGCCGAGAGCGCCAGCCGCTCACGGCCACGATAAGCACCGTGACTGCATTGACGACGACCGGTGTGTGCCGCAACCAGAAACACAGCTTTTCGCGGGATCCGATGACGGGCCGCTGGCGCGCCAACGAGGGGCTCACCACCCACCACGCGTGGCTTCCGCAAGCGGGCGAATGCGCAAAGGCCGCATCGACCTATTCGGTGAACCCCTCGATGACGGACGCAGAGTTCCTGCACCTCGAGCGCCACAAGGATGCCTTGCGTGGCCGCGCGGCGGGCGTCATCGGCGGCAGCGATTGCGCACGCGTTCGGTTTTGTGAAGTGGCACTTTCGAAGATTTCGCGTGAGCGCCAGGAAAGCCCGCCGCGCATCCTCACCAAGTTCACCTACTTCCCCACCCTGCCCGGCCCGTCCTGCCTGTACGTGATGGAAGTGTCTTTCGTGGGGCCGCTGGAAGACCTGGTGCCGCTGGGGGCAAGCTGCCCGAAGCCTTAATTTTTTAGGTGACAAACCCAAGCACTGGTGCGGCGTTTGAGGCCAAAGCGGCTCAGGAGGCGCGCCCCTTCCAGGGTTTCCTCATCGCGATATCCCGATTTGCGTTCGCGCGGAATTGCTGTGCCCTGATCGCGGTAGGCAAACCGTCACATGGGCATGATCAAATGCTGGTCTGCCGTTGACGGTGATCCCTCTCAAATTCTGAAATGCATCCCCTTGAAGAGTTGGTAAAGGCGCGAGTCTCGCGCCGCGATTTTCTGGCCTTGATGGCCACGCTGGCGGCTGCACCAGAGGTAATCGCCACGCCCCACAAATCCCTCGGCTTCACCAGTGTGCCGGTTTCCAGGCTGGACACCGTCACCGTGGCGCCGGGCTACACGGCCCGCCCGTTTTATGTGTGGGGGGACCCGATTTCCAACGGCCCTGCCTGGAAGCCCGATGCCTCAGACACCGCCGCCGAGCAAGCCCAGCAGGCCGGCATGCACCACGACGGCATGCAGTTCTTTCCACTGCCCTTGGGGTCTTCGAACAGCCGGCATGGCTTGCTGGCTGTCAATCACGAATATCTCGCGCAGCAATGGTTGTACCCGGATGGTATGGCCACATGGAGCGCGGAGAAATTCGCCAAGGCCGGCGCGGCGGTGGGGCTGAGCATCGTGGAAGTGAAGGCGGGCACCAAGGGCTGGCAGGTGGTTCGCCCGTCCAAACTGGCGCGCAAGGTGTCTTTGCACACGCCCATCGCCATCGGTGGGCCGGCAAGGGGTGTACCCGCCATGCGCACGGCGGCGGACCCGAAAGGCGAACGCGTGATCGGCACGTATGCCAACTGCGCGTGCGGCTTTACGCCGTGGGGCACGTATTTGTCCTGCGAGGAAAACTTCCATTCGTGGTTCGCCATGCCCCACGGCACGCCGGACCGCTGGCAAAACGCCTATCAGGTGCGCAAATCGAACGTGAACCGCTGGTACGAAACCGAAGAGCGTTTCAATCTCGACAAGCACCCGAACGAATACCACCGCTTCGGCTGGGTGGTGGAAGTGGATCCATACGATCCCGCCTCGGTGCCGGTCAAGCGCACGGCGCTGGGCCGCTTCAACCGCGAATCCGCGTTCACGCAGGTGGCCAAGGACGGCCGCGTGGTGTGCTACTCCGGGGACGATGATCGATTCGAGTGCATCTACAAATTCGTCACCCGCGACAAGTTCAACCCCAGGAATCGCGCCGCAAACCGGGACTTGCTGGACCATGGCACGCTGTATGTCGCGAAATTCCACGAGGACGGCCGCGGCGAGTGGCTACCCATGGTGCAAGGCGTGCCGGGACTGGAAGAAAGCGACGGCTATGCCACGCAGGCGGATGTGGTGATCCACGCGCGGCTTGCGGCGCACAGCGTCGGCGCCACGCCGATGGACCGGCCGGAGTGGATTGCCATCCATCCGCACACCGGCGAGGTGTACGTGTCCCTCACCAACAACAACCGCCGCGGTGCGGCGGGCGAGCCCGCGGCGGATGCCGCCAACCCGCGCATCAACAATGTCGGCGGGCACATCGTGCGCTGGCGCGAAAGCGGCCATGATGCCGCCTCCACCACGTTCGAGTGGGACGTGTTCCTGTACGGTGGTGAGGACCATGCAAATCCGCAGCAAAGCGGCGACGCCTTCGGCTCGCCGGATACGCTGCGCTTCTCGCCGCAAGGCCACTTGTGGATGGGTACCGATGGTGGAAAGGATGTGGGATTGGGCAATGACGCGTTGCTGGCTGCGGACCCGCGCACCGGCGAAGTGCGCCGCTTCCTCACCGGCCCGCGCGGCTGCGAGATCACCGGGCTGACCTTCACCCCGGATGGCCGCACCGCGTTCGTGAACATCCAGCACCCCGGCGTCGGCGTCGAAAAGGAACCCGACTGGAAGCCCTGGCCCTCCGGCGTGCCCGGCGATCGCCCACGCAGTGGAACCGTGGTGATCACGAAGAATGACGGGGGCGTGATCGGAAGTTGAGGCACGGGATTGACGTCCCGCCGCGGCGTTCGTTGCATGCAGGTGCCATCGATCCGGGCGTAAGATGCGCCCGGCATCCCCGAACACCATGGACGGGCTGACGAGAGCGAAGCACAAACAACCAGGAATCGGGAGGACCCATGAAAACCATCTTGCGGTGGCTGGGTTATGGCGTGGCATTTTTGCTGGTGGTGGTATTGGCCGCCGCCGGTTACGTTTGGTTTGCCTCCGAGCGCGCGTTGGGGCCGGCCAGTGCGCCACCCCCTCTGGCGCTGGCCGCCCCTACACCGGAGCAACTGGCGGATGGCAAGCGGCAGCTGCAGGTGCTGGGCTGCATGGGCTGCCATGGCAAGAACCTCCAAGGCGGCTTGTTCTTCAACGAACCGGCCATCGCCATGCTGTATTCGTCAAACCTCACCCGTCTAACCTCGGCGAGCGATGCGGCACTTGACCGCGCCATCCGGCAGGGGATTGGCGTCGATGGCCGACCATTGTTCATCATGCCCTCGCCGCAATACCAGTACTTGACAGGGGCCGAAGCCGCTGCCCTCATCGCGGCCCTGCGCGCGCTCCCCACAGGGGGTGAAACACAGCCGGCAAATCGTCTCGGGCCGATCGGTCGCCTGGGTCTCGCGACCGGGAAATTCCAAACCGCGCCGCTCCTCGTTGCCGAATATGCGCAACAACGCCTGCCCGATTATGGCGAGGCCCATGCGCGCGGCCGGCACTTGGTCGAGTCCCTGTGCACGGAGTGCCATGGCGCACTCTTGAAAGGGCGCGAGATCAAGCCCGGCACGATTTCGCCGGATCTCGTGGTGGTCGGGGCTTACAACACGGACCAATTCCGCCAACTGTTGCGCGCGGGCAAGGCCGTCGGCGATCGAAAACTGGACATGATGACGGATGTTGCGAAAAACAATTTCCAATATCTGCGCGACGACGAGATCGAGGCGATTTTTGGGTACCTGCAGGCGCGGGTGCGTCAGGGATCGACCAAGGCCTATTGACTGCGCGGAACCTGTGGGGATTTGACCTCTCTCAACCAGTGCGTTTGCTTTTGGCGCAAACTGGATTGAGATCACAGGAGTTGCAACATGTCCAAAGAAACCCCGACCGCCGCGCCCCCCATCCGCAATCGGCCAGCGGCCAAACGCCCGGCTACAAGACGCGCGAAGGCAAAAGTGGTGACGCGCACCATCGAACAAGGTGACACGGCCCCCAGGCTTTCCAAGGCGGCGTTGCAAAAAGAGCGTGTATCGCGCCGTGTGAGCACCACCAGCACCGTGCAGGAAGCAGTCATCCGCGACCTTCTGCGGCGCTCGCCGGAATCCGGGAAGAACACCGAGTTGATTGCGAGCTTGCGGGCGCTGCTCGATGGCGCCTCCGCCGATGAAATCAAGGCGCTGCGCAAATCGCTCGCCAAGCCGGAGGAAGAGGCGCATGCGCAAACCGACGCGGATGCAGAACTGAATCCTGCGTGGCGCGAAGGAGCGTACCCCTACAAGAACCTCTTGTCGCGCAAGAAATACGAGATCCAGAAGTACCGCCTGCAGGTGGAGCTGCTGAAGCTCCAGGCGTGGGTGAAGGAAACCGGTCAACGCGTGGTGATCCTGTTCGAGGGGCGCGATGCCGCCGGAAAAGGAGGCACCATCAAGCGCTTCATGGAGCACCTGAACCCGCGCGGCGCGCGCGTAGTCGCGCTGGAGAAGCCGAGCGAAATCGAGCGCGGGCAGTGGTATTTTCAGCGCTACATCGAGCACCTGCCGACGCGCGGCGAAATCGTGTTGTTCGACCGCAGCTGGTACAACCGTGCGGGCGTGGAACGCGTGATGGGCTTCTGCTCCGACGAGGAGTACGAGGAATTCCTGCGCCAGTGCCCGGAGTTCGAGCGTCAATTGGTGCGCTCCGGCGTGCACCTGTTCAAGTTCTGGTTTTCCGTGAGCCGCGAGGAGCAGCGCCGCCGGTTCAAGGAACGCCGCGTGCACCCCTTGAAGCACCGCGCCGTGGACGGTCATCAAATCCGATTGCAAGAAGCGCGCGCGGCTCAATGCGATGCGCTATCTCCTGAGCCGCTTGCCCTACACTCAGCGCGATGCCAAGTCGATCGGCACCGTGGATCCGCTGATCGTGGGCCGCCCGTCGCTGGTTGGCACCCGGGGTGAGGACCAGCTGCAGGGCGAATAGCAACACGCGGATCGCACCGGCATCCGCCCTCCAAACTCCAGCGCTGGTGGGCGCTTTGGGTCGAAAACGGCCCAAACGCCGCACCCTGCCTTGAGTTTTGATCGTGGGTCGTCTTGGCAGGCAGCCGCGTGACCCGAGTTTGTCAAAGGCGCGGTCACAACCAATGCGACACAATTGCTTGCACCGCGGCGGAATGGGCAATGACACAATCCAGTCGGGAACGAATTGTGGTCGATTGCCATGTCTGCACCCCATCCCTACGAACTCGCGAAAGACTATGACCACGCCGAACGCCTCGCACGTGGCGGGGATGGGCGCGGCGCGCTTCGCATGTCGCGCGCAGCCCTGGAAATGGCTCGGGCTTCGGGGGATGACGCGATGGTCCGGCGGGGCCTGAACACCGTTGCGGTTTGCCAGAACGCGGCCAGCCGCTTCATCGAGGCGATTGCCGCCGCAACCGACGCGTATCACCTGTCCATCGAGGCGGGCGACTTGCGAGAGTGCACCAATGCGCTCGCTACATTGGTGGGGATGACTGGCTTCCTTTACCCCTTGCCGGATGCAGGTATTTCCATCCTGGACGAATGCCTGGCCAACGCGCTGCAGATTGGGGACCGGGCCATCGAGGCGCGAGTCCGGATGTTTCGTGCCATGCGCTTGGGCGGATTGGGCCGCTTTGAAGAAGCCGATGCGGAATTTGCGACGCTCATGACGCTTGCCGGCCAGCACGACATCAAGATGCCCAATTCAATGCTGGCGCTCAATTGGCTTGCATTGGCCATCCGCATCGCTGCCAGGCGCGAAAACGGCCAGGGTGACGCTTGGGACGTGGCGCTGGCGCGTTATGCCGAGGCCATCGATTACGCGCGGTTCGAGTACAACGAATTGGCTGAACTGCGCGCAGAAGCCAACCTTGTGCATATTGAGTTCGCCCGCGGAAACGCTGCCAGCGCTGTCGACGCCATAGAGCGGTGCCTCGCCCTTGGACGTCACCTTCAGCAATTCCACCTGCTGGGAGATTTGCATTTCATGCATGCACAGCACTGCGACAAGCAGCGGGACGCTGCCGGCGCACGAGCGGCATACCTGGAGGCTTACACCTGTGCCGAACACAGCCTGCCGAACCCCGGTGCCGCTGAATCCGCCGCCCAACTTGCACGATTGGCAAGGGAATCTGCAGACGGCGGCGAGGCCGCCATTTGGCAGGAACGGGAACAGTCCCACCGGGCCGCCTATGCGCGCGAACGCGAGAATGCGCGAATGGAGCTCGAGCACTTCTTCAATGGGCACCAGCAACTCCGGCAAGGCGCGTCAAGCACGCCACGCACGCCCACGTACACGTGACGGGAAACACTTCGCACACTGCAGCGCCGGAAGGTGGCGTGCATTGCGGGGCTGGCGACTTCACTGGCTGAAAAATCAGTCCAAAGGTGGACCCGCAATGCCAGAACGTCCCTCGATTGCGAACAATCGGACACACGGCCGGGCCTGTACGCAATTAGGTCAAACAACGATTGCAAACAAATTAGAACCTGTTCAAGATGTCCAAAAAAACAGCCTTCAGGCAAGGTCAGGCCCGCCACCTTATGGATGTTGAAATCAAGGTCTATCCCGAGTTCATTGCCGTCATCAATCGTGGCAAATTCTCAATGGCGGATGCGCAGGCCGGCCTGATCCGGGTCGCGGAAGCCTGTCGCATTCACCAATGCGCCAAAGTGCTCTTGGACGGGCGTGCATTGGAAGGTGGCTTCAGCATCGGGGATCGATTTGACCTCGCTGAATACGTGGTCAGCGTCCTCCCCCAAGGCACGCGCTTGGCGACGCTTTCAAATGCACCGGTCTATCAGCCTTCGAAGGTGTTCGAACACACCGCCAATAACCGCGGCGCGTTGGTCCGCACCACCAACAACCCGGAAGAAGCTGCCCAATTCCTCGGTGTCGACGTCAAGTATCTTGCCTGACTGCCAATCCTAACTGGGCCTCTTCAAGTAGGCCTCATGAAATGCCGCGACCGCGCGGGCGATTCGAGAAATCGTGCGGTCGACCTCAAATCGGGTGCGGTAGTTCCGGCCAATTTCGAATTGAAAGGCATCGATGCCATCGGGCCGGTGGCTGCCGTACTGCATC